>NZ_CP107716.1:1326091-1651636 GCF_025854335.1 Pelagibacterium flavum
CGCCGGCTTCATTGAGAACGAGTGTGTCCCGGTCGAAAGAGATGTGCGTATCGACAGCACCACCGAGCATGATGACGCCTGCAACATCGTCGGGTAGTGCAGTCCTGGGAAATCTGTTTTCCAATACGCCCAATGCGAACGGGCCAAGAGGTGACCAAGCCGCAAGGGCCAATCCCAAAATCGAAACGATCCCGAGTGCGGCAGCCAGTTTCCGGATCTTCATGACCCAAAACGCCAGCGCCGCCAGAAGGGCCAGCAACAGAACGTTGGACGGCGTGAGAAAGAAGTCGAGAATTTGCGAAACGGCAAAGAACACCGGAAACCTCCCTTGGTTTCGCCACCTAACACTGGCGGCATCAACAAAGGATTGACGCGAATAGGACTTGACCTTCCCAGCATTGGAAGGAGCACGATACCCTTAGGTTGTCTCACCCGCGATCAGTGCTCGTGGCTGAAAACATGTAGGGCTGTTGCAAGAGCGAAGAGGGATTGGAATGGATCAGCACCAACAACACCGTCATGTCCATGACACTGCCGAGACCGAAGACATCACGGCACGCGACAAGCATGCGGGGCATTCGGTGGCAATGTTTCGTGACAAATTCTGGCTCTCACTGGCCCTCACAGTTCCGACGGTGTTTTGGGAGCCGATGATCCAGGAATGGTTCGGGTATACGGCGCCACGGTTTCCAGGATCCGAATTCATTCCCGCCCTTTTTGGGACGGTTGTCTTCATCTACGGGGGGTGGGTGTTTCTGAACAGTGCAATCGGTGAGCTCAAGGCGCGGCTCCCGGGCATGATGACGCTGATCTCGCTGGCCATCTCCGTTGCGTTTGTCTACAGCGTTGCCGTCTTGCTCGGGTTCGACGGTCACCCGCTGTGGTGGGAGCTGGCCACATTGGTGACCATCATGCTGCTGGGACACTGGATCGAGATGCGCTCGATTTCCCAGGCGCAAGGCGCACTCAACGAACTGGCGAAGTTATTGCCCGATTTGGCTGTACGGGTAATTGAAGGAGATAGGACCGAAGAGGTGCCCGTGTCGGGCCTCAGGACGGATGACGTCGTTCTTGTGCGACCAGGGGCCTCGATTCCGGCCGATGGCGTCGTCATGTCGGGCAAAAGCGCTGTCAACGAATCCATGATTACCGGGGAATCTCAACTGGTCGACAAGACAGATGGATCCGAAGTGCTCGGCGGCACCGTGAACGGGCAGGGCTCCCTTCGAGTGCGCGTGCTTCAAACAGGTCAGGAGACGGCCTTGGCCGGCATCATGAGGCTGGTTTCTCAAGCACAATCATCCCGCTCGCGCGCCCAGGCGCTGGCCGACCGGGCCGCCTTTCTGCTCACTATCGTTGCCATCGTTGCCGGTGTCGCGACCCTTGCCGCATGGTCGCTGCTCGGTGCCGAGATCGATTTTACGGTTACCCGGGTGGTGACCGTGCTCGTCATCGCCTGTCCTCACGCCCTAGGGCTCGCCGTTCCACTGGTCACGGCCATTTCAACCACCCTGGGTGCCCGCAATGGTTTGCTCATTCGGGACCGTCGCGGTCTTGAGGAAGCGCGAAATCTCGACACGGTCGTATTCGACAAGACCGGAACATTGACGCTTGGTTCCCACCGGGTGGTCGAGATTGTCGCCGCGAAGGAAAATGATCCGGATACGGTATTGTCGCTCGCAGCAGCAGTCGAACGGGACTCCGAACACCCAATCGCACAGGCATTGCTCAAGAGCGCAGAAGACAAAGGTCTCGCGCTCCCGCGGTCGTCGAGTTTCGAGGCGGCAGCTGGCAAGGGCGTCGAGGCTGTTGTCGAGGCACGCCGCTTGTCCGTTGGGGGGCCGGCGTTGTTGCGGGAACGCAATGTCGAGCTCGACAATGACATGGAGAACGCAAGCCTTCGCTTTGGTGACAACGGGCAGGCCGCGATCTATCTTTTGGAGGGCGAGAACGTTTTGGCCGTTTTTGCGATCGCCGATCAGGTACGCCCGGAGTCTAGGGAGGCAGTAGCCAAGCTACAGTCGATGGGTATCGAGGTCGTCATCCTGACGGGGGACTCAGAGGCCGTTGCGCGATCTGTGGGTCGAGAGCTTGGGATAGATACAGTCTTTTCCGGCGTGTTGCCCGATCAGAAATCGGACAAGATCAAGGAACTGCAGGCCCGGGGCAAGCGCGTCGCCATGGTAGGTGATGGCGTCAACGACGCTCCCGCTCTCGTCACCGCGGATGTAGGTGTGGCCATAGGTGCGGGAACCGATGTTGCTGTCGAAGCAGGCGACGTGGTGCTAGTGCGTTCCGATCCCCGGGACATTGCCCGCATCGTAACCCTCAGCCGCGCGACCTATCGCAAGATGATCCAGAACCTGTGGTGGGCCGCCGGATACAATATTGTTGCGATCCCGCTCGCTGCCGGGGTGCTCTATTGGGCCGGTATCGTCCTGGCGCCCGCGGTGGGGGCGGTGCTAATGTCTGCCAGCACGGTCATCGTTGCGATCAACGCTCAGTTGCTACGGCGGCTCGACATGGCGCGATAGACAGATCTTACTCGGACGAGCCCGTCGGAGATGGGTTGCGCGGCCGAGGCAAAGCGGTGTCGGCTATCAATGCACGCGGCAGACGAGGAAGGGCGCGCTGGCTTGCCGGCCCTTCCTCTTCCCTTAAGCAGAACAGGCGACGTAGCCGCCATAGCCTACGCGGAGTTCGGATCCGATTTCGAACACCATGGTGGCTTCGTTCTGATCAGCATCCCAGCCCTGTGCCTGTTGCTCCGAAGTCAGGCTGATCCGAATGTCGCCCGCTTCATACCGAAGGGCTCCCTCGGAATTGCTGGCCAACGCCAAGCGAACCAATGCTCCGTTGACTTTGATGAGGGCAGCATCTTCCCCGTCAGCGTCTGGGTTAAAAGCGAAAACAGGGTTTCCCTCGCTGGTGTAGCGAAACACGCAGCGACGATCTCCATCCAGACCCTCTTCGATCTGGGCATCATCGAGCGTTGCCGGATCCAGACCGGCGATCTGCGCACCCTCCAATGCGGCTCCTGCCGTCATGAATTCTACGGGTTCGTCGCCGAGCGCGGGATCGATGGCATCGTCAGGCGCACCACTATCGTCGCGATTCGCAAGGTCACCGATGAGAAACTTCATTTCTGAAATTTCCCGCTCCTGGGCCTCGATGATTTCGTCGGCGAGCTTGCGGACGCGCGGATCGGTAATCTGGGAGCGTTCAGAGGTCATGATGGCAATTGAGTGATGCGGGATCATTGCCTGCATGTATTCGCTGTCGTCAACGCTGACTTGACTACGCACTAACCAGAGCGCCCCCGAAAACACGACGATTGAACCAGCGAAAATGGCGATGTTGAGCTTGGTGTTCTTGTACATCGAGAGCATATACGCCAGCATGATGACGGCCATGGTGGCACCCATGACCAGCGCCATCCAGGCGCGGGTTTCGCTCCAGAATACGTGCTCGAAAGCATAGGTGTTGAGATACATCAGGCCGAACATGACCAGCGTCGACGTGGCGATCATGGCGGCAAAGCGCCAATACATTTTCATGAAACTTCTCCGATCGAAATGAATCCAAATGATTTGCGGACCTGCTTAGGTCCGGTTCATCTCGGCGGAGGTGGATCAATGCCTGTATTGTTAGCTGGTGGCGCTGGGAAAGCCCAATGATCGACCAATGTCTGCTTTTCGTCGGTATTTATGTTGATACCGGCGGGCAGCACAGCGGAGGTGGCGCAATGGAGATCGAAGGCGTTGCCAGACCCGGCGTGATGAGCCTGGCTTAATTCACCTGGCGTATTTTGACCGAGCGACTCAGCATCTTGCGTGGGGGCGAGAAGGAATGTGTGTTCGCTTTGGCAAACTGCCCCAATCGCGGGCAGGGCCGTCAAGACCATCATGAGAAAGCCCAGCGATATTGCCCTGCGGAAGCGCATAAGGGTCATAGCATCCTCATCATCCACAGCGCCATGGCCACCATCATCACGTTCTCGGTCAGGGACACGAAGCCCAAGGGGACGTTGCTGTTTCCGCCGACGCAAGCGCATTTGAGATCGCGCTTGTCGATATAGACGGCTTTGAATACTGAAATGGCACCAATGGTGCCGATGACGAGGGCGACGGGGATCGCGATCCAGAGCAGAGCGCCTGCGATCATCAGAACGCCGGCGAGCGCTTCCCCGAAAGGATAGAAGTAGGCGTAAGGGACGTAGCGTTGCGCTACGAGATCGTATCCGAGGAACGTGTTTGAAAACGATGAGATGTCACGGAGCTTGAGAACCGCGAGGATGCACATGGAGATGGCGATGAACCACTCCACGGACCGAATGGTCACAGCGGTGCCGAACGCTGCCCAGGTCGCGGCCAACGCCATTGCCGCAGCCATGGCAAAGACCGCGACTACCGGCGTGTAGCTTGTCTCGCCTTCATTTTTGCCTTTGCCAAAGTGCGTTTTGAGGTCGTCGTAACCGCCGACGCGCCTGTCACCAAGAAATGTTTGCGGCGTGGTATCGACCTGATGCTCTCGCTTGAAAGCGTCGGTCTGCTCCCGAGTTGTCAGCCAGTTGTCCTCAACCTCGTAACCTTCGGACTTCAGCAGATGTCTCGATTTGAGGCCGAACGGACAGATATGGTCGTCCATCACCATCCGATAAAGTACAGCTTTTCCGGCACTTTTACTCATAGGTTCGCACCCCCTTTTGAAATGTAAACGGCCGGGCGGCGGCATGGTTCACGACTTCATCAAGGATAACTCAACGATTTCCACGTCGACGGCGCTGCGGTCCGCGCCCTGAACGAGGGTCGGCCAAACGGGTGATCTCCAGATTGTGAGTTCAGCAGGGGGTGTGGAGTTCTCTTCCCCACGTTGACGAAGACAGGTGTGCCTTGCGTTTCCTGATTGCCAGATTGAAACTTTCCGGTCGGGGCATCGTCGCTTCTCCCAGCGGAGAGATTTGTTTCTCTCCGTGGCCCTGTCCGGGTCATCTTGAATTCATCAAGGAGAAGAACACCATGCTGAAACAATCGATAGTCGCGTTGGCGCTTGGTTCGAGTGCATTGATCGCGGGTCCTGCACTGGCCGATCATCTCAATATTGCAACGGACGGCATTCAGGTCGATGGCGATACGTTGACTATACCCTCGGTCCTCATCGATGAACCTGGCTTCGTGGTCATTCACGAGGTTCTCGATGGTCAACCCGTGGTGCCGGCCTCGATCGGCCATGCATATGTGGAAGGCGGAACGTTCGGGCGTTGCGCCCGAACCGTAAGCGCCTTGCCATAGCGTGAGCGGCCCGCGAGCAGATAAGCGACCGACACGAAGCGGCGTAGTGCAGGGTTGTCGTTGTCGGGTGACCAAACCGCACTGAACGGGACAACATCCTCGCATGCGGTAAGCGGCCGAAAGACCAGGCCGGGCCTGCGCACCTCTGTCCATACGGAGGAGACGAGCGTGATACCTTGGCCGAGTGCGACGAGGCTCATCAAGGTCTCCTGAGAGCAGGGTTTATGCTCCACTCTCGGATAAGTGCTGTAGTCGGCGACTCGTCGCACGATGTAGTCGTGGACCTCCGGGCCTGGCTCACGTCTGGTTACGATGAATTGCTCGTCCCGCAACATCGGCCAATCGACCCGCTCGTAGCTCGAAAGAGGATGGCCGACCGGCAGCGCCACGTGGACCCGCTCCTGCCACAGTTCGGCGCTCTCGCAATCGGGAATCTCCCCGCTACCAGAAAAGAAGGCGACGTCGAGTTGTCGAGAACGCAGGGCCGCCACGTGATCCCGCCGACCGCCATCGTAGACTTCGACTGCCACCTCCGGATGCTTCGACGAATAGTCGAGCAACAGATTTCGCATGAACCCGCCCGCTATCGAAACGATGATGCCAACCCGAACGGTGCCAGCAGCCACACGGCCGGCGGCGCCCGCCGCTCGAAATGCTGATCCGATCTGCCTCACCGCTGGAACGACCTGATCCAGAAAATGTGCGCCAGCGTCCGTCAGTCGAACCCCCGACGAGCCTCTCTCAAAGAGCGCGACCCCGATTTCGTCCTCGAGGTCCCTCACGCCCCGGCTCACGCTCGACGGATGTGCATCAAGAGCTTCTGCGGCGCGGCGAAAGCTCAGATATTCGGCCGCTGCCAGCACGTAGCGAAGTGCGCGAAGATCGAGGGGCGGGCTCTCCTCTGGATGCCCTTCATTCCGGACTTGCATGTGCCGCTCGCGCCGATCGTCGTTCATGCTCCCGCCTCCTTTCCCGACGCAGATCCGCCAATCGGCCGCCATGGCAAAGGGAGGTCGGCTTTCGACATGCGCTCGGGAGGATTGTCCGCAAAGCCGTTCTCACTCGCACGGAGCGAGCGTCGACGATCGCCTTCATTCAGCCGGTGCTGGAACCTGTCGTGCGGTTTCCGCCACATCGCTAAGCAGGTTAAGATTCGGCAGACGAGAAAATCTTGATCTGGATTAAAGACTTACACGCACGAAGCTTCACCTTATTGGATGCAACTTCGACGTCAGAGCAGCGATGGATATGCTGCCGAGAAGGAGAGTATTGTGGCGCGCGACGAAGATCACGAAGTGCCCGAAGGGACCTGGGAAGGTGAGGCCGCAAAGCCTCACGACGCGGCAGTGCAACGAGCACTGGTCGAGGCACAGCAGACAATACTGCATTTTCTTCATAGCCGCCTCCGGGACCGGGACGAGGCGGAGGAAGTGCTTCAACGCTTCTCCCTGCGCGCACTGGAGCGAGCCTCGCAGCTCCGTGACGTTCGCACCGTGCGCGGTTGGCTGGGCAGGATTCTCGCGACAACGATCGTCGACCATCAACGTGATGTGATCAGGCGACGCCAACGCGAGGAGGAGCTGGACCCTGAAACCCTGGAAAGCGCGGAGGCCCAGCCGGACCCCGAGCTGGACGCCGCCATATGCAACTGCCTCTATCGTTTGCTGCCGACCTTGAAGGCCGAATACGCCGACATCATCTGGCGCGCGGACATCCTGGGCGAGCCGCGTGATCGGCTCGCAGCAAGCCTTGGCACGTCGCTGAACAACGTCACGGTGCGGCTGCACCGCGGGCGTCGCGCATTGCGCAAACGCCTGGAGGAGATGTGTCGGACCTGTCCCATACACGGCTTTCTCGACTGCCATTGCGAGAAGGCGGAGAAATTTCGAGTGGAACATGCCGCCGTGGCTGGTCACGCGAAATGAAGGCGGCCCCTCGCGGCAGCTTCGTCCGGTGACGCGTTCATGCTCACTCGCTCGATACCAATCCTCGTCATGGTTGCCTTTCTCAACGCGCTCTGCTTTCCGCTTATCACGCTCGGCCTGGAGCACGCGCCTCACATCACCTTCGCCACGCTGCGGGCGATGATTGCCGGCCTCTCGCTGGCACTTGTCGCGGCCATCCTCGGACGTCCGATTCCCACAGATGTCGGATCGTGGATAGCGCTCGGTGCGATAGGGCTGGGAGCGACCACCTTGGCATATTTCGGTATGTTTCACGCTGCGGAGTTCGTATCGCCGGGCCTCGCGACGATCCTGACCAACACCCAGCCGTTAATCGCTGCGGTGCTGGCTTTCGGGGTTCTTTCCGAACGATTGCGACCGGCGCAATACATGGGTCTGGGGATCGGCTTCCTGGGGATCATCACCGTCGCCATGCCACGGTTCGGTTTCGTGGACGGCATCGGGGAGGTCGCGGCCCTGTCCTACGCTCTCCTCGCCGCTGTTGGGCTTGCGGTCAGCAACGTGGTGATGAAAACGATCCGCGGCCGCATCGATCCCATCGTCGCAATGGCTGCACAGCTCCTCCTCGGCGCGTTGCCTCTTGCGATCCTGGCGCTGCTGACGGAGCAGCCCTCCGAGATCCACCTTTCACCCGGCTTTGCACTCGCGCTGGTCTTGCTGGCACTCCCCGGAACAGCCCTGTCATACTGGCTTTGGTTCTGGGTGCTCGAACGCATTCCGCTCACCTACGCCAACGCCTTCACGTTCCTTACACCTGTGCTTGCGCTTCTGCTTGGGGTCATGGCATTCGATGAACAGGTCGGACCTCTGTTGGTGTTGGGTCTCATTCTGACCTGCATCGGCGTCGTCATCGTCCAACGGAACAGTCGGGGCCAAATCGCTCCGACCGCCTAGTTCAACCACACGCGCTGCCCTTCAAGGCGATCGTCGCTGAAACCACGACATGGCTGTCTGCGGATCGACGCCGGCGACCTCGATAAGCCGATCGGGGTCCAAGATCCGGAGCCGCCGATAGTGGAAATGGACGATCTTCTCCTTGCGGAGCGTGCTGAGCACGCGGTTCACATGGACGAAGGTTAAGCCCGTCGCGTCACCGATCTGCTCCTGGGTCAGCGGGATCGCCATTTCCTCGATACGGTCGCCCGGCCATTGGGCGCGATACCGGGTGAACAACTCAAGGAGAAGGTGCGCCACGCGCTCGCGCGCCGTCCGGCGTCCGATGCTGGTCATATGGTCGTAGGCCATTGATGTATCGCGCGCCAAAGCGCTCGCCAGCCGCATGCTCAACTCCGGATCGTCCCGCGAGGCCGCTGCCAGCACGCTGTTCGGGATGACGGAGACGACCACTTCGGTCAATGCCTGCGCGCTGTAGCTGACCTGGGCGCCCTTGGAGGTTGGCATTCCCATCACCGCGCCCGGCAACGCGAAGTGGACGATCTGCCGCCTTCCGTCCTCCAGCAGCGTGTAGATCGCGACCCAACCCGATAGGAGGTTGAAGATCGCGGTGTTGGTCTCGCCGATACTGAACAAATCCCGGCCAGCCGCGATCTTGCGGTCGCCCTTGCGGTGCCGCGGAAGCAGGCGATAGGCGTCGGTCGACGGCGGCAGCCCCGTCGCCGGAGCCCAGGTCTGGCCGTCGTTTCCGTCGCCATCGCGCTTTGGGCGCCTGCTCAACTCACCGGGCGCAACGCCCGAAGGGCGCTCCGCTTCCCGTGTCACGAATCCTCGAAGAAATGGTCTGCTCCGTCCGCGTTCAAAATCGTCCCATTCGTCGCGGAAGAGCGACCGGGCTACCTCTCTCGATAAGGACGCTCGATCCCAGCTCATATTACACCTCCGGGCGCACGGCCCGTTCCGGCGGCTGCATCCGCAGCCAGCAATGTCCAGAAGAAGAGCCTCGCTCCGCCGCAGCGGCGCCTCCAATGCGTCCTCTGCCAGCTCGCCGAGAGGGAGAGCGGACACGCGAGCATGTCGGCGTGGTCAGGGCACGCGAGGCAACGACCTAGATGGAGCTGAGGCGCGGGACCGGAGGGTCTCTGCTGAGGATGATCGATCGGAGGCAATCATCGCGGAGACCAGGCATGGCGGACGCTTCGAGGGGTCTCCACAGGAACTCGCCACGATGGCCCGGCAGCGGCAACTTGCAGGGTGCGCACACCATGGTGCAGCACGACAGTCGGGAGGAGCAGTCGTTGGCGGGAGTCGCTGCGGTCAGAACGACGTCCGCCACAGCGGCCGGCTGAGTGATGGATTGAAGCGGAGCGAACCTGGCTTCGTGCGCGGACGCCGGCTCCCCTTGCATCAAAAAGGAAACCGTGCAGACGACCAGCAATGCCAGAAACCTGAGCATCTGCCTGTTCCGCTCCGTTAACGACCCCGCGCTCCTTCACGCTTCATCCGACGGCAAGTCTAACCCATCGCACTTGGCGCGCAAGATCACGCCGTCGCACTACACGACAATACCGCTCGCGGCGCCTTGATCGAGATCAACCGTCTTCGCCGTCCGCTATCAGCCCAGCGAAAGGCTCCCCATCGCCGCTTGCAGATGAGCAGACGGCCATCTCTCGCTCGGGTGCCAGATCCGCTTGCGCGGCCTGAGCCGCGAGTGCGAGGTCAACGGATGAGCCTTCGTGGCCTCACTTGATCGAGATTAAAGTGCGCCGCAGCCGGGGCGATGATAGTGACGGTTCAGTGACAAGTCCGACTGACTTCACGGCCCAGGAATGGCATCGATAGCCTCGCCCTCGTCTGATCGAAAGCATAGCGTGGCGCTACTCGTCGCCCGCGACCAACGAAGGTATGCGCTGAGCCCGTTTTTCGCCAAGAGCGATGGGCTCCTCGTAGTCGATCCCGTGGAGCGGCGACGGCGGTATCGTGCCAATGCTCCCCGAACGAACGAGTCTGCGTGCGACCTCATCCTCGCCAGCGGGGCAACTCGTCTCATCTGCGGCTATGTGGCCGTTCCCGACCGTGACAGGCTCCGGGCCGCCGGCATCGACATCCGCCTCGGCTCTTGCGCGCGCACCGTCAACGATCTGGTCACCTCGTTCGAGAGCCTGCCGCCCGCATGAGGCCAGCGACCCCGAAAAAACGACAAGGGAGGCGCCAAACCGCGCCTCCCTTTCATCCTTGCAGCGACGCTTACTCGGGCGCGTTCGCGCGAAGCCTTCCTCCAATTGGGCGATCTCGGCCTCCTGCGCCGAAACAACATCCTCGGCGAGCTGACGGATTTCCGGATCGGACCCGTGCTCGAGGACGACGCGCGCCATGTCGATGGCCGCCTGGTGGTGCGGGATCATGCCGCGTGCAAAGTCCACGTCGGGATTGCCGCTATAGTCCATGGTCGACATCGCGGCGTGCATCGTCTCCATCGCATCGACATAGCCGCGAACCGCCGGATCATCATCGGGCGATACGGAGGTCTCGCCTGCGGCCGGGCCGCCGTGCATCGTGCTGTGGTCGGCCTGCGACCATGCCGGGATAGACGTGGCAAGGCCGAGACCAGCCCGACAGGTCTCGCGCCGGATTGTCTGCACAGTCTGCGGGATCAGTTTCCACGGCGATCCGGTCGACTCTTTAACCGAGATCAAGAACGTCGCTACGAACTGACTACACGCCGTCGTCAACGCTTCGGCAAAGGCGCAGGGCTCGTGGGCAGGCGCTGCGGCCTTCCGGAAGTGGTCAAGCCTGGCTGGCCCGCGGCCTTGCCGCCTTGGCTGCCGGCTGCTCGGACTCGGAAACCTGCTCACGGAAGTCGTCTGCCGTATCCCGCGCCATTGACGCACAGCACTCGTGCAGACTTTGCGTCACGTCGGACAAGCGCTTTGCCCGATGGGAAGCACTTTCATGGAGCACGGCGACGAGCTGGGATTGTGCCGCCAGGAAGTCGTTTGGCTGGCGGCAAAGCATGAAAGCCTGGAACCATTGACCAACCCGGTCGGCACGGTCAATTCCGGTCTTCACTTCTGCCCCATAGGCGTCCGCGACGACTTTCTGCACATCCGTGGCAAAGGTCAGCCAGCGCTTGAAATTCTTATCGATTGCGTCAGGGTGGGTCGCCGAGGGCAGGCCCCACCAAGCTATGACAGCGTTCAATCGCTCGGCGCCTGCGGCCACACCGTCTTTCATCTCCATGGTCATTCTCCTGTCTCCAAACTGCTGGCGAGGCGGGTTCGCATGGGTGATCGGCACCCTTTGCGGGAGCCCCATCAAGGCAGCATAGGATTCAGGTCAGGCCGCGATCTTTAATCCAGATTAAGTGCCAAACAGTCTCGAATGCGTCCTGAATCCGCGTTGAGATTCATCACGGCGGCCACCGAAGACCGCATCGAAACCTGCCGAAACTATAACCGAGATTAAGGTCTACATCCTCGTGCCTGCTCATGGTGGGGCGACCCCGAACTGCACCGTAAACGGGACCACTCATCTCCAGGAAGGTCGAACGATCATGGCGCCGAGCGAAAGAGACCCCGATCATCACGACCAACCGCCGCGCCGCATCTCCGCCGCGACCATCGCGCTTTGGGGCTTTCTTGCCATTGGCGCCTTCTACCTGATCGCCGAACATCGTGCGCACCTGCTCGGGTGGCTCCCTTGGCTGATCATTCTGGCCTGCCCGCTGCTCCACATTTTCATGCACGGAAGCCACGGCGGACACGATCATGGCGGAAGCTCGTCTTCGAAGCGCTCTGATCGTCCTCCCCACCAACATTGAAGATCCAGGGAAGCAGGAAGCCATGCACGAAGACATTCAAGCTTACGGGCTCTGGTCCCTTGTGTTTCTCAACTCGGCCGTTTTCATCTTCTTCGCGTTCAGTTTCTTCAAGCCCTCGACAACGCGGGATTGGCGCTCTTTCGGTGCCTATAGCGCGTTCATCGTCGCATTGTTCACGGAGATGTATGGATTCCCGCTGACTATCTATCTTCTTTCGGGCTGGCTACAGACGCGCTATCCCCAAATCGACTGGCTGTCCCATGACGCCGGACACCTTCTGGAGACGTTGATCGGCTGGCGGCTGAACCCGCATTTCGGACCGTTCCACCTCCTCAGCTTTGTCTTCATCGGCGGCGGGTTCATGCTCATCGCGGCGGGGTGGCGGGTCCTCTACGAGGCCCAAAAGAAGGGCATACTCGCGACCACCGGCGTCTACGCCTGGGTGCGTCATCCCCAGTATGTTGGCTTCGTCCTCGTGATGTTCGGGTTCCTGCTCCAGTGGCCAACGCTGCTGACAGCCGTGATGTTTCCGATCCTCGTGGTCATGTATTGGCGGCTTGCCCGCCGGGAGGAGCAGGAGGTGCTTGACCAGCATGGGGACGCATATGCGCGCTACATGCGCGACGTCCCAGGCTACTTCCCGCGCCTGATCGCCAGACCGGCTTGACCCCGAGCGCATTTCGCCAACGGAAGTGCCAAACAGCGGCGAACAAAACCACGCGTGCGACTTCTGGCGATCAATGTTCTCGCCTCATTGATCCACTTTAAAGTCTGGATACTTGGCGTCGCGCCATTGTCGCCGTGCTCTGGTTTTCTAGCAAAGCACGGTATCGGCACGTGGACGCAATTCTGTTTGGAACGCTTGACCGCATGGTCAAGAAGGGCTCGCTTCAACTCACGACAGCCCGCGGCAAGACGAAAATGTTCGGTGACGGCAGCGGTCCGCCCGTGGTGGCTCGCTTCGCCTGCAAAGCCGCGCAGCGGCGCGTGCTTGCGGACCCCGAACTTCGGCTCGGAGAAGCCTATGCCGATGGCCAGCTCTCGATCGAAAACGGCAGCGTCGCCGATCTGCTGAATCTCCTCCTGTCGCAGGGTGACGCCCTCCAAAGTCGCTTCACCTCACGACTACTATCGGGAACTCGGCTGGCGCTGCGTCGGATCAATCAACACAATCTGCGAAAGCGCTCCAAGCGGAACGTCGCTCACCACTACGACCTCGACGGGCGCCTCTACGATCTCTTTCTCGACCGCGACCGGCAATATAGCTGCGCCTATTTCGAGGACCCGAATCTGACGCTGGACGAGGCGCAGACCGCTAAGAAACGACACGTTGCCGCGAAGCTTCTCGTCGAACCGAGCGCGTCGGTTCTCGACATTGGATGCGGATGGGGAGGGCTTTCGCTCTTTCTGGCCGAGACCTATGGCGCCCAGGTGACCGGCATCACCCTCTCCGAAGAGCAGCATGGATATGCGCGCCAACGAGCCGCGATAGCGCCTCACGGCGATCAGGTGAACTTCCAGCTTTGCGACTACCGCGAGGTCGAGGGCAGGTTCGATCGTATCGTCTCAGTGGGCATGTTCGAGCACGTCGGCGTTAGCCATTTCGGGACATTCTTTCGCAAGTGCCATGATCTGCTCACCGACGACGGCGTCCTCTTGCTGCATTCGATCGGACGGTGCGACCGGCCCGGCTTCACCAATCCGTGGATAGCGAAATACATCTTTCCGGGCGGATATATTCCGTCCCTTTCTGAAGTGCTTCCGGCCGTGGAAAGCTCCGGGCTTGTGGTCACGGACATCGAGATCCTGCGACTTCACTACGCCGAAACGCTCCGCCACTGGCGGGAGCGGTTCCTTGCGCGGCGCGATGAGGCGGTCGACCTCTACGACGAGCGCTTCGCGCGCCTCTGGGAGTTCTACCTTGCGGTTTCGGAAATGGCGTTTCGCCATCAGGGCATGATGGTTTTCCAGATGCAGATTGCGAAGCGGCAGGCGAGTGTTCCGCTGAGGCGCGATTACATTGGCGCCGAAGAAGCACGCCTTCGCAACGTTAACTCCGACGCCGAGGACCGAACGAGCGCGTTATAACCAAGCGCCCTTTCGCGGTTTGCTCTGCGCGACCTCTTGCCTTCCGCTCTGCGCTGCGCTGCGCGGCCGCTGCCCGTCCAATCGACGTGACTACTGATGATCGCTGGAGAATGTGAGGTGGGTCGGCCGGTCCCGGTCCGGGATCGAAATCGACAGTTCGATCTCATAACGGCTGCGGCCAGGAAAGTTGGCGAAGCCGCCATACGTGATCGTGCCGGCGATCGACATCGGTTCCAGATCGATCCGCTCATGGCTGACATGGCCGAGCGAAGAGACCGTCGCCACGATCTCCGCGTTTTCGATCCGGTCGCTCGTCCGGGTGTCGAAGACGGCGACGACGATGTGCTGAGGGTGCCGTCCAGCGGGCGCTCCGCCGTGCATCGCGCCTTCCTCGTGATCGGAGGGATGGCCACGAACGACGGAAGCCGGCATGATGCCGAGATACACTGAAGTCCCATCGGCCGATTGGTAGCCGTCGTCGGCCGACGCCAAGCCTGCCGACACGAGAAGCGCGGCGAGGGTTGCGGACAGGGTTCGCCCGGCGAACAATCTCCTCACCGTTGACGGTTTGCGCTTGACCATCTCGCTATCCTCCGGATCGGCAGCCTATTCGCCGCGATCAGACAGCCACGCTCGCATTGCGTCGATCTCGGCCTGCTGGGCGTCGATGATCTCCTGCGCCCATTGGCGGCTTTGCTCGTCCTCACCGAACTCGAGCGCCGTGCGGGCCATGTCTATCGCGGCCTGGTGATGCGCGATCATACCCTTGACGAACGCGACGTCGGCGTTCTCTTCCTGCATCGCCTCCATCATGGGCGTGTGCATGCCCATCATAGCGCCCATATAGGCTCGCGAGGCTTCCGGCATCGTCGCCATGCGCTCCGCCATCATGCCCTCCATCATCTGCATCATGGGGCCGGATGGCTGAACGGGAGCGGGCTCGGCATGCTCACCATTCCCGTCCGGGTGATGCGGATCGGTTTGTGCCAACACGCCAATCGGAAGGATGGCGAGCCCAGCGACCAGAGCTATTCGTCCAAAGAGTTGCATCGCGACATCTCCTTTTTCGCGCGCCTCCCAGGGATTGTTCAGAGAGAAGCACTTCATTCCTGAAACTAGCGGCCGTCGTCGTGCCAAGACTTGATCTGGATTAAAGAATACGCACTCGCTGCGATCGACACTTTCAGTCCAGCAACATGCAGTTCCGGACGGTCCCCCAAGATGGGGAGAACAATCGGGTCCGGTCCGCGCTTTGCACCAGGCGCGGTGCGCGGCGGCATGGTTTAGGGATGGGAGCGATACATGCGGGTCGTCGTGGCGCTGGGCGGAAACGCGCTTCTCAAACGCGGCGAGCCGATGACGGCGGATGTGCAGCGCGCCAACGCGCGCACGGCCGCACGCGCGCTTGCCGATCTCGCGCGCGATCATGAGATCGTCGTCGCCCATGGTAGCGGACCGCAGGTAGGCTTGCTCGCCCTACAGGCAGCGGCCTACAAAGAGGTCCCGGCTTTCCCGCTCGACATCATCAGCGCCGAGAGTATCGGGATGATCGGCTATCTCGTCGAGCAGGAACTGGCCAACGCGTTGCCGGAAGGAACGCGCATCGCGACCTTGCTGACCCAGATCGAGGTTGACCGCAACGATCCCGCCTTCCAGCGCCCCGAGAAGCCGATCGGGCCAATCTACGGGGCGGCGGAAGCCAAACGGATCGCGAAGCGCGACGGCTGGCCGCTTGTCGAGGAAAGCCCTGGCAAATGGCGGCGCGTGGTCGCATCTCCTTTGCCCGGACGCATTATCCAGATCGAGACCATCCGCCTGCTCGTGGATAACGGCGTGACCGCGATCTGCGCGGGAGGTGGCGGCATCCCTGTGATCCGCGAGGACGACGGCGACCTCGTGGGCGTCGAGGCCGTGATCGACAAGGACCGCGCCGCCGGGCTCCTGGCGGAAGAGCTGTCCGCCGACGCCTTCCTGATGCTCACCGATGTAGACGGAGTCTATGAGGGGTGGGGCACCGACAGCCAACGTCGGATCGAGCGGGTCCGTCCCGAGGCGATCGATGCCAGAGACTTTCCGCCCGGCTCGATGGGGCCCAAGGTCGAGGCGGCGGTCACTTTCGCCTCGGCGAATGGGCGGATCGCCGGAATCGGCAGGCTGGAGGATGCTCGCGCGATCCTCCAACGACGCTCAGGCACGACAATCTCGCACCAATGAAACCCAACGGACACCACGATCATGTATAAGCACATCCTCATCACCACTGACGGCTCGGAGCTTGCCCGCAAGGGCGTCGATCACGGGCTGTCGTTGGCCAAGAGCCTTGCCGCCAGGGTCACCGTCGTGACGGTGACCGAACCGTTCCCGATCTATGCCGGGGAGGGCTGGGCTCTCGGACCCGGTGACTTCGAGCGCTACGACGCGGATCAGGTCAAGTTCGCCCAGGAGCTTCTCGACCCCATCAAGGCCGATGCCGCGAAACTCGGGGTTGCCTGTGAAACGCGCCATGTTCCTGGCCGACGCCCCGCGGAAGCCATCCTCGACGTCGCCTCGGAGCAAGGGTGTTCGCTGATCGTCATGGCATCGCACGGCCGACGTGGACTCGGCCGGCTCTTGCTCGGCAGCCAGACCAGCGAGGTGGTCAGCCAATCGCCAATTCCCGTTCTCGTTGTGAGATAGCAATCGCCCGACCATCCGTGCCTTGCCAGTGGCAGCCCGGCGACGGGCGCCAGCCGCCGATCAACTCGCCGGCTGAGACTTTAACCTCGATCAAAGATTCGATGCCGGGATGAGGCGAGGTTCCTCACTGGAACAACACGCCAATTGCTTTCGCAACATTGCCGCGGCCAGATCAAGGAAGGTCCTGATGAGTTCACCCCATTCCCACCACGGCCATCAGAACCACGAGACGCATGCAACCGGACATCGCGGCGGCGGCGAGGATTACTACGGCAACCCCAAAGTAATCGCTGCCGCCGGCTCCAGCCATTCCGAGCATGCCGGACATGGTGGTCACGACCATGCTGCGATGGTTGCCGACTTCCGCCGCCGCTTCTGGGTCACGCTGGTCCTGACACCTCCGATCCTGCTGCTTTCGCCGATGATTCAGCACTGGTTCGGCATCGCCGATGCCATGGCGTTTCCGGGCGACCGCTATGTGCTCTTCGTTCTCTCGACCATCGCCTACGTTTATGGTGGCTGGCCGTTCCTGACCGGCTTCACCTCCGAGCTGCGCAAAGGCCAGCCCGGCATGATGACGCTGATCGCGCTGGCGATCTCGGCCGCCTACTTCTTCTCGGCCGCCGTCACCTTCGGCTTTCCAGGCGAGGAGTTCTACTGGGAGCTGGTGACGCTCATCGCCATCATGCTCCTCGGGCATTGGGTCGAGATGCGCTCGGTCATGGGCGCCTCGCGGGCGTTGGAAGAGCTGGTAAGGCTCCTGCCCGACAGCGCGACGAAGATCGACGCGGACGGCACGACGCACGAAGTTGCGATCTCGGCGCTCCAGCCAGGCGACCGCGTGCTGGTGCGGCCCGGCGCCAAGGTGCCGGTCGACGGCGAGATCGTCGAGGGCTCGTCCGGCTTCAACGAGGCGATGCTGACCGGGGAATCCCGACCCGTCACCAAAGGAGTCGGGGCGGCCGCGATCGGCGGCGCGATCAACGGCGCCAATGCCGTCACCATCGAAGTGACGGCCACCGGCGACGGCACCTATCTGGCACAGGTCATCGATCTGGTGAAGAAGGCGCAGGCGACCCGGTCGCGCACCCAGGACCTCGCCAACCGCGCCGCGTCGTGGCTGACCTACATAGCCCTGACGGTGGGTTTCGGAACGCTGTTCGTCTGGTGGCTGGTGCTGGGCGCGCCTTTCGGATTCGCGATGGAGCGGATGGTGACGGTGATGGTCGTCGCCTGTCCGCACGCGCTCGGGCTCGCCGTGCCGCTGGTGGTGGCCGTCAGCACCTCGCTCTCGGCCAGCAATGGCCTTCTGATCCGCGACCGCGCCGCCTTCGAGCGCGCCCGCAATCTCAACGCCGCCGTCTTCGACAAGACCGGCACGCTGACCGAAGGCCGCTTCGGCATCAGCGACATCGTGCTGCTCGGCGATGGCAATGAGAACGAGGAACTGGCCTACGCCGCTGCGGCCGAGAGCCAGTCCGAGCACCCCATCGCCCACGGCATCGTGGCCGAGGCGAAGGGCCGCGATCTGACTGTTCCCAGGGCGAGCGAGGTCAGCAACATCACCGGCGAAGGCATCGTCGCCAAGGTTGACGGCCAGGACGTGCGCATCGTCAGCCCCGGCCACCTTGCACGGCAGGGCAACGCCATCGCCCACGACAGCCTGAAGCGGCTGGAGGGACAGGGCAAAACAGTGGTCGTTCTTGTCCGCGAGGGCATGCCGCGCGCGCTGTTCGCGCTCGCCGACATCGTTCGCCCGGAATCGAGGGAAGCTATCGCCGAACTCAAGTCGCTCGGCATCAGCTCCGTCATGCTCACGGGCGACGCGGAAGGCGTCGCGAAAGCGGTGTCGGACGAACTCGGCATCACCGAGTATTTCGCCGAGGTGCTGCCCGACCAGAAGTCGCAGAAGATCGAGGAACTGCAAGCGCGCGGGCTTTCCGTTGCGATGGTCGGCGACGGCGTGAACGACGCGCCGGCGCTGGTCGTGGCCGATCTCGGGATAGCCATCGGCGCTGGCACCGACGTGGCCGTGGAATCGGCCGATGTCGTGCTGGTCCGCAGTGATCCGCGCGACGTCGCCGCGATCCTGGGACTCTCGCGCGCGACCTACCGCAAGATGGTGCAGAACCTGATCTGGGCCACCGGCTACAATGCCGTCGCCATCCCGATGGCAGCGGGCATCACCTTCGGCACCGGCTTCATGATGACGCCCGCCGTGGCCGCCGTCTTCATGTCGGCCAGCACCGTAATCGTCGCCATCAACGCCCAGTTCCTGCGCAACTACAGGCGGAAGGGCTGACGATGGCGGAGAAGACGCAGAAGAAGGGGAACAGGCTGATCCTGCCATTGCCCGGAAACGAAGGGTTCGCGCGGCGCCTCGCCGATGCCGGCGACTGGGAACTTGGCGCGCTGGAGACACGGCGCTTCCCAGATGGCGAGACCTACGTGCGTATTCTCTCGGACGTGAAGGAGAAGGCGGTCGATCTCGTTTGCACCCTGGCCAGGCCCGACGATGGCTTTCTTCGGTCGATCTTTACCGCCGATGCCGCCCGCGACCTCGGTGCGCGGCAAGTGAACCTCATCGCTCCATATCTCTCCTACATGCGGCAGGACCGCCGCTTTCAGGCGGGTGAAGCGGTGACGTCGAAGAGCTTCGCGCGCCTTGTCTCATCGAGTTTCGATCGGCTGGTGACGGTCGATCCGCATCTTCATCGCTACGCGGCGCTCTCGGCGCTCTACACGATCCCGACCGATACGCTGCATGCCGCTCCGTTGCTGGCGGACTGGATCGCAGCCGAGGTCGAAAAGCCCTTGATCGTCGGCCCCGACGAGGAGAGCGAGCAGTGGGTCTCCGCCATTGCCGAGCGGGTCGGGGCCCCGCACGCCGTCCTGCGCAAAATCCGTCACGGCGATCGCAATGTCGACATCGCCCTGCCGGACCTATCCGAATGGCGCGGACGCACGCCGGTGCTCGCCGACGACATAGCAGCCTCCGGACACACGTTGATCGAAGCGGCCCGGCAACTCCCGCTTCAGGGTTTCCCTCGGCCTGTGGTCGCCGTGGTGCATGGCCTCTTTGCGGAAGACTCGTTCCAGCGGCTCGCGCCGCTCTGCGATCGCGTGGTCTCGGCCGACTCCGTTCCCCACGAAAGCAACGTCGTCAGTCTCGCCCCTCTGGTGGCCGAGGCGATGGCCTCCGCAGACACGAGCGACGGTGACCTCGTGCGGCATCGTCGGCCCCCGGAGCCGGTCGACGAGGTCGAGCAGGCGGGCTTCGATTCCTTTCCCGCAAGCGATCCCCCGCCCTGGACAGGCGGCGTGAGCTAACAAACCAGAAGACTGAGAGCGGCGACGATATGAACGACACGGCTACGGAAGCTTTCGAGACATGGCGACAGGGCTATGGCCCCATCGAGCACAACAACGACACCTTGGAGCGGGTCGCCGCCCTGGCCGCTTCGGGTCGGATCGACCCCGATACCCTCTACCGCATCCTCGTGGCGGCCGACCGCCTGACCTCTGCGGCCATGTGGACCGTCGTTCACATGACCTACGCTCACCGCGTCGATCTTTCCGGCGCGCCGCTGCCGGCCGCGGCGTTCAAGCCGACGCCCGAGGGTCACACCGGCGGCTCTCTCAACATGGTTCCCGCCTTCGTCGGCTACCTTGCGGCCAATACGATCACCGCGACGACGCGCGCCTGGATGATGGGTCAGGGCCATTGCGTCGCCGCGATCGAGGCGGTCAATGCGTTGACCGGCGACGTCTCGGATGCCCAACGAGGACGCTACGACCGCAGCGAAAAGGGTCTCTCGCAGCTCGCGGCCGACTTCTATTCCTATGCGATCGACGCTGAGGGGCGTGCTGCGGTGCCGCTCGGCAGCCACGCGGGACCGAATACGGCCGGCGCGATCTCGGAAGGCGGCTATCTCGGCTTTGCCGAGGTGCAATACGCCCATGCGCCGCTGCGGGGCGAGAGCCTCGTCGCCTTCCTGAGCGACGGCGCGTTCGAGGAACAGCGCGGCTCGGACTGGACGCCGCGCTGGTGGCGGGCGAGCGATTCCGGCCTTGCCGTTCCGGTGATGATCCTTAATGGCCGGCGGATCGAGGAACGGGTCCAGATCGCGCAGCAGGGCGGTGCCGAGTGGCTCGCCGACCATCTGAGGCTCAACGGCTTCGATCCCTTCATCGTTGATGGCCGCGATCCCGCCGCCATCGCATGCGCGATCATAGAGGCCGAAACCCGGCTCGAACGCTTTGCCGCCGATCCCGGCCGGACCTATCCTGCGCCGATCCCCTATGTCATCGCCGAGACGGTCAAGGGCTTCGGCTTCCCCGGCGCCGGCACCAACGCCGCTCACAATCTTCCGCTTGGCGGCAACCCCGCAAATGACGAGGATGCCCGAGCCGCCTTCAATGACGCGGCGCGGGGCCTGTTCGTTGCGCCAGAGGAGATCGAGTGCGCAGTCGGCGAGATCGCGTCCCATGATCGGCAGGGCCGTCAGCCAGAGAGCCGGCACCCGCTCGCCACGCGCAATCCGCCAGCGCCCGACCTGCCGGAGCCGGAATGGACCGCTGCCGGCGATCCGCCCGATTGCGCTATGCACGCGCTCGACCGCTTGTTCGTCCGTGTCGTGGATGCCAACCCCGGCCTGCGTCCGCGCGTCGGCAATCCGGACGAGCTGCGCTCCAACCATATGGGCGCCACGCTCGACAGGTTGCGCCATCGCGTGAACACCTCAGAGCCGGGCGTTGCCGACGCGCTCGACGGCTCGGTCATCACCGCGCTCAACGAGGAGGCCGTGGCGGGAGCTGCGCTCGCCAACAAGGGCGGTATCAACCTGATCGTCAGCTACGAAGCCTTCGCGATGAAGATGCTCGGTGGCCTGCGACAGGAGATCGTCTTTTCTCGGCGTCAACGCGAGACCGGCCAGGAGCCCGGCTGGATCTCGGTGCCCCTCGTCGTCACCTCGCACACCTGGGAGAACTCCAAGAACGAGCAGTCGCATCAGGACCCGACGATCGGCGAGGCGCTGTTGGGCGAAATGTCCGACACCTCCCGCGTCCTGTTCCCGGTGGACGCCAACTCCGCGATGGCCGCGCTGCGCTCCGTCTATGACGGCCGCGGCCAGGTTGCGTGCCTCATCGTCTCCAAGCGCGACATGCCGCACCGCTTCGACGCAGCAGCGGCCGAGCGCTTCGTGCGCGATGGCGCGGCGCATGTCGAAGGCGAAGCGGAAAATGCAGAGCTTCAGATCGTCGCCATTGGAGCCTACCAACTCGAGGAGGCCCTGAAGGCCGCCCACCGTCTCAAGACCCATGGGCGCCGTGTCCTCGTCACGGCGTTGTCCGAGCCGGGCCGCTTCCGTATCCCCCGCGACCCGATCGAAGCTGACTTCACCGCGAGCAACGACGAGCTGGGCGCGCTGTTTCCGAAGGGCATGCCGCGCGTGATCGTCTCGCACACCCGACCCGAACCCATGCTCGGCCTGCTGCGGCGACTGGATGGCGGGCCTGAAACCACGACCGCGCGCGGTTATGTCAGCCGGGGCGGCACGCTCGACGTGGCCGGCATGCTGTTCGCCAATCGCTGTTCCTGGGCGCATCTGATCGACGCCGCCGTTTCGCTTGCCGGCTGGAGCCGTGACGATTTTCTCGCGCCCGCCGAGCGGGACGCCGTGGACGGTCGAGGCCATCCCGGCGACATCGCCGCATTCACTATCTGAAGGCACTCATGCTCATGCTCACGCTCACCTCTCTCGGCGGTGCCGGCACTGTCACCGGCTCGAAGCACCTTCTCACCAACGGCGACAACCGCATCCTGATCGATTGCGGATTGTTCCAGGGCCTCAAGAACCTGCGCGAGCTGAACTGGGAGCCGCTCCCGGTCGCACCGTCCAGTATCGCCGCCGTCGTGCTCACCCACGCCCATCTCGACCACTCCGGCTACCTGCCAAAGCTCGTCCGCGACGGCTTTAAGGGGCGCATCTATGCCACCGCCGCGACCCGAGACGTGGCAGAGCTGATCCTGAAGGACAGCGGCTTCCTCAATGAGAAGGACGCTGAATACGCCAACCGGAAGGGCTTCTCCAGGCACAAACCGGCCTTGCCACTTTACGGCGTCCGCGATGCCGAACGCGCGATGGAGTTTTTCTCGACCGTGCCGTTCGATACGGCCGTCCAGCTCCCCGCTGGTGCCACCCTGACGTTCCGCCATGCAGGCCACATTCTCGGCGCGGCCAGCGCGGCCATCGAATGGAGCGGCCGCCGCGTGGCCTTTTCGGGCGACCTCGGCCGCTATGGCGACCCGCTGCTTCCCGATCCGGTGTCGGTTCCACGGGCCGACGCGATCATCGTCGAATCCACCTACGGAAACCGCCTCCACGAAGCGGTCGACACCACAGAGGCTTTGGCAGCAGTCGTCGAGCGGACGGTCAGGCGCGGCGGCACGGTCGTCATACCGGCCTTTGCGGTAGGACGCGCGCAGTCGCTTCTCTACCACCTGTGGAAGCTGAAGACGGCGGGCCGCCTTGCAAATATTCCGATCTATCTCGACAGCCCCATGGCGATCGACGCGACCGACCTGTTGCACGCTCATAGCGACGATCATCGCCTCACCCACGATCAATGTGCCGAGATCTGCAAGATCGCGACCTACACCCGCGATGTGGAAGGCTCCAAAGCGATCACCGCAAGCGCCTGGCCCAAGGTGGTGATCTCTGCCAGCGGCATGGCGACCGGCGGCCGTGTGCTGCACCATCTCAAGACCTTCGCCTCTGACCCCAGGCACACGATCCTGTTCTCCGGCTATCAGGCGGCGGGCACACGCGGCCGCGCCATGGTGCAGGGCGCGCGGGAGATCAAGATCCATGGACAATGGGTGCCCGTGCGCGCCGAGGTGGATGACCTCTCCATGCTCTCTGCCCACGCGGACGCTGACGAGCTGATGCGCTGGCTTTCCGGCTTCCAGCATGCGCCTTCTCGCGTCTTCATCGTCCATGGCGAGGATGAAGCCGCCGAGGCACTGCGCGTTCGGATCGACCGCGAGTTGGGCTGGAACGCCACCGTGTCGCGCCAGCAACAGGAGTTCGAGCTATGACCGCACTCCTTTCCCTTCCCGGTCCCGAGCAACCGACCCTGCGCGCTCGGCGTTTGCTTCTCCATACCCAGCATCAGCCCGTCGTCGTCATGCGCACCGACTGTCACGTCTGCCGCGCCGAAGGCTTGTCCGCACGCGCCCAGGTTCTCGTGACCAACGGCAAAGGACAGGTGCAGGCGACGCTGTTTCAGGTCGACGGCGATGCCTTTCTCGGCCACGACGAGGTCGGCCTGTCTGAAACTGCGTGGAGCCTCCTCGGCGTTGCGGAAGGCGACGCAATTCGCGTCACTCATCCTCCAGCGCTGGATTCACTCGCCAGCGTGAGGCGCCGCATCTACGGCCATCGCCTCGACGCCCATGCCTTTTCGGCGATCGTCGGAGACGTCGTAGCCGGCCGCTATACGGACGTCCATCTGGCCGCATTCCTGACCGCAAGCGCGGCGCTGCCGCTCGACGAGGACGAGACCGCCGACCTTACAGGAGCGATGATCGCCGTCGGCGACCGCATGGAGTGGGACGCGTCCGTCGTCGTCGACAAGCATTGCGTCGGCGGCCTGCCCGGCAATCGCACGACGCCGATCGTCGTCGCGATCGTCGCGGCCAACGGGCTCGTCATGCCAAAGACGTCCTCGCGCGCGATCACCTCACCGGCCGGCACCGCCGACACGATGGAAACGCTCGCGCCCGTCGATCTCGACCTCGCGGCGCTCAAGCGCGTCGTCGAGGCGGAGGGAGGCTGCATCGCCTGGGGCGGCGCCGTTCATCTCAGCCCGGCCGACGACATCTTCGTCCGTGTGGAGCGCGAGCTTGATGTCGACACCGAAGGCCAACTCATCGCTTCGGTGCTGTCCAAGAAAATCTCCGCCGGCTCCACGCACGTCGTGATCGACATTCCGGTTGGACCCACGGCAAAAGTTCGAGGCGAAGATGCCGCCACTTATCTGGCAGCCCGGATGAGCGCGGTCGCGTCCCGCTTCGGTCTTTCCGCAACCTGCGTCCAGACCGATGGATCACAGCCGGTCGGCCGCGGTATCGGTCCCGCCCTCGAAGCATTCGACGTGCTCGCGGTGCTGCAAAACGCTCCCGACGCTCCGGATGATCTGCGCCGCCGCGCGGCCATGTTGGCCGGCGCCGCGCTGGAGATCGGCGGAAAGGCCGGCAAGGGAGACGGTCCGGCTCTCGCTCTGAGCACGTTGGCCGACGGTCGCGCATGGAGGAAGTTCGAGGCGATCTGCGCGGCGCAGGGGGGACTGCGCACTCCGCCAAGTGCTTCCCACGTCCATCCCCTCGTTGCTTCGCGTGCCGGGCGCGTCGTTCATGTCAACAACCGCAAGCTCGCCCGGCTCGCCAAGCTGGCGGGCGCACCTGACGCCAAGGCAGCGGGCATTCACATGGAGGTGCGGCTGGGCGACGAAATCGACCGGGGACAGCCGCTTCTCCACATCCACGCGGAAACGCCCGGCGAACTGGCCTACGCACTCGACTATGCAGCGCAGGCCGGCGACATGATCGAGGTTGAGCCTTGAGATGGCTGCCGATCGCAAGTCGGAAAAATCTCCGGTCTCGCACCGGATACAGCATCCATCAGCGCGCTATGCACTGGGCCATTGTCGCCCTTTGCCTGATTCAGGTGCCGACCTCGTGGGCGATCCGGCGCACCCATCTGGTCCATCCGCCCGCCGTGCCCGACCCGTTCGATCTTTTCCTCCATGAGGTTCATGCCTGGAGCGGCTGGCTTATCCTGGCCCTGGCGCTGGGTCAGCTCGGCCTCCGTCTTTCATTCGGCCGCCCTGCATATCCGGACAACGGTTCACCGTTGGAGCGCCGTGCTTCAGTCGCGGCGCACTGGACGCTCTACGGACTTCTGGTCGCCCTTCCGATCACGGGGACGGTCGCGATGTATGTGACCTTTCGCGTCGCGGCGATCCATAGCCTTCTGAGTTGGGCGCTTCTCGCCATCGCCTCGATTCACGTCACGGCCGCTCTTTGGCATCATCTCTACCGCCGCGACGACGTGCTGCGGCGCATGATGGGCGGCGTCCGATGATGCGGCCAAGGACGCTCGACACCCGATGCCGTCGGCGCGATTGATGGACACGTTGATCCTCAATCTCGGACTTGCGCTCGCTATCGGCCTGCTCGTAGGGCTCGAACGCGGCTGGCGCGACCGCGAAACGGCCGAGGGTGAACGCACCGCCGGAATCCGAACCTACGGAATTTCCGGACTTCTCGGTGGCGTCGTTCGGGTCACCGGCATCATCATTATTGTTGCGCCGGCAGTGCTCGGTGTCGCCGGCATTGCCATTCTTGCCGCTGTCGCCGTCTTTGGCGTGAGCGGCTCCTTGTTTCTCATGAGGGGCAGACTCGAAGGCGACGGCGCTCAGGTGCTGCGCAATCCGTTCGACCTACCGGCCCTGCTGGTCTTCGCTCTCTTCTTCGCCGTTGTCTCGACGATCAGCGCCCTCCTGGCCATGGGGAACACAAGTGGCATGGTCGCCACGTCCGCGATTTCCGGAATTTTCGAGGTGGACGTCGCGGTGCTGAGCGCGTTGCGCTTGCTCGGCGAGGCCGCGCATCTTGAAGCAGTCGGCCACGCCGTTCTGCTTGCGCTCACCACCAACGCGCTGGGCCGGCTCTTCGTCGCAGCCGCGACAGGTCCGGTGCGCTTCTGGCTTCCGATCGTCTTCGCAACCCTTCTCGCGGGAGCGGTCGGCTACGCCGCGTTCCTGACGCTGCCCCATTTCGATTGGCCCGGCTCCCCCGGTGTTCTCGGCTCATAGTGGACGGGGTGGTGAACCCCTCTATCGAACGGTGATGGCGACGTCGGAGGCCGCAAGTTCATCAAAAACGGAGTTGGCATCGACGACCTCGTCGATGTGATGCACGCCCGGCGCCGCCGCCGTGACCAGCAGTCGGCCGATCACAAATGCCGCCACTCGGGCGGTTATCTCGGCCTCACGGCGGCCCTCGCATGTCATCGTAACCGACGCCCGCTGGCCATCCAGGCGGCCGAGAACCTCTACGGCGAGCGCGGCCCGATCAGATCCGACCCGCAGTCGCGTAAGGAGTCCCGCAATCGCCCGCTGCGCGCCGGGGCGATCCCGCAAGAGCGGGGCTCCACGGAACGCCAGCGTCGTGAAGAAGTCGTGGCCGAGCGACAGGAACGTCTTGGCCTCCGAGAGACCAAGCGTTCGTCGCACCGCATACTGATCGGAAAAGGGAAATGGAAAGGCGACCGAAGCCTTGCGATCGTTGCCAAAGCGGATACGTGCCGGCGTTCGATCAGGCATCTTGGGATCGCTCGCGTTGCTCAGCGTCCAGAGAATTGCCGCTTCGCCGTGGGCATCACCGAGCCCCAACAGGACGCCGATCCGGGCCGTTTCGGCGTGATCCATTCGCTCGACAGCCGACTTGACCATCAGGTTGGTCAGCCCAGGCGCGAAGCCGACCGACACGATCGCGCTGCCGCCGGAAGAACGCGCCAAGCTGTCGAGCGTTTCGACACCTTCGATCACAGCCTGACTAGCCGAAATGTCGACGTAGTGCTTCCCCTTCATCAAGACATGCGCCGCGAGGCTGTTGTCGGGCGTATCGATGCACATGACGATGACATCGGACTCGACAACCGCTGGTGCCCAGGTCTCGCGCTCGGCGATGTCGAGGACTGTAGATTCGCAGCCGAGCGCAGCCGCCGTGTTCGCGGCCTTCTCGCGGTTTCGGCCAGCCAGCCGAACGCCTTTATTTGGCTTTGCAAGCAACTCCCGAGCGATCAGCTTCCCGACATGCCCGTATCCGCCGACGATCAGGATATGTTTTGTGGCCTTTCCCATGCCTGCCGGCCGCCTTCCTCACATCGGCTCGACGGCCGATCCATACTGACTACGGCCCGGACTTCCAGATCAGAAGTGCAGCGGCGATCAGCGCCACGACGAACATCGACGCGATGAAGATCAGATAATCCCCGCTGATGACGACATTGCTGTAGGCGAACCGTCCGAAGGCGACGAGGATACCCGCGGCTGTGCCGTAGCGCAGCCATCTGGTGTCCCCTGCAAAAGTCGCAACACCGATCCCGATGATGACGATGCCAAAGCCGGTGATGAAGCCGCCCCATGTCCGAAAGACGATCCCGAGCCAATCGAGGAACGGCTGAGGCAGCGTCGCCTCGTCGATGCCAGTGAACCGAATATCCTCGGGAAGCAAAGTGGGGCGGATTCCCAGGAAGTAGACGCCGGTTCCCAAGGCGAGCACGCCCAGGATCGTAAGGAGCCCGCCTGTCAGGCGGTTCTGTGTCGTTTGCATGCTTGTCTCCGGCAGAAGGTGAGAACTACCGGAGCACCAATGCCGTCGGTTCTATTGGTGTCCTTAACCTCGATCAAGGATGCGGCGACCGCAGACGGAAACACTCGGCAAGATCTGTCGAACATCCACTCCAAGGAAGGCAATCGCCATGACTCAGAGCACCCCCATCCGCGTCGCCATCAACGGCTATGGTGTGATCGGAAAGCGCGTTGCCGATGCGGTGCTCGTGCAGGACGATATGGAACTGGCCGGGGTGGCCGACGTCGTTGCGGACTGGCGCGTCCGCCCGCTCGGGCCGAAAGGGATCGCTCTCTTCGGCGCCACGCAGGAGCACGCCAGGGCGATGACCGATGCCGGCGTGACGGTGACCGGCGTGCTGGACGACCTTCTCGGGCAAGCTGATGTGGTGGTGGATTGCACGCCCAAGCGCATCGCCGCGAAGAATGTCGAGACCTATCGGGCACGCGAGCTTAGATTCATCGTCCATGGGGGCGAAAAGCACGACGTGACAGGTCACTCGTTCGTTGCGGAAGTGTCCTTCTCCAGCGCGGTCGGCCGCTCAGCGACCCGTGTGGTCTCCTGCAACACCACTTCGATCGTTCGGACGCTCACGGCGCTCAAGACTGCCGGCCTTTTGAAGCGGGCGCGCGGGACGCTGCTTCGGCGCGCCACCGATCCTTGGGAAAGCCACGAGGGAGGCATCATGAACACGCTGGTGCCCGAGCCCGAAATCCCAAGCCATCAAGGCCCCGATGCTCAGAGCGTTGATCCTGATCTCGATGTCGTCACGATGGCTGTAAAAGTCCCGCAGACGCTTGCGCACCTGCACTACTGGACGGTTCAGTTGACGCGGGCGGCGACCAAGGACGAGGTGCTCGACGCGTTTCGCGCCTCGCCCCGTATCGCCCTGATCCGCGAGGCCGAGGGGCTGACGGCGCTCAACACGGTCAAAGAACTTATGGCCGATCTCGGCCGCCCGCACGACAGCCTCTACGAGGTAGCCTTGTGGGAGGATATGCTCAAGGTCCAAGGCGACGAGCTTTTTTACGCCTACATGGTCGACAACCAGGCGATTGTCATTCCCGACACGATCGATGCCATCCGCGCGCTCGCGGCACCCGCACCGAAGGCTGCGGACTCGATCGCCCGCACCAACGCCGCGTTGGGCATCGGACGCGGCCTTGTCTGACGCCATCTGGCCAAACTTCTACGCGTCGAGTGAGGTCATTCGATCCGGTCGCTTCCACCAGATCAGCGCCAGCAAGTAGGTCGAGATCAGCGCACCGCCAAAGCAGAACACGGAGATGTAGGCGTAGGAAAAGAACAGGTAGGTGATCACCACGACGCCGCCTGTCAGCAGACCGAACATCTTTACGGCGCGATCGCGGACCACCAGAAACGGCGCAATGATCACGGTGAGATAGATCCCGTATGTCACCACTCGCGACACGATCGCGTCCAGCAAGTTGATATCTTCATATCGAACCGCCCAGGCAAGGAACGACGTCGACAGCCAACCCTCGTGTGTGAAGTAGGGGATGAACTGAAGGCCACCCAGCATGGCTCCAGCGATCACAAACAACAGGATGACAGCGCTTCGGCCCCCGCTCTCGAGGAAGAAGGCCGACATGGGAATCCAGATCGGCCAGACGATCCAGGCGAAGAACATATAGACGAAGGAGTATTGCTCGACATGGTGAGTATGCCCGGCATCTCCGGCGACCCAGACCATCCCTTCGGCCCCTTGTTGCAGCCCGAACAGAAGGGGCAGGATCGCGAGCATGAGATAGCGGCGATCCCCGGCCCACGCCCAGACCGTCGCGACGGCCCCGGAAGGGACAAGGACCGCAGCGGCGGCATAGCTGACCGTGGCGGACAGGCACATGGCGTCACATCCGCTCGACTCTCGTGCTGCGGCAGGTTCCGGCCGTCACGCTACTCTCCCTCCACGATGTTGATGGCGTTGCCCGCAGCGAAGGACGAGATGTTGGCCAGGGTCGTGTCAATGATCCGGCGAAGCGCCTGGTCCGTGTTGTAGGCGTTGTGCGGCGTGACGAGGACGTTCGGAAACCGCAGCAACACGTGGTTCGCCACCAGCGCCTTGAGGTCTGGGGCGTCGAGAGATCGCTGCTGACGGAATATCTCGGCTTCCTCGCGTATCAGGGGCTCCTGCGGCAAGACATCGAGGCCCGCCGCGCGCAGCTTTCCCTCGGCTAGCGCCCGCACGAGCGCTTCGGTGTCGACGACATTTCCGCGCGACGTGTTGATCAGGATCGCTCCCTCCTTCATCGCAGCGAAGGCTGCATCTCCGATCAGCCCGGCGGTTTCGGGCAACGACGGCACGTGCAGGGATATGACGTCGGCTTGCTCCAGCACTGCGCGGAGTGCCGCGTAGGAAAACGCCAGCCTGGACGCAGCCTCATGGTCCTCGTGGCGATCATGGGCGATAACGGTCATGCCGAAGCCTTTGGCGATCTCGATGGCGCGGCGTCCTATGCGGCCGGTTCCGATCACTCCCATGACCTTGCCGTGAAGCTCGAAGCCGCGCGTTCTCGCCATCGAGAACCCGCCGCGACGCGTATGCTCCACGCTCTCGACAATGTTGCGGGCCACCGCGAGAAGCAAAGCAAAGGCGTGCTCCGCCACGGTGGAATCGCCATAGTCGGGGACGTTGGCCACTATGACCCCCCGGCGCCTGCACGCGCCAAGATCGATATGGTCAAAGCCGGTCGATCGCGTCGCAACGAGCTTGAGAGCGGGAAGGCGCTCAAGCACATCGGCATCGATCTTCGAAGCGATAAAGGGACTGACCACCTCAGCGTCGGCATAATCGCCGGCCGTGGTTCTGTTCAGCGCATGTCGGGTGCAACGCACCTCATGCGCGGGACGGAGGCCGGCGCACGCTGCCTCTTCCCAGTCCTCTGCCTCGAACACCGCGATCTTCATTGCTCGCCCTCGATCTCAATCCGGTCGTCAAATCCTGGTCCAGCGACGCTCTCGACAATCATCCGAATTGCGTCCCGTTCGGCCGACGATCGCACCGTGCCGGCGACGCGGACCCGCCCTGCCGCGACATCGACCGTGGGTTGGCGGCTCAGGTAGACCATGGCGTCTTGGAGGCGTGCCAATATCGCACGCCGCGCGGCATCGTCGCCCTTGACCTCTGGCTCAGGCTTGCCCGCCGACACGACCTTGAGCAGGTCTGCCCGGCTGACGACGCCAACGAGCCGGCCGTTCCGCATGACGGGAAGGCGCTTGATCCGATGAACGCCCAGCAGCATCGCGACCTTCTGGACAGGAGTGTCCTCATCGACCGTAATGACCTGCGGGGACATGACGTCGGCGACCTTCCAGCTCCGGCTCCTGACAAATTCGCGTGCCGGATCGTTCGACTGCTCGGCGCCTCCTACGATCGGACCCGACATCCCAAGTTCGGATCTCCGCAAAAGGTCGCCCTCGGTGATGAGCCCGAGCAACCTGCCCGTGTCGTCGACGACCGGGAGGCCGCTCACGCCTCCGGTCAGCATGATGCGGGCAGCATGCCACACGCTATGGGCTGGGCTGACCGTCACGACGTTCCTTGTCATCAGGTCCTTCGCCTGCATTGGACGGCCCCGCTCCCTAGCGTGCATATGCCTCGGTCACGTATCGGCTCATCATGCGGTGGCTGTTGAACAGGGGCCCAATCTTGCTGATTGCCTGCTTCATCATCCAAACCCACCCCGGCCGATCGCGGTAGTAGAGAGGCAGGACCACATCCTCCAGCTTCGCATAGAGTGCTAACCCATCGCCTGGTCCCGGCGGCGTTCCTTCAATCGACCACCCGGTGACGCCATCCACGCAGCCTTCGAGCCACCATCCATCGAGCACGCTGAGGTTCAACACACCGTTCAAAGCCGCCTTCATCCCGCTCGTGCCCGAGGCTTCGAGAGGCGGCAACGGCGTGTTGAGCCAGATGTCGCATCCGGCAACCAAGGTGGCCGAAAGCCGCATGTCGTATCCGGGAAGGAAGACGATCTGCGCGATGCCGTCGAGACGTTCGATGTGCCTGTGGAACGCCGCGATCGCCTTTGCACCGCCTTCGTCCTTCGGGTGTGCCAACCCCGCCAGGACGATCTGAAAGGGGTATTTCTGCGCGATCACACTCAGCCGCTCGATATCAGAGAAGACCAGCTCGGGCCGCTTGTAGGCGGTCATCCGGCGGGCATACCCGATCAGCGGCACGTCGTCGCGCAAATGCGCGCCTGTCTCCGTCGATAGGGTCGCAAGCAGTTCCGCCTTGGCGACCTGATGCGCGTTCCAGACCGATGCGTCGTCGAGCTGGTCGGAAAATGCCAGCGACTCCGGCTCGTGCGCCCAATTGGGATAGCGGCTGGAGTGTAAGTCGGCGAACGCTCGATGGGTCCATGTGTGGACATGCACGCCATTCGTGATCGACGTGATTTCATAGCCAGGGAACATCTGGCGTGCAGTTTCGGCATGTCGGCGCGCCACGCCGTTCACATAGCCGCTGAGATTCAATGCGAGCTGCGTCATGTTGAGCCGCGTTGGACCGGCCAGAGCCCTCAACGTTGCTAGTTCGATGTAGTCGCCGAGGATGGTGCGAACGAGTTCATAGTCGAACTTGTCAAACCCCGCCTCCACAGGCGTGTGCGTCGTGAAAACGCAGCGGTCGCGGACGGCGCCGATGTCGTATTGCTTCAAGGGTTCAGACGAATCGGCGTCGCGCCGCGCTGCCTCGCGGAGAAGCGGCAACGTCAGCAGCGCGGCGTGGCCTTCGTTGAGATGGAACTTCTCGATCTCAAAGCCAAGTGCCCGAAGGATGAGTCGGCCACCGATCCCAAGGACGATCTCTTGCTTCAGCCGATACGCGTCGTCACCGCCATAGAGAAAATCGGTGATGCGGCGATCCGGCGGCTCGTTCTCGTGCAGGTCCGTATCAAGCAACAGGACCGGAACAGCGTGGCCAAGCGGGCATTCCACTGCATATAGCCACGGCCGTATCCAGACATCGCGTCCCTCGATCTGCACAGCGACCATCTGCGGAAGCGGCTTGGCCCAATCTGTGGGTGACCAGGGGTTGGGGCCGCTTTCCTGCTCGCCCCGTGGCGAAATCTCCTGACGGACGTATCCCTGTTCGCTGAGCAGGGTGACGAAGACCATCGGCAAATCGAGATCTGCGGCCGATCGGGCGGTGTCGCCGGCGAGAACGCCGAGCCCGCCGCTGTAAGTATGGACCTCTGGCCGAAGCGCAATCTCCATCGAGAAGTAGGCGATTCGGGCGCGGCGCACGGAGCGCTCGAAGAATGTCAACTGGTATCCCCTGTTCAATGTGGTTTGCGCACCCACCCATGAACGGCCGACGACACGTGGTCGTGTGCCGGCCGCTCGTCGATCCGAGGAGAACCCCCTTCACTCGAACGATTGAAATCGGCGACGCCTGCGTTTCATCGTCGGCAGCGAGGTTCAGGACTTTTTCTTGGACCCCGCGCCCTCCGCCATTTCCAGCTCGGGGACCGCTTCTGTGGTCTCGGATTCCGCGCGCAGCCAGTGGTCGAGTTCGCAGCCGGTGGGACAGCCCTCGTCCTCCCAGATCTGGTATGCCCGCTCCTCGATTCTGACGTGGACCAGCTCACCGGCCGGTGTTGGTTCGCTGTCTGACATTGCCATCGCTCCATTGTAAGGGACTGCAGAACGACAGGAGGATCGCCGGGAAGGAGCGGGCAATCGTTGATGCAAGTTAAAGATACCGAAGGCCAAGTATTTCGCGGGAGCTGGCCCCTTTCCGGCTACATCCATCCCATCCGCAGGGGCATCCAGATCGCCATGGCGATCATGATGAGGTTCTCGGTGAGGGAGACGAAGCCGAGCGGCACGTTGCTGTTGCCGCCCACGCAGGCGCATTTGAGCTTGCGCTTGTCGATATAGACCGCCTTGAAGACCGAGACGGCTCCGACCGTCCCGATGAACAGCGCGACCGGCGATGCGATCCACAGCAGCGTTCCGGCCAGCATCAGCACACCGGCCAACGTCTCACCGAAGGGGTAGAAATAGGCGTAGGGCACATATCGCCGCCCGAGCAGGTCGTAGTTCAGGAACATGGTCGAGAAGCTCTCGACGTCCTGAAGCTTCTGGATGCCGAGCAGGCACATGGCGATGGCGATGAAAAACTCGATCGCGTGAAGGTCGAAGATCGTGCCCAGGGCGAACCAGCTCACGGCGAGACCCATCAGGAGGGCCACGCCGAACAGCGCAATTACCGGCTGATAGGTGGTCTCATCCTTCCCCCGCAGCGGCTTGCCGAAATGCGCGCGGGTGTCGTCGTAGCCGCCGATCCGCCTGCCGCCGATGAAGACCTGCGGCGTGGTCTTCACATCGTGCTCGGCCATGAAGCGATCGGCCTCCTCACGCGAGGTGAGCAGGTGGTCCTCGACCGCCAAACTGCGGGTTTCACAAATTCCCGGACAGCGATTTCAGTAAATCGCGGACACTGATTTCGGTAATTCCGGGACAGTGATTTCAGTAATTCCCGGACAGTTCCGGGAGCCTGGATAAGGTTGGTCACATAGCCTGCGTCGTTGCGGCATCTTCACGGTCTGAACACCGACCGGGAGGGGACATGCCGCGACACAAGCAACCAAGGCGCATGACCGTGCAAGACATACGAACGATCCTTCGACTGAAGCATGAACAGGGCTTGTCGATCCGCGAGATTGCCCTGCGTCTGAAGCTGAGCAAGACGACCGTGGCGACCTATCTGTTTCGTGCCCGGGAGGCTGGCCTTGACTGCTGGCCCCTTCCACGTGGGCGCGATGACGATACAACGCTAAAGACAGTCCTTTTCCAGAAGGTGGGACGCCCGCCCCGCGATTTGACCGAGCCCGACTGGCGCAAGATATCGTCCGAACTCAAGCGCAAGGGCGTAACGCTGGTGCTGCTGTGGGAGGAATATCGCGCTGCCCACCCCGATGGGTATGGCTACACCTGGTTTTGCACCCAGTTCCGGGCCTTCGAGAACCGAACCAGTCCCCGGTTCCGCAATCGCCACGAAGCGGGCGCGGTCATGCAAACCGATTACGCCGGCCATACTATCCCCGTCATCGATCCGGCCACCGGTGTCGCCCACCAGGCCCAGATCTTTGTCGCTGTGCTGGGCGCTTCGAACTACACCTTCGCCTGGGCCAGCTTGACCCAGCGTCTGCCCGACTGGATCGAAGCCCAAGTGCGGGCGCTGGAGTTTTTTGAGGGCGTACCCAAGGCTCTGGTCTGCGACAACCTCAAGGCAGCCGTGGCCCGGCCGCTGTGGTTCGAGCCCTCGCTGAACAAGACCTTCTCGGCTCTTGCCACCCATTACGACACGACCATTCTGCCCACCCGACCGCGCAAGCCGCGCGACAAAGGCAAGGTGGAAAGGGCGGTGCTGATCGTCGAGCGCTGGATTCTCGCGCGCCTGCGCAATCAGCAGTTCTTCTCGATCCAGACCCTGAATGCGGCCATCGCCGAGTTGGTGACCGCCCTCAATGCAAAGATCATGCGCCGGGTTGGTCAGTCCCGCCGGGATCTTTATGAGCAGATCGAACGCCCCGCATTGCGCGCCTTGCCCGACCATCCCTTCGAATATGCCGAGTGGAAGCGCGCCAAGGTGCATCCCGACTATCACATCGAGGTGCTGCACGGCTTTTACTTCGTGCCCCACCGACTGATCGGTCGCCAGGTCGATGTTCGCCTGACCCATCGAATGATCGAGATATTCTACAACCACGAGCGTGTCGCGGTGCACAATCGGCGCGGACAGCGTGGCGGGCACTCCACCGTCAGGGAACACATGCCCAAGTCTCACCAGCGCCATGGTGGCATGACCCCCGAGACGCTGGTGTCTCGTGGCGCCCGTATCGGCTACCACGTCGCCGCCCTTATCGAGCGTCTCATCCGGGAGAGACCACACCCTGAACAAGGATATCGTTCTGCGCTTGGTGTGCTTGGTCTCGAGCGGCGCTTTGGAGGCGACAGGCTCGAGGCCGCCTGCGAGCGGGCCCTGACCCATAACACCGTCCGCTACGCCTCGGTGCAATCGATCCTCATCACGGGTCTGGACAAGGCGAGCGAACCGCCAGCCCCGATGACCCCGGCGCCGCGCCACGACAATATCCGCGGCCCTGGCTACTACCAGTGACCATCAAGGAAAGAAGGTAATATGCTGACATAAGGGCCTGCTCCGGTGGCCCACCGGGTTTGTTTCTCGTCTTGAGGGCATTGACAAATCGTCTTCGTGAATGGGCCATGCATCCAAGGTGAGTGGCACCCTCCAGCGTGCGCCAGGCGGAATAGCCGTCGCTCATCAACATGCCGCGATAATCGCCGAGAAAGGCCTGCGGGTAGATCTGGCCGCGGCCCGGCTGATAATCGAGCAGCACGATCGGTTCGTCGCTGTCCTCGCCACTTCGATAAGCCCACATATACGATGTGCTGGTGGCCTCTCTATTCGTTTCCTTCAGCACCTGGACCGTCGTCTCATCGCCATGGATGAGGGGCTGCGATCTGAGCCGCAGCTTCAGCGCGTCATAGATGCGGGACAGATGCCTCTCACTCGAGCCGATCACCCAGTGACCCAGAGCGCCACGGCTGACAGGAACACCGGCACGTTCGAATGTCTGCGCCAAGCGGTAGAGCGGTGTGCCGTCGGCGTATTTGTGAACCAGGGCGAAGGCCAGCGTCGAGGCCGTGGCGATGCTGCCAGGCAAAGGCTGTGCAGGCATCGGCGCGGTCATGACCGGCGTGTTGATCCCGGTGCGGTCGCAATGGCGGCAAGCATATTTGAACCGCACATTCTGCAGGACCTTTGCCTTCACCTCGATGTGAAGCTGCTCGGCAACGGTCTCGCCCATGCGATGCATCCGGCCATCACAGCAGGGGCAGGCCTTCTGATCCTCGGGAAGGTCATATTCGACGCGCTCACGCGGCAGGTTTTCCGGCAACGGCTTGCGGCCGCGTTTCTTGCCTTCCGGCTTTCCGGCTGGCGGCAATCCGGTGTCCGGCACATCAACAACAGCGCAATCTTCGCCGCCAGCCTCATCCTCGGCTGCAACCTGCTCGGCTTCATTGAAGAGGCGATCAATGTGCTTTTCGCTCTTGGGCGCAAAACGATGCAGCCGCGCAAGCGCCAGTTCTTCCTCGAGTTTGACGACGCGCTGCGCGAGCGCCTCCTTCTCGGCCTTCAGCGTGGCGATTTCGGCAGCATTTACCGCCAACTGTGCCATCAACTCTGCAACGCTCGGTTCACCGGTTCGATTCATCAGATTCTTGAATCTGAACCGTCCAGCTGCGTCAACCGCGCAATTCGAGAGCCTTCAACCAGCGACCTGGTATTGCCGCACAGGATGGCGGACCATCCCATCAATATCGATGCCGTCGAGAATTCAGTGCAATTGTTCCGTCGTCAGCCGCACCACCGTTTCCTGGCGCCGGGGCCAGCGGAACCTGTCCTCGTTCAGCTGCTTTTGCACAAGCACAAAACCCGACCGGTCGAAAAACAGCAGCTTCATCCGGTCGCGACGACGATTGCAGAACGCAAACACTCCAGAGGCAAAGGGATCCAGTCCCATCGTCTCCTGAACCCGCACCGCAAGGCTGTTAATGCCGGCCCTGAAGTCGATCGGTTCGTGATGCAGGTAGACCTGAAGATCAGCGCCCAGTCTGAACATTGCACAATGCTCCGATCATCGCGCTCACCGCTCGCTCATCACCGCATTCCAGCATCAACTTCACCCCGTTCGGCAGTGTCGCGCTCAGCTTGGCTGGAGAGGAAAGCAAGCCGCTCTCATCAGGTTTCGGAAGCCTCGCCCCCGGCTCGTCGGACCGAAAGTCCAGCATCCGGTCATGCCTCGACACAACCGCATTCGCAGCCCCTTCAATCTCAACCGCGATAAACGCAGGCGTGGAAGGCGGCGCAATCACCGCCGTTTCCTTCCTCGCCAACCGGTGCTGGCGTATCCACTTCCACAGAAGTTCGCATTGACCCCGTGATCCAGGGCAAGCTGAGCAACCGACGCTCCGGGGTGCAAACAGTTTTCGATCAGACGCAACTTCGATACAGGATCAAACGTCCGCCGCCCACTCGGATGCACTGCCGTCACCCGCAATTTCCGACCGTCATCTTCCATAACCTGGTGTCCACCTCACTTTTGGTGGACACCACATGCCCCAGAAAACTCAACCGAAAAAGATGCGCAGAAATTCGCGCTTACAAAGCAGACGCATTCGGCCTGATGCGGAGGATGGGGCGGCGAAGACCGGACAAGCCCGACCACGCGGTAACGCTCATGCAGACGTCTAACTACCGCAGCGCCGAGATACCCGCTCGAACCGGTTACAACAATGACGGGTCTATAGTCGTCATCCATGGATGCCTCCGTCATCGCCTATTCGTGCAGGAGTTTCACAAGCGCCCGCGATCTCGAGGATAAGCAGGACGATCATGAGCAGCCACCAGTTCCCCTGCCAAGCATCATGCTGCCGTCGCTCATGATCCAGTCTCCTAGACCGCATCGGTAGAACCGTGCTGAATTCAATTTGTTCCGAAGGCGACGCCAACACGGCAAAATCAGCGTAGGTGACGGGATGAGGGTTGATTGATCTTCGAGAGTAACTTGCTGTGCAGTCTGGTCGGGATCGATTTCCTTTCCGTTCGGAAGACGCCCAGTCTTTCGATATTTCTGTTGACCTTCCATCAACAGGAATTCCTACTGTAGTGGCCATTGAGGAAGCGGAGGACGGAACATGGATGTCGCACAATCAACCGGGAGAGCCGCAAGGGATTCAGTCTGCGGCATGTCGGTACAGCCCTCAACTGACACTCTCAGCCTACAACACTACGGGCACTTCTATCATTTCTGCTCGGAGAGCTGCCGCTCGGCGACCTCCTTGCTCTGACGGTCTTCGGCACAGAACAGGATCATCCGACAGCGAGCGTGCCGCCTTGTGCCGTCGAACCTGCGCCTTAAGAACGGCCTGTCATCGAACCATCTCCCAAAATTGCTCGGATCAATGGTACGAATTACAGTTCTAGATGACTAGGGTCTCGGGCCACTGCGCCACTTCCGGCCACCCGCTCTGATCGCCTTCAGTTCAAACTAGAGTGTCCGCTGGCTGCGCTGGAGCGTGGGGGTGACGTTCCAGGACACCTTGCCCAGTTATGGCTAGCGATGATCGCTGGCACCATGTATCCTTCTCCTTTCTGTTGCTGAGTGGGTCCCAGCTGTGGCATCAAGGAGAGATCGTGCAACAGGGTTTGCTGCCCTCGCAAGTCCCCTCGGAAGGAGATCAACGATCATGACCGGAGCTTCCACGCATGAACCGAGAAGACGGGACTTCCTGTTTGTCGCAACAGGTGCAGTCAGCGCCGTCGGAGTGGCCGGAGCAATTTGGCCCCTCATCGATCAGTTGAACCCTGACGCCTCGGTTTTGGCCTTGGTAAGTGTCGAATTCGACGTGTCGGCGATAGAGGAAGGGCAGACGGTCACCATCCAGTGGCGAGGTCTGCCGGTTTTTGTGCGACACCGCACGGAAGCGGAGGTTCTAGAGGCGCGCTCGGTACCGCTGGAAGAGTTAAAGGACCCGGAGCTGGACCAGCAGCGCGTGGCTGAGAGCCACCCACAGTGGCTGATCATGATTGCTAACTGCACTCATCTCGGCTGCGTACCGGTCGGCGAAGCTGGAGACTATGGGGGCTGGTTCTGTCCCTGCCACGGCTCCCAATTCGATATATCCGGGCGGGTAAGAGCTGGCCCCGCCCCAACAAACCTCGTGGTTATGCCGTATGAGTGGCTCAGCGAAAAGCTCGTGCGGATCGGTTAGTTGTCTGGACTCCGTAGGGCCAGTCGCAGGTTTCGATCCTCCGCGCCCGCGACCCAGAAATCTCGGACTCAACTAAGTAATCTGGGACCACTACATTCTGTATTCGTCCGGAGGCATAGCATCAGCTGAGGAGAATTCGGCTGAGCAGAGGACTGCTATAAACCGCGATGCCTAGGAAACGCCCGAACCGAGGACAAGCTGCTCGAGCTCATTCCCTACGGCGGGGGGTGATCCAGAGGATGTAGCCAAGGCAGCCGTTTGGCTTGCTTCGGACGACTCCGACTATGTGGTGGGCACGACCTTGCATGTCGATGGCGGCATGACGCTCTAGTCTATGCCCGCGATCGTCGTGGTCATCCGCCGGATATAGATCGGAACGCAGGGAACTTCATGGGAGTGCTCACCAACATCAGATGAATGATGGTGTCCATGAAACGATGCCAGGCCATCCCCATGATCATGCCCGTGCTCGGAGATATCGGCCAGTATCTCGCCAACTCCGGACGCGTGCGCGGCTTGCATTGACGGAACCCCCAGCAGGCTGAGCGCAGCGACGAGCAGCAGAAAACAACGTCCCGGAAGGGCAAAGCGACGGAAAATCATGAACGATAGGTAAATCGAACGTGGTTAAGGTCTGGTTACGATGGCGCGGAAAGGTAAAGATTTGGCCGGGCTGTGATTGACCGATCAATGACGGTAATGGGAGACATGATCTGACCGACTTACAAGCCAGACCTTGTCCGCAGTATCCGAAGAATATTGGTGCAGAGGAAAGCTACGGCCGCAACACAAACGATTGACGGGCCCGCTGGCGTATCGAAGGTATAGGCCAAATCCAGACCCAATACCGCTGAAAGCACGCCGATCGCCACGGCCGCCATCGCCATTTGTTCGGGGGTGCGAGAAAGCGGCCGGGCTGCGGCGGCCGGTACGATAAGCATCGCTGTAATAAGGATCACACCCACTACCTTTATGGCAACTGCCACGATGATGGCCAGGGCCAATGTGAGGATCAATTGCTCGCGCTTCGGATTTCGCGCCAGCGCAATTTCCTGCCGCTCCCCGGTGGGGCGCGACCTGACTGGTGGATCATTTGCGAGATCGCCAAGCGTCTCGGGTTTTCACAAGCTTTCGATTTCACTTCGCCGGCCGAGATATTTGCCGAGCACGCCGCTTTGTCGGGGTTCGAAAATGCCGGCACACGCGACTTCGATATCGCCGAGCTGGCCAGTGCGGACTATGAGGCGATTAAACCTATCCAGTGGCCCATCACGGAGGGCAGAGGACGCGTGCGCCATTTTGCCGATGGCAAGTTCTATACTCCGGATGGTCGGGCACGCTTTTTCCCAACGCCGCCACCCCCACCCAAGGCCACTGCGCCGGGCCAGTTGATCCTCAATACCGGCCGGGTTCGCGACCATTGGCACACCATGACCCGAACTGGAAATACCGCGCGCCTCTCGGGGCACTACGCAGAACCCTTTGTTGAAATTCATCCCGAGGACGCCGATCGCATGGGCATTCGCGGCACGACTGTCAACGGCGGGGTAAAAGTCGGCCATTGGGCGGCGCAAAACCAGGCCACTTGATGTTGGGGGTATCGAGCGCCGGGAGGGCGTAGCCCGAGCGGTGTTCGATACCCCCAACATTGCGTTTTTCAGGACGTGCGGCTGGCTTTGCGTGCCCGGCTTTGGGCGAGGCGATAGCTGTCACCATTCATCTCGAGGATGCTGACGTGATGGGTCAGCCGGTCGAGGAGCGCGCCGGTGAGACGCTCGGACCCGAAGGTCTCGGTCCATTCGTCGAAAGGCAGATTGCTGGTGATCAGGGTGGAGCCGCGCTCGTAACGCTGCGAGATCAACTCGAACAGCAACTCGGCCCCGGTCTTGGACAGCGGCACGAAGCCCAGTTCGTCGATGATGAGCAGCTTGTAGCCGGCCACCTGCTTCTGGAGGCGCAGAAGACGACGCTCATCACGCGCCTCCATCATCTCGCTGACGAGCGCGGCAGCCGTGGTGAAGCCAACAGACAATCCCTTCTGACAGGCAGCCAGCCCGAGGCCGATCGCGACATGGGTCTTGCCCGTGCCGCTGGGTCCGAGCGCGATGACATTCTCGCGCCTGTCGACCCATTCGCAGCGCGCCAGTTCCAATACCTGCATCTTGTTGAGCTTCGGAATGGCGGTGAAGTCGAAGCTGTCGAGGCTTTTCGCTGCCGGGAACTTTGCAGCCTTGATGCGACGCTCGACCATGCGCCGTTCCCGGTCGATCAGTTCGAGTTCGACAAGTCGGGCAAGATAGCGGACATGATCCACGTCCTCGAGCGCGCATTGGCGGGCAAGCTTGTGGTGCTCGCGCAGGAAGGTCGGCAGCTTGAGCGCTTTGAGGTGGCTGGCAAGCAGGAGTTCGGGAGCATCGCTGCTCATGCCAGTTCCTCCTCGCGGTCCAGCAGACCCATATAGGCCTTGGCCGAGGTCGTCTCGACACTGGCTCTGGGCAGATAGGGGTAGATGGCAAGGTCGAGCCTGGGTGGCCGGCGTTCGGCCCGGCACAGGACGAGATGCTTGATGGCATCGAAGCTTATGGCGCCCAGGTGCAGCGCCTGCTTTATGGCCGCATGCAGGTCGGCCAGATCGAAGCTTTCCAGAAGACGCAACACTTGCACATAGGCGCGCCGGCCCTGCTTGCCCATCCGCGCTTCCATCAGGCGACGCAGTGTGGCGAACGCCTCGGGAAGTTCCCAGCCCTGGAGCGGGGCCGCCTGGTCGAGCGCATTGATCTTGTGCTCGATCAGCGGCAGGTAATGCAGTGGGTCAAAGACGATGTCTTCGCGCCCATAACTGCGCGGATGACGGGCGATGGTCTCCCCGCCGCAGCCGATCACCACCTCATCGACATAGCCACGGATCCAGGCGTCCTGATGGCCATAGGCAACAGGGACGGAATAGTCGTTGGTTCTGTAGCGCACCAGCGCCTGGGAGGAGACCCGGCCGCTGGCCTGGTCGCAGGCCTCGAAGGGCGATGCCGGCAGCGGCCGCATCGCCGCCAGATCGCGTTGCAGCCGTTCGCCGATCTGTTGATTTCTGCTGAGAAGTGACCCGGTATTTTCACCGAGAATTGACCCGCCTCATGGATATGATTTGGGATTGGTCAGGTGGTCAAGCCGGGTGTTTTCTCCTTTTTGGTTTTGACGGTTTGGGCCGAGCTGTTTTTGAACCGGAAGCTGTCGTTTCCGGTCTCGAGGATATGGCAGTGATGGGTCAGCCGGTCGAGCAGCGCGGTCGTCATCTTGGCGTCGCCGAATACGCTGGCCCATTCGGCAAAGCTGAGATTGGTGGTGATGATGACGCTGGTGCGCTCATAGAGCTTGCTCAGCAGATGGAAGAGCAATGCTCCTCCTGAAGCGCTGAAGGGCAAATATCCGAGCTCATCAAGGATCACCAGATCGGAATGGATGAGCCGGTTGGCGATCTGCCCGGCCTTGCCCTGGGCCTTTTCCTGCTCCAGCGCATTGACCAGTTCGACGGTCGAAAAGAAGCGAACCCGCTTGCGGTGATGCTCGATGGCCTGAATGCCCAGTGCCGTGGCGATGTGGGTCTTGCCGGTTCCCGGCCCGCCCACCAACACCACGTTGTCGGCCTTGTCGATAAAGGCGCCGGCATGAAGCTGGCGCACCAGGGCCTCATTGATCTCGCTACTGGCAAAATCAAAGCCAGCCAAGTCCTTGTAGGTTGGAAAGCGCGCCACCTTGAGCTGATAGGCAATGGATCGCGTCTCTCTTTCAGCCATCTCGGCCTTGAGCAATTGTGAGAGGATCGGAACGGCCGATTCAAAGGCCGGAGATCCCTGTTCGGTGAGTTCGCTGATTGCCTGGGCCATGCCTGCCATCTTGAGGCTCTTGAGCATGATGATCAGGGCCGCGCTTGCCGGATCATGACGCATGGCGCACCTCCTTGTCCGCGCGCAGGGTATCGTAGCGCTCGACATTGGCCTGCGGTTCCTTGCCCAGCACAAGGGCCTGCGGTGCCCTGACTGGCGGCACCGTTCCCGGCTTGCCATCGATCAGCCTGTGCAACAGGTTGAGGATATGGGTCTTGGTGGGCACCCCGGCCTCCAGCGCCATCTCGACCGCGGCCAGCACCGCCTGTTCGTCGTGATGGAGAACCAGAGCCAGGATCTCGACCATCTCACGATCGCCACCGGGTTTGCCCAGAAGGTGGCGCTGAAGTTGCCGGAATCCATCGGGCATGTCGGCAAAGGGTGCACCATTGCGCAGGGCACCGGGCTTGCGCTGGATCACCGCCAGATAATGGCGCCAGTCATAAACGGTGTGACCCTGCCCATGATGCCGCTCGATAATCCTCTTGTGCTCGCAGATCGCCTGGCCTTCAGCGACAACGACAATGCGGTCCGGATAGACCCTGACGCTGACCGGTCTGTTGGCGAACGAGGCCGGAACGCTATAGCGAACGCGCTCGAGGTGAACCAGGCAGGTGGGCGAGACCCGTTTGGTATGTTCGATGAACCCGTCAAAGGCCCGCGGCACGGTCATCAGATACGGCGTCTCGATGCACCAGGAATTGGCAACCGAACCCGGTTCCGCGCCATGAGCAATCTCTTCCCATAGAGCCACACAGCGCTGCTCGAGCCAGACGTTCAACTCATCGAGCGAGTTTGCACGTGGCAAGGGCTGGAAAAGCCGGTGCCGCATATCGAGCACGTTCTTTTCCACCATACCCTTTTCCCAACCGGCAGCGGGATTGCAGAACTCGGGCTCGAACAGGAAGTGGCTGGCCATGGCCGAGAACCGGGCATTGACCTGACGTGCCTTGCCACGGCCAACCTTGTCCACGGCCGTCCTCATGTTGTCATAAATGCCCCGGCGCGGGACGCCGCCCAGAACTCGGAAGGCATGGTTGTGGGCATCAAACAGCATCTCGTGGGTCTGGAGCAGATAGGCCCGCACAATAAAGGCCCGGCTGTAGCAGAGCTTGGTATGGGCGACCTGGAGCTTGATCCGCTCGCCCCCGATCAGTGCCCAATCCTCGCTCCAGTCAAACTGGAAAGCTTCGCCAGGCTCAAAAACAAGAGGAACGAAAACGCCCCTGCCGCTCACATTCTGCTCGCGCTGGCGTTCCTCTTTCCATCGACGGGCAAAGGCCGCCACACGACCATAAGAGCCTTCGAAACCGAGGCTCACCAGATCAGCATGGATCTGCTTGATGGTGCGCCGCTGCTTGCGCGGCTTGCGGCTCTCGGCCTTCAGCCAGCCTGACAGCTTCTCGGCAAAAGCATCGATCTTGCTTGGCCGATCTGGAACCTGGAACTTCGGCTCAACCGTATCGGTCCGAAGGTATTTGCGAATGGTATTCCGGGACAGGCCCGTGCGCCGCGCAATCTCCCGGATCGATAAACCGTCCCGGAAATGCCAGCGCCGGATAACGCTCAAAAACGCCATGTCCAACACTCCTAAATCTCCCGCCCAAAACGAGCAGGATAGCGTTCAAACATGGGTCACTTCTCAGTGGAAAAATCTCCCTGAACCGGGTCACTTCTCAGCGGAAATCAACACAGATACAAAGTCTCCTGGCACGCTGCATTGCTCAGCGATGACGATGCAGTCGCCGAAATCTGCGAAGAAGACACGTCGCGCTTTCACGATCTGCGTGCGCTCTTCCAGAGCGCCTTCATTAGCGGTCTGCGCTTTCAGTCATCCCACGGATTTTTGAGAGAAGAGTGGCGCGCCGGTGCTATGGACGACATCGTCGAAGGCGCGCTGGATACTTTTCGCCGTCAACGGGACGCTCTCGTGCTCTACGAAGGGGCGCTTGAAGCTGCCGACCAGGCCGAGAGCGAAAAGCAAAAACGGCTCGAAGAAATCTTCGAAGAGCATGCTGACGTACTACGTCTCGTAGATGAAGATCGTGCTGAAAGTCCCCGTGCGGGCGGTGATTTCGGGCGACCGAAGACGCACGAAGTCCCCGTGATCCCGCCTCTGGAAACGGCGGGTGGCAAAGATCGCAAAAACATCCGCGATCTTTTCAAGGCCACGGCCGGAAAAGCATTGCCGCTCGTTACCCGCGGCGGCGTCGGCTCACATTTCGCCGCCTTGGCGGGGCGATGGCCACATCTCGACGACGAAATCGAACAGATCTTGATGGACTTGTCAGTCCAGGACCCGATCTGGATCAGGCCCACTATACTTGTTGGAGGGGCGGGCACGGGAAAATCGTCGCTGGCGCGCGGCATCGGTAAGCAGCTGGGTCTGCACACGACGGTCTTCAATGCAGCCGGCGTCAGCGATGGGATGTTCGGAGGTATCAGTGCGAATTGGTCAAGCGCAGGGTGCTCGATCCCGCTTCAGTGCGTGAACAGCTCAAAAACGGCGAATCCGCTGATCGTGCTCGATGAGATCGATAAAGCTGGCACAGGCCGTTACAACGGAAATCTGATCGACACCTTGTTGGCGTTTCTCGACCGCGGAAATGCCAGGGCCTTTCGCGACCCTGCACTCGAAACCGAGGTCGATCTGTCGTGGGTCTCCTACATCCTCACGGCGAACAGCCTGGATGGTATCCCGATGCCACTTCGGGACCGGTGCCGGGTAATTCCGATCCCCGATCCTGATTTCCAGCACGTCGGCGACTTGGTCAAGCACATCGTGGAGGACATCGCGGAGGAACAGGGTCTCGATAGGCGTTGGTATCCGCCGCTTGCCGAGGACGAGATGTCGATCGTGAAGGAAGCCTGGGGCGGCGGTTCGGTGCGGAAACTCAGGAGGGCGGTCGAGGTCCTGCTGCAGGGTCGCGATCAACTCATGATGGCCCGAGCTTAAAGGGCCATCGGACATGACAGGCGAACAATATCGTGGCTGGAACGCCATGCGAGCCCTTTTGCACGACATCGCGACCAAGGGTGAAACACAAGCACTGCGCGAGGCGGCCGAGCGCTGCCTCGCTATCGGTCCGGACGGGCTGCCGGATGTTTCGAAAGAGATGGGCCAGAGCCGTTTTCTCGACGAATGGAAAACCCTGTTGTGGGAAGGATGGAATCGATGAATAGCGCACGTGAAGAATTCCTGAAGATCGCCCACGCCGCGCTGGCTGGCGATCCTTTGTTGCCGACGCTTGGGGTCGAGGGCGACGGGCCAGATTTCCGGTATTCTGTCGATCAAGGTCCGCTGCCGTCGAAGCTTGCTGGCACCGAGTTTTCTCCCGCGCCGCCGTTCGCGCGAGACGATCTGCTCAAGGTCTTGGCGACTGCAACACGCTCTCGATGGCAGCGTGGGCAACTGCCGACGCAAGTAAATCTCGATGATCTGTCGAGTTACTTCAAGGCGTGCCGTGTATCGCTCGCGGTCGATCCAGGCTGGTTTGACCTCCTCTTTTCGGTCTTCCATCTGGCTGTTGGGTTGGGTGCGGCGAACAGATGGGAGACGCTTCAGGTCAAGGAAAAATACGGCACGCTACGCATCTACTATGAAGCTGAGCCCGACGTCGTTGACGGTCTCGATCGCATCATTGAAGCCGCCGAGCATCTGAGCGGGCATATCTGTGAAAAGTGTGGTGCCCCTGGCGAACTCAGGCCGGGCGGATATGTGCGGACGCTGTGTGATGAGCATGCGGGAGGCAGTAATGGCTGACATCGAAATCTGCCTCGCGCAAGAGCGTCGGCAATGGTCCGCGTTGCTCGAAATCGGCGATGGCACTCCTGATTTCTTCGAGGTTCTTGTGCGGAAGACGGCACCTGTCGTGCCTGACGACCGGCCATTCTGGCCAAGGTGGAATGCGGATTCCGCGTTCACGCCGTCGATGACCATTGGCGAGAAATACTACGGCTTGACGCCGGAGCTAACGGACGGCTGGCAAGAATACAAGGCGCGCTGGCAACGGCTGCTCGAGCTCAATCCGCGCATGAAGATCGCTGACATGCTGGGTGACGTCTCCGAAACGCACGATTCGTCCTCTTTCCCCTCCGGATGGGAGGACGTCGTGAGAGATTGGATTCGCCACGGCATGCCGGAGCCGCGACCGTTCGATGATCGCAATCGCATGGATACGCCGGAATGGCGGGCTGAATTCATGTCGGCGGCCAAGGCGGCGGGGCCTGGGTGGGTGTTTCATGCAGACGGCCCTGAAGTCGTCTTCGAATGGAGGTGGGACGATGAGTAAAAACGGATGGGAATTCCTCGGGCCGGCGTGGCGTCGCGGATCGCGATTCGTCCGCGCCTGCGTGCGGGTCAACGATGTCTTTAGGGAGATCCCGATTGCGGAGCTGCAGGGCTGGCTCGAGCGCATGACGTTCTTCGACGAGCCGGATTCCGAGTGGGCAGAGACACCGGGGCCGACGCCACCTGGCTGCCATTTCGATTTTCAGGTCTGGGCGGAGGACGGTCGGGTTTGGATTGTCGGCGATTATGACGGGCTGGCGCGTTTGGAATGGGTGTCGGCGACGCCGGAGGCGTGGCTTCGGCATCAAGAGGAAGCGGCCGATGACAGAACGACTCCTCGACCGCCGCCCAGGTGAGCCGCTTTCTAACTACGCGCAGCGAATGCTCGATTTGATGATGCTCGCAAAATCTATGGTCGAACATGAGCTTGGCCGCAGCATCGACTTCGACGTTGCAATGGCTGAACTGCAAGAGATCATTGATGGCGACGGGAAAGCGCTGGCTGTCCGTGAAGTCAGGAAAGCGCTTGATTTTTCACGGCCGTATTTCCCGCGGCTCGAGATACCGGCATATCCGTCCGACAACGACGTGATCGAGGCGGCAATGGAGATGGTGCGGCAGCATGAGAGGGGTGAACGATGACTGATCTGCCGAAAATTGTCAGCGTCCCCGGCGTCATGTCCGGCGATCCGGTCATCGAAGGCACACGCATTCGACCGGAAACAGTCTTGCTCGAAATCCTGGATGGCAAGCCGGAAGCCGAAATCCTGGAAGCTTATCCGACATTGCCGCCCGGCAGCGTGCAAGCAGTGATCGACTGGGCGCGGGAGAGACTGTCGCTACATGAGAGCAGCGGCTATGATGAGAGAGGTCTCGAAGTCCTCAAGCGGCGGCCGAATGATGCGCTTCGAAAACTGGCTGACGAATATCCCGCCGCAGATATCGAAATCGTCGGCGACGGCGATTCCTATTTCGAGATCGCCGGGATGATGATCGCCACCTGCGCCTTGGGAGAAATCCTTACCGCTCACCCTGGAGCCGATCTCGACGCGGTGATGCGCTGGCATGAAAAGAAATTCGGAGACGACTTGGCGACGACGTATGCGGCTCGTGAATGGCGGGATCGGAGGTGACACCATAACCTGCAATAGCACGGCGGAATTGAGGGCCATATTGCAGGTTATGGCAGTTAACGCGCCTTAGCTTCGCCTTCCCTGTATCCGCGGCGAACTGTGAACTGTGGCAATGTGTGTCCCCAGATCACTTGCTGTCGGTAAATGACCTGTTAACGTGCGTGAAACAGAATAAGAACAACGAATCAAGGTGGATATGATGGACGAAGCCGGACGCGATCTCCTCAAAAAGGTTGGACAGCAAAGGTTTCGCACGATCCTTGCCGATCCCCCTTGGCAGTTTTTGAACCGCACGGGAAAGGTGGCGCCCGAGCACAAGCGGCTCAACCGCTATGGCACGATGAAGCTCGGTGACATCTGTGCGCTGCCGGTTGATCAGGTGGCTGCGCCCACCGCTCACCTGTATCTGTGGGTGCCGAACGCCCTTCTACCAGATGGACTAGAGGTGATGAGGGCCTGGGGCTTCAATTACAAAGCCAATATCGTCTGGCACAAAGTTCGCAAGGATGGCGGGTCTGATGGTCGTGGCGTCGGCTTCTATTTCCGCAATGTCACTGAAATCATCCTGTTCGGAACGCGCGGCAAGAATGCCCGCACCCTGGATCCTGGCCGTTCGCAGGTGAATTACATCAGTTCTCGCAAGCGGGAGCATTCGCGGAAGCCAGATGAGCAGTATCCTCTGATTGAATCGTGCTCGCCTGGGCCGTATCTGGAGCTGTTCTCGCGTGGCGTTCGCAAGGGCTGGGAAGTTTGGGGCAACCAGGCTGAAGACACCTATGCGCCGAACTGGGATACCTATTCCTATAACAGCACTATCGTGGCCGCTGAGTAGCTATTCAGCCGGCGGCCAGTCGCTGATGCATTCCGGACGAATGCCCACAGCCAGCACAGGGCATCCACCATTACGGCCGGCGTTCAGCCGGTATATCAGCTTACCCATCCAGGTTGTCGAGGCGCCATATTTCTGCGCAGTTGGGCGAGGCTGACCGTCCTTCATCTCGATATCGCCGTTTTTCTTTAGCGCCGGCCCCATATCGCGAAAAACTGGATTGAGGGATGCGCTTCGGGTCACCAGGACGCCGACGTCAATGGCGCCGCTGAGAAAGAAGGTGCTGAAGGCGAACAGGTCGCGGTCAAAGGTTTGATCCTTTGAATTCCATTCCAGATCGAACGCCACCTTGTTCTTCACGTAATCGATTTTATGGCCATCGAGGTAATTCTCGCGCCTGATCTCAGCTTCGCGTTTCTCGAATTTTGGCTTGCCGCCCGCTGTGATACCGATCTGCTCTTTCCAATCCAGGCGCACCACCAGGTCACCGGAAATTGTTGTCTCATGCCAACCGTGCTGCCGTAGCCCGGCGGAGAACAGCTTTGGAATGTCCGACTCATTGCCGCCGGCGGTTCGGATCATCGTCGTCGTGATTTTGAAATCGCGCAGAAAGGTCAGCAGCTCCTCAAATTCGGCTTTCCGGCTTTCAGCAAGAATTACAGCCGCATTTCTGTAGCTGACGACGTCGAACTTTTTTCGAATGTCTTCGGGCACCTTCGCATCGACGATTGATTGGGGATCGGCGGCATCGCTCGGAACGAGGGTCGCATCATCAGATTCGACGTCGACTTCATCGCCTTCGATATCCAGATCTTCAACCTCAATTTCGTCTTCGGAATCAGTCATAGAATCACACCCCCAGTCGCTCATAGCCTATCGTCAATCTTTCCGAGATCTACTTTGCGGCGGCTGAGGTAAACTCCGGGTATGCGAATCGACATTTCCGGCCACACGATAGAAGCATTGGCCCAGGTCATTTCGGGCGGACCGTCAGGGTTCGGCGAGCCGATAGGCATCTATCGCACTGCCTATGAACTAAAATCTTGGTTCGCCGCTTTTGGTTTGGATCTCGATGAGGGCCCCAGCCGGGTGAGTTCGGTGCGGTCGACGCTTTCCAGGGTCTTTCTCTCTCATTGGGATGATGAACTCTCACAGAGGATAATCGAGAGGGCAGCCGACCCAAGAGATTTTCTGGGCGACCCAGTAAGGCAGCGCGCTGTTGTTGACCATTTGAACGAGCGTCTTGAGTTCGACGGCCTCAAGCTCGAGTTCGACGGAAAGCGCGTGCGACTTGTTGAGCTGGAGCAGCATAGTGGAGCCGTGGTGGCTCTAACAGAAAAGGTCGAAGCGATCGGCTTTGATACCGTAAAACGGGATGTCGATCGCGCACTTGCAGCTGCCACTTCCGACCCCGAGGATGCTGTAACGGCGGCTTGCTCGATCGTAGAAAGTGTGTGCCGTTCTATTCTGGTTGATCTCCAGGGCGGGCTACCGGCCAAGCGCGATCTTAGTGGCTTGTATCGAGCCGTTCAGGAGCCGCTCGGACTTTCTCCCACCAAAGATGGCATACCTGATGAGATCGCCGAGGACGTCAGAAACGCGCTTTCCGGGCTGGTTACGGCTGTAAGAAGCATAGGCGCCCTAAGAACGCATGGTGGGGACGCGCACGGCAGGGAGAAAGGTTTTCGACGTGTGGACACCCGGATCGCAAGGTTGGCAGTTTATTCGGCCAGCGCAATCGCGCTATTCCTGATCGAGACTTGGGAGATGAAGCATCCGGGCGAAAAGCTGGCGCGGGCAATATCGTCGGACTAAGCCGCCGAATGCTTTAGCACCCGTCTTCCTCGCTGAAGCATGTAATGGATAGTGCGCGTATCCAGATGCCCCCAACGTGCAAGCGCAACACCGTGCGTGGAAACAAGCTCCGCGACTTCAATGTATGACGGCCGCCTGCGCACTGCCCTTTCCCATCTCGGTGCCCGCACTTGACGATCAGGGCTCCTTATTGTGTGGCTTCGCGGGCCGTCCGTTTGGGGGCCGATTGCTGCCTGTCCGGTTCTGAGATGAAAACGAAGATAGCCGACATTCGGCCTCCGACGCCATTCTGGTCAATCATTTATGCCGCAAGTCATGCCAAAAGTAGCCGTGAGGCAGACGGGTAATATGCATTATGGATTGAACCATAGTCGCCTGATCCCATCGAGCAACAAGACCACCGCTGCGCCAGCGGTTACAGGGGCCGTGAGCTTCGAGAAGGCCCAATCTACGCTAGTACGAACGGCGGAAAAAATCGTATCCGATTGGTGGTGAGACAATGCTCGCGCGCCGACCAACACAATCAACGGGTTGCAATAAAACAAGCAGTAGAGCGCGAGGTAAAAGGCTCGATCCCAGTATGACAAGCTGCCCTCCAGAAAAAGAACATTGACCGCACCGAAATAGGGAATGGCGGTCGTCAGATCAGCGACCGTGCTAGACACCGCGAACGCCAAGACAGCGAACAGCTGGGCCCCGGTAACTAAGCTTCCCAACCAGCCCTTGGGCGCCAAGGGCGTCCTCGATATCCGCGGCAGCATCGTCCAGGTCTATGATCTCGTGACCCTGCTCGGCGGTCGAGGCGGTGATAGCGAAAGCAAGAGACAGGTGGTGCTGGTGGTCTCGCTCAAAGCCAATGACATCGGCCTTCTGGCGGATTCGATGTCCGACATCATCTTTGCCAAGGGCGAAGAACTGCGACCGGCGCCCAAGGGTGGCCGGGGCGATGCCGGCTGCGTCTCCGGACTAGTCAAGAACGATCAGCGCCTGATCATCATCCTCGATCTGAAAGCGCTGCTACTCGGCGAAAGCGCAGAGTTCGCCTAGGTTGCAACGACCGCGACCGAAGTTCAAAAATCGGCTGCGGAAATCGCCCCGCTCGTTGAGCGCCTGTTGGTTTTGCAAGCAGCCTTCTACGTGGGCATCGTGGCCTTTTTCTCAACCACGAGGGCGGTTCGCTGTCTCGCCTTCCGCGCTCAAGACTTCCTCTTCGGGCAAGGCCACGCGCAACCTTGCCTCACAATCCGTGCGCAGCAGGACGACCAGGATTTCGAGCTCGTTGAGAACCTCGACCGGGTCGCGCACGGGCATCTCGTAGGGCGCCATTCAGCCAGTTGCTGAGATCGGGATGAGCAAGCGCCCAGGCGATACGTTGCTCACTTTCCTTCAGCACGTCATCGGGGGACGACACCTTCCATTCCTCCACTGCCGATCGAATATTACGCTGCAGCCTGTGCCGCCCGGTGCTCCCGATCTGTTCCGCCGATGTCCTGGTCCCAGCGCAGATCACCGACATAGCGCCAGGCCATTCTACCCTCCTCGTCAAGGGCGAACAGATGAAGCCAGCGATTGTCGAACAGTTTGCGGACCTCTGGATGGCGATCCAATATCGCGTTGATCGCATCCTGCGGCGCTTCAACCAGCACAGAGAGTCGAAGCGGTTCATGTGTGGACCGGTCACCATCGTGAACCGATTGCCAGGGCAGCCCGCCGCGCAGCAGCCCGCCATTCCCCTCGACCACACCGATACCGCCGGTCACATTGTGCAACAGCTTGTTGCCCGCGCCGAAGAGTTCGGGCGCTACGGTCGACCCATAATATTGCAGGCTTATCCAACTGGCGACGACAACCGGCGCCGTCATGATCAGCTCCAGGACCTTGAAGCCCTCATCGTGCCGCCAGTCATAGTCATGCAGGAAAGCTCGTCCCGCCAAGTCGCTTCCGGCCGTGCGCAGCCTCGGCGCGGCCACGAAGGCCTGGCAGCCGGCGAGGGCCCATTCCGGGCGCAACTCCGCCCAGTCGCGGGCGCGATGCAGAATATCCTGCCCTGCTGCGGCGCGGGGTAAGCGCAGCGCGCGTTCTGCCCGCGCCAAGATACCCGCAGAGGCGAGCCAGGTCGTCGCCTGAGCCAGGTCCTGAGCATGTCCCAGCGCGTCATGATCATCCGAATAGACCTTGACCGCATCAGTCGTCGTGTCGTGCAGCGCAGCCAGAAAAAGCGTGTCTTGTGGAATGGCAATGCCGCGTTCAACAAGACCCGCACGCACATCGGGGGCGTTGAGCAAAGCGGCAAGCAACCGCGCATTAGTCTCACCCGAATAACCCCCACATGCGCCGCAATGCAGCGCGCTGGCATGGGGGTTGTTGACCACATTGGCGCCGTGCCCAGCGAGCAGCACCAAGCGCGCAAAGCCACGGGTCAGCGACATTGCCTTGAGCACGCTCGTGGCCATGGTCAGCCGCGTCTCAAGGTCAAGCGTGCTCTCCGGCTGCGGCGCCGGATCATTCGGCGCAGCGTGCCGTGTCAAACCCAGTCCGTCACGCAGCAACTTGGCGACATAGAGCGGGCCGGTCGCTTCGACAAAGGCGAAGGAGGAAATTGCTGCCAGCTTGAAGCGACCCCACGCCCGCTTTGCACGCGCCTTGATGCGCGTGGCCACGTCGTCGGCCTGCGTCTGCGGCGTCAGCCCTCCCGCGTGTGTCAATAGCCCAGGGGTCAGAAGCACGGGCAAACGCGCCTCCACCACGTCCGAAGCGAAGCGGCGGTGGCCGATCCCCAGGCCAAAAAAGCCGGCAAACCCCATTGTTCTTATACCAGGGTCGACCTGTTCCAGCGCGCGACGGAACACTTCCGAACGCACGTCGATGCAGAAGGCCATCTGGAGCTTGGGCCGATCCGGAGCTGCTGGCGCGGGAGGCCGTGAAGCAAGAAGGCCATGCAGCCGTCTCTGCGCGGCGCGCTCGGCTGCTTCCTGCAGGATGGCATCGACGCCATCGTCAGGGGTCGCGACCAGGGGCTCGGCAAAGGCCAGCATCGCAGCGGCAAGCTGCGGCCCGATCTTGGCCGCGTATTGGCGCAGCAAGGCGGCCTCCCAGCTGATGCGGATGGCAAGCAGGTCGGTCACGGACGTATCGACCGCTCCGCCAAGCTCTGCCTGCCACAACCGATAGCGGGCCACCTGTCCCCAGCCGCCCAGACTCGTTAGAAGGCGGTGGAAATAGCTCTCAAGCGCCGCCTCACCGAGGCCCAGGTGGGCGACGCAGATTGCCAAGGCCTCTTTGGCCTCTGCAGGTGCATCTGCCACACCCTGCGCAAAACCGGCCAGGCCGAGTATTTCAGGCGTCAGGTCATTGGTGGCGACGCTTCGCCACGCGGCAAATGCGCCGCTGGCCGGAGTGCTGGCCCAAAGCGCCTGGCCTTGGTCGAAATAGCCTGATGCCCAGTGGCCGATCCGGTCATTGACGATACCGGGCCAGTCGATCGAGGAGACATCGCGCGCCAGTTCGGCGACCGTCGGAATGGCCCGGGGCGCAGTCCGATCGACGAGAGCGGCCTGCTTCAGGGCGGCTAAAGTCGTGGGGCGGAGCACCACTGGCGCTGCCTCGAAAGCGGCTCTCAAATCGGCGTCTGTGATGTCGCCAGACTGCAGCCGCTCGGCATACCAGTGGCGAGGCATCGTGAGTGCAATGCCGCCGACCAGACGCAGTCGCGCGGCTGCCATGGCAAGGGATTCGCCCGACTGGCCAAGAAAGGGATTCACGGCAACACTTGAAGCCAGCGGCCAGAGCGGCGGTATGGCGCGCGCCGCGCGATCTGCCGCTCTCATAACCGCTTCTGATGGCAGGATCGGCGCGTGGATGGTCATCGTCAGCATCGAAAATTCCTTGAATTGATCAGATCACGGCGCTTTGGACAGCGACCAGCCACCGAGGAGACGATCGAGGGTGGCATTGACATAAAGGCCATTGGAGAGATGGACCCGCAGCCCCGCCGCTGCGGGGTGCGCGGTCCAGAGCGGGAAAAGCGCCTGAGCCACAGCCACACCGCCAAAGCTGAGCACGGCCAGCGCCATCAGGGTCCATTCGAGCCGCCCAGGCGCCGGGGTTGCCGGCAGCACGCCGGCCGTCATCCATTCGGCGATGGTCTGGAGCGCGAAATATCCGATTGCGGCGGCGCTGGCATAGATGGCGGTCTTGCGGGTCAGCGGACGCGGTGCAGCATCGGCCAGGCCCTGGGCGAGAAGATACGCGACACCAAAGATCAGGATTGCCCCCAGCGCCAGCGCCTGAGCCGACTTATGGTCGAAGCCGAAGGCAAATCCGAACGCCGCACCAATTGCGGCGTAGATCGCCAGCGCAATGAGGAAGGCACGGCCCACAGCGGTTCCGTCTGGAACTGCGACAGGACCTGGACGGCGTATGGCCGCGACCTGCTCGACCGCCCCGCCGGATGCGAGGAAGGCGTGCGCCTTGTAAAGTGAGTGGGCAACGATATGCAGCAGCGCCAGCGGGAAGAGCGCCAATCCGCATTGCAGCATCATGAACCCCATTTGGGCGACGGTCGACCAGGCGAGCGATGTCTTCACTGACGGCTGCGTCAGCATGACCAAAGCGCCAAACAGGGCCGTGAACCCGCCCAGCATGGCCAGAACGGCGAGCACGCCGGGGGAGGTCAGCATGACATCGGCGAAGCGGATCAGCAGGAAGCCGCCGGCATTGATAACACCGGCATGCAGCAGCGCCGAAACCGGCGTCGGCGCTTCCATCACCTCGGTGAGCCAGCCATGGGTGGGGAACTGCGCCGATTTCAGCACAGCGGCAAGCGCCAGCATGGCCGCCGCTGCAATCTCCAGCCCCGACGCGCCGCCGGTCCGGGCAGCCGCGTTGATCGCGGCGATGTCCGTCGTGCCATAGCTCACCCACAACAGGACCGCTGCGCCCACCAGAGCAACCGCGCCGACCCCGGAGAAAAGGCGCTTCTTGCGGGCCGCACGCTGTGCAGCCACGCGTTCAGGATAGAACAGAAGCAGGCGATGCAGCGCCGCGCTGGTCGCAATCCAGGCCAGGACGATCTGGGCCAGATTGCCCGCCTGGACAAGAAGGAGAACGGCAGCCAGGGCTGCGCAAAGCCAGCCCATGAAATAGCCCTGCCGGGCCTCGCCATCGAGATAGGTGCGGGCATATCGCACTACGATCCAGCCGACGAAGGCGACAAGCAGGAGCATGGTGACGCTCACGGCGTCCAGCCGGGCCGAGAGGCCGATTCCACCCCACCCAATCAATCCACTGTCCCCCTCACCGCGCAGGACGAGGAGCGCCAGTGCAGCGAGCGCAATCACAAGTCCGCCAAACGCCGCGCCTTCTGCAAGCCTTGCCACGATGGGTGCGCGCTTGCCGGGTCGCATCCAGCCATAAACGGCGGCAACAAACAGAAGCAATGGAGCGCAGAGCGGGAGCAGGTAGATCGACACGGCAATCTCCGGAGATCAGTAACAGTCGGACTGCCACTCCATAGCGACGCGTGGGGTCAGGATAAAATTCATTGTTTTCGTCAATACGTTCGTTATTATCGAACGTCATGTCGGCGCTGAATTACAATCATCTTCGCTATTTCTGGGCCGTCGCTCACGACGGCAATCTGACGCGCACGGCCAAGCGGCTGAACGTCACGCAGTCGGCCCTCTCGGTCCAGGTCCGCAAACTCGAGGGGCGCCTCGGGCATCCGCTGTTCGAACGGCGGGGTCGCCAACTCCATTTGACCGAGGCCGGGCAGATCGTCCTGGACCACGCCGACACGATTTTTGCCATCGGCGAGGAGATGCTGGACACGCTTGGTCAGGCGGGAGCATCCCGCCAGGCACTACGTGTTGGGTCTTTAGCGACGCTGTCGCGGAACTTCCAGATGGAGTTCCTCCGACCCGTCCTGGGACGCACCGATATCGATCTGATCCTTCGCTCAGGAGGGTCGGGGGAGTTGCTGCGCACGCTCGAAGCGCTCAACCTCGATGTCATTCTCCTCAATCAGGCACCACCAGGGGACGCCTTGACCTCGTTCGTCACCCACCGTCTGGCGGAACGCACGGTCAGCCTGGTGGGGACACCGGATCGGCTGCGTCCGCCAGCGAGCTTTGCCGACCGCCTGCGCAATCACCCCGTCATTTTGCCAACCATCGACAGCAGCGTGCGCACGGGGTTTGACGCCCTTGCAGACCGCTTGGGCGTGCGGCCACAGATCGTGGCTGAAGTCGAGGACATGGCCATGATGCGGCTGCTGGCGCGGGAGGGTATCGGTCTGGCAGTGCTGCCGCCAATCGTGGTCAAGGACGAGATTGCGGCCGGGGTTCTGGTCGAGGGTGATCGGCTGCCGGGGATCGTTGAGTCATTTCATGCCGTAACCATCGAACGGCGGTTCCCCAACCCATTGGTCAGGCTGCTGCTGCAGTCCGTGGCTGAGTATGAAGGCCCTTAGCCTTCCGGATGTTGCGTTGTGTCCGGCCATCGACTGCAGCGGCATGAGGCATGAGGCATGAGGCATGAGGCAGAGAAATGTTTGCCAAACCAGGGGCAGTCCAGTCGGCAATCTGGCCACTTTACCTAAAGGCTGCCAGTCCGCTATCCACCCCGCAACCGCCATTGATTTGATTTCAGCGGACCGGCTGCTTTTGGGAAGTCGGAGAAGCCGACTGAACGGCCGGAATTGGGGCGCTTTGCTGCCGTTCGAGGACGGCATTTGTTGCTCCCCGCGGAAAGGCATGTTCCGATAACTTTCGATTATCGGAACATGGCGTGTCGCGCTTTTCGGGCAATTCAAGGAAAGTGAAGTTAACGTGCTTTAACTTCCGAATCTGCGCTGCTCACTCGTTTTTTGGTCAGGTTAGCACTTCGCTTGCGTTCGTCACTCGCATTTCTCGCCAGCGATTATGCGGCCATCAATCCTCGCACGGTGATGTCGAGGCGCGCAGCAAATGCAAATGTTGTTCATCCTTTGGCAAAGGATCCTTTCTAGAACGAGCTGTATTCTAGGAAGGATTCTTGGTCATCGAAACTGTCCTACAGCTGCGAGAGCGTCGACGGTCGCTTGGTCTGTCACAGGCCCTTCTTGCTGAGCGTGCCCTGATATCAATTCCGACACTGCGGGCTGTTGAAGCGGGGAGGGGGTCTTTGTCCGCCGCCGCCAATGTTGTCGCAGCACTTGGACTGGTTTGGGCGTGGCCCGAGCATTTGATCGATCATCCTGGTGCGGCTCTCGCACGGTTGCGATCGGAGGCGGGCGTATCGCAACGAGAGATGGCGAAACGCATTGGCGTCACCCATCCGACGATATTGAGCTTGGAAAAGAGATTTCGAGGTAGCCAATCGACCTTATTGTCGTTTCTGCGCTGCCTGGGCCAACAAGGTCACGTTCGAGACCCCTCAGTTCCGCGACGGCGACTGATCCCAAAACCAAATACCCCCCAGCGAGATATCGTCATGACGCCCGAGGCGTTGGCGGTATCCATCATGGCCCAGTTCGGCGGTGAACTGAGAGGGGTTGTCTTGGATCCTTGCCGCGGCAACGGAGCCTTTTTCAATACGTTTCCGTCCACCGTTGAACGTGAATGGTGTGAGATAGCGCAGGGGAGGGACTTTTTTGGATGGACTAGAAAGGTGGACTGGCTTGTAACCAATCCGCCATTTTCCAAAATGCGCGCGTTTCTGGTTCACGCAATGGAAGTCTCTGACAACGTCGTTTTTCTGGCACCTTTGAGCCACTTTACGACCCGGGCACGCATCCGAGACATCAGGTCTGCTGGATTTGGATTAAAACGCATCATCACGGTTCCCACGCCTTCGGATTGGCCAGCATCAGGATTCCAGCTGACAGTCGTGCACCTGAAGCGCGGCTGGCGCGGCACAATTGAGATGTCGGATCTGGATGCATCGGCAACTCGATGGCCGTCAGCCGATCTAACGGATTGTGCCGGTGTTGCACTGGTAGCTTGAGTATCTAGAACGGGGAGGCGCTGGCAGAAAGTTTACGATGTCCTCAACGGCAGGAAAGCGCCCCCTATTAAGACATTCAACCGGCTCCGGTAAGTTCCGAAAAGCGGACATCGCTTTCGCGCCCGACGGCTACCTGAATAGCGGTGGTTGCAAACTGTCGGGTTTGGTGACGGGCCGCAGCACAAGCAGACCTCCGAAGGCCGGGAGCCACGCCGTAGAGTTGCTACGCGAGCTTTCCTGCAGTGAAGTCACGCGCGAGTGCAATGTACGCCTGGAAAGCGGCGGAGGAATTGCGGCGATTATAACAGTAGAGGCACAGCGAATCGAGCGGCGGCGTCCAGGCGAACCGGCGCTGGGGCAGAGCGACCGGGGTGCCGGCGGCGGTCGGGATTACCAGCAAATCAGCGTTCTCACATGAAGGCACTGGAGGAGTTCGAGGCCGGCTATTGGGGACAGCGCTATCCGGCCATCGCCCTGAGCTGGATACCCGCAAAAACCCTGGCCTGTTGAGCGTCTTCATGATTCACTTCGGTGAACCATGGGGAGTGCCGATATGGATCCGAAGTCGCTGTTCAGCCTGAACGATCATCTTGAAGCGCTCAGTGAGCATGGTGATCCGCTCGAGGTACTCGATCAGACCATAGACTTCGAGTATTTCCGGGGCTGGTTGGTCGAGGAGCTGGGCTATAGCGATGGCAGCAAGGGCGGCCGTCCGCCTTTCGATCCGGTCGCCATGTTCAAGATCCTCATCCTGCAGGCCCAGCACAATCTCTCCGATGCTCGCACCGAGTTCATGATCCGGGATCGGTTGAGCTGGATGCGGTTCCTGGGCTTTTCGCTGGGGGACCGGACACCTGACGAAAACACCATCCGGCACTTTCGCAACCGGATGACCGAGACTGGCACCCTCAAGCGGGTCATGAAGGCTTTCGACTGGCAACTGAACAAGAAGGGATACATCCCGATGTCAGGCCAGATCGTCGACGCCAGCTTGGTGCCGGCCCCCAAGCAGCGCAATACCGATGACGAACGGCAGGCCATCAAGGATGGCAAGTCGGCGAAAGAGATCTGGCCTGATAAGCCGGCCAAGGCCGCCCAGAAGGACACCGATGCCCGCTGGACGCTCAAGATCGGGGGCAAGGTGCGCTACCGACAAGATGGCACGCCGCTGCCCATGATCGCGCTTCCGGTGTTCGGCTACAAAAGCCATATCACCATCGACCGCCGGTATGGCTTCATCCGCGGCGCTGCGGTGACCTCGGCGACGGCAGCCGATGGTCGCATGCTGCGCCAGGTGATCGACAGGGAGAATACCGGCAGCGACGTCTGGGCAGACAGTGCATACCGCTCACAGAGCAACGAGAAATGGTTAGCCGATCGCATGCTGACCAGCCGCATTCACCGGCGCAAGCCTAAGGGCAAGCCAATGCCCAAAACCATGGCGCGAGCCAATGCCGCCAAGTCTGCGATCCGCGCCAAGGTCGAACACGTGTTTGCCCACCAGAAGAACAAGTTCGGGCTGTTCATCCGCACCATCGGCATCAAGCGCGCGGAGGCGAAACTCACACTGGCTAATCTGGCTTACAATTTCGACCGCCTGGTCTTCCATGAAAAGCGAGCGATCATGGGATGAGTCTTCCCGGAAACGGGGAAATGACCCCGAACGGGGATCGACCGCAGCCGAAATTGCCGGGAACGGCACCAAAACGGCGCCCCCAAGCCGAGATCAAACTCCCACGGCAACCAAAACAACAGTTTTTGCGGGTGTCCAGCTGGCGGCGCAATTGGGAGCACGTCGTGCCCTTCTTCGCCTTTCCCGAGAGCGTGCGCCGGATCATCTACACCACGAATGCGATTGAAGCGCTGAACTCCAAGCTGAGGCGGGCCGTACGCACCCGCGGACACTTCCCCAGTGACGAAGCGGCAATGAAGCTGCTATATCTGGTGCTCAATCACGCGGCCGAGCAATGGAAACGCCCGCCGCGCGAGTGGTTCGAGGCCAAGACGCAATTCGCCGTCGCATTCGGCGAAAGGTTCGTCAGCCAGTGACGGAAACGGGCCTCAGGCACAAAATATCCGACAGTCCCCATCCCGCTCGTCTTCTGAAATAAGACCGACCGAGTAGGCCAATAGAGTTCGGGCGGACCAGGTACCCACCGGGGAATTGAAACCGTCAAGCAAAGCGTCGGTGGCATCACTTGCGACGAGGTAGCTCTTTAGCAATCTCATGAGCGCGTCCTCGATGAGTGCGCCATGCACCATCGCCATCCCGCGGGGCGTCTCGCCTTTGACTGCGGCCTCGAATTTCTCCCACATCTCATCCACAGGGATGTCCCAAGACATCTTCTTCTTTTTGGCCATAGTCCTTCACCTAGCTAAATCAGAGCGGCGATGGCTTTCATTTCGTCGAGGATCAGCTCGATGCGAGGCTTTGAGTTCGGAGTTGGCTTGGACTTCAGATAGGCCCCTACGTGCTTGACGTTGTTCACCCCGCGCTGCAGGCCTGTGTTGTGCAGCCCCCCAGCGTTCATGGCTTCGTTCATCGCATTGAAGCTGCGCTCGGAATTGTGGGCGATCTCGTTCCGCAGAGCGATCCAGAGCGAGAGCGTAGCTTTCCGAGCGTTCGATAGCCCGTCTATGCCAGTACGATGATCCTCGATCAGATATTTTGCAGCACCTTTCTTCAGCGCCCCATAGTCGAAAAACGTGATGTTCTCGCCTCGCTGGTCGATGAGATCGGTGATCAGGTCGACGGTGAGATGCTTGGGGAACGCGACGGTGACGAAGTTCTCGGCAATGACGTCCTGCTTAGGGGGGCGGGAAGCTTTGAAAGCATCCTGCAAATGATCCTGGAATCTGGTGGAATCGCGATTGATGTAAGCGATGAACATGTCGTTGACGAAGCTCTCCCACAGGGTTGCGGCCGTCAGGATCGTATTTTGAACGAGCAGGGTCTCATCAGAATCTGTTGATTGCCGCTGAGAAGTGACCCGGGATTGGGAGATATTTTCGCTGAGAACTGGCTCTGGCGCATATTTGCTGCAGCCGAGATCATACTGCTCCGATCAATCTCGCCTGCAACAGATCGAGCTTTCCGCGTCCATACATTTGCCGTTTGACGAGCTTCAGGCGTGTGATCTGACCTTCGGTTTGCCCATTAGACCAGGGGGAGATGATCGCGTTTCTGACGGCGGCCATATCCTTTTCGACACCGTTTGCAAATGAGCTCACTAAGCTGGGCTTTGCTGCTTGAAGCCATTCCTCCAGCTTTGTCGCTGTCTTCGAGCGGATCATGGATTGAAAGTCGCCGATGGCGGTGCGGGCGACAACCAGTTCGGGCACATTTATTTCGATCGCTGCTACCAAGATCGCTTCGGACTTCGCAAGGTCGTCGCGCGCAGTGGTCAGCAACCGGGCGATCACACGCGCGGATGGTGTTCGCGCCAGCCCGCTCTGATTGGCTTTTTCGGCGAGACGCCGGCGCTGCGCCCATTGCGAGACAATTCCGCTTTGCCCTGGAAACCCCTGCGCCCGCATCTCGCGCCAGAGCGCCAAGGCGTTCCGCGCGCCGTCTTCCCAGCGGGCGTTTAGCCAAGGAAGCCAGATATCCAGCGAACTCGGTCGCGTGCGGAAGACGTCGAAGCGTTGGCCGCGCAGAACATCGCGCACGACCTTTCGGCTATGGCCCGTCTGACGGACGATCTGGCGGATTGAGGTTCCCGTCTTCGACAGATCCCGAATGGCTTCATTGGTCTCTTGGCGGCGCAGATATCCCTCATATTGAAGCCGCTCGGCATAGGTCAGCAACTTGGGATCGACGATCTTGCTGCCGACCGCCTGTCTGATTTGGCGCATGGATTTGCCGACGGCATCGAGGAAGGCACGGCTCGAGTTTTCCATGAGGTGCCAACGGTCGGCGACTTGAGCCGCATTGGGCAAGGCCCTCGCGATTGCCTCGCCATAGCCGCCGCCACGATCTCGCGCGACGATCGATATCGAGGGGTGTTCGGCCAGCCATGCGCGAGAAGTATTTAATGCGCGGTCCGGTAGCAGCGCGACAGGCCTGCGACGCTCCAGGTCGCAAACAATGGTTCCGTAGGTCTGTCCTCGCCGAAAAGCGAAGTCGTCGATTCCGATGACTGAGAGATGTTCATCGTGCGCAGAAGCACGTCTGCGGACGACACGCAGCAATGTATCTTTGCTTACCGGTATCATGAGACGATCGGCAAAACCGGCTGCCGGCCGTCCTCCCAAAGCCAGCCCAAGATGGTGCACGATGGTCTCCAGGCGCTGCGTGCGCCGGCCGTACCGGGCCAGGACGTCGTCATCGAACCGCTAGCAGAAAATGCGGCGCCCGCAGAGGACACCATCACACCAAAATCGACGCGTCAGGATCGAGAGCTCTACCCGCCGGCCTCCAAGGGGTAAATCTGCCGGCCGGCGCCTATAACGGCTTTGCACGCGCTGGCTACGTCCGCCACAGCCTGGGCAGGTTCCCCAGGATCGGCGAGACCGCAGCAGGATTCGCACCCTATCCGCCACGACCTGCACCGCATCTATTGCAAAACCATCCGGCGCCAAGCTTGCGCGTTGAAAACCATGCCGCATCTGCCGATCCTCCTACGAACCGGCACAAACCTTGTTCACAACAACAGCAAATGTGAGTCAGAGCCAATTCTCGGTGAAAATACCGGGTCACTTCTCAGCGGCAATCAACACCGCGAGCTTCAGCGTCTCGGGTCAGTCGGTCTCCTGGACCGGGCCCTCCGGCGACTGGGGCCTGCGGCGGATGGTGCTGCACTACGCCCATCTCTGCGCGGCCGCAGGCGGGGTGGACGCCTTCCTGATCGGGACCGAGATGCCGGGGCTGACCACCATCCGCTCGGGCGCATCCACCTATCCGGCGGTGCAGGCCTACCGAGACCTGCTCGGCGATGTGCGCTCGATCCTCGGGTCGGGGACGAAGATCGGCTATGCTGCCGACTGGTCGGAGTATTTCGGGCATCAGCCGGTCGATGGAAGCGGCGACGTGTTCTTTCACCTCGACCCGCTCTGGGCCGATCCGGAGATCGATTTCGTTGGGATCGACAACTACATGCCACTGTCGGACTGGCGGGACGGCTTCGAGCATCTCGACGCGGCCGAGGGCTGGCCCGCGATCTACGACCGGCCCTACCTGCAGGGGAACATCGCGGGCGGCGAGGGCTTCGACTGGTTCTATGCCAGTGCGGCGGATCGCGCGGCGCAAGTTCGCACCCCGATCACCGATGGTGCGGCGGCCAAGCCGTGGGTCTTCCGCTACAAGGATCTGCGCGCCTGGTGGTCGAACCCGCATTACGACCGCCCGGGCGGGGTGGAGAGCGGCACGCCGACGGCGTGGGCGCCGCAGTCGAAGCCGATCTGGTTCACCGAGTTGGGCTGTCCCGCCATCGACCGGGGCACCAACCAGCCGAACGTCTTCTTCGACCCGAAGTCGTCGGAGAGCTTCACGCCGCACTTCTCGCGGGGCTGGCGCGACGACGCCATCCAGCGCGCCTATCTCGAGGCGACCTGGCTCTGGTGGGGCGAGGCCGCGAACAACCCGGTCTCCTCGGTCTATGGCGGCCGCATGGTGCATGTGCCCGAATGCGCCGCCTGGACCTGGGACGCGCGGCCCTATCCGTTCTTTCCGGCGCTGACCGATGTCTGGACCGACGGCGCGAACTGGCGGCTCGGCCACTGGCTGACGGGGCGGCTGGGAGCAGTGTCGCTGGCCGCACTGGTCCGGCACCTCTGCCTGCGGGCGGGGCTGCCCGAGTCCCGGGTCGATGTCACCGGGCTTTGGGGCGCGGTCGAAGGCTATGCCATCGCCGCGCTGGAAAGCCCGCGCGCGTCGATCACCACGCTGTCGCGCCACTTCGGTTTCGATGCTGTCGAGACCGAAGGCGTGATCCGGTTCTTCATGCGCGGCCGGGCCTCCGTCGCCACCCTCGCGCCCGACGATCTGGTGGCCGCCCGCGAAGGCGACGTGCTGGAACTAACGCGCGGCCAGGAGACCGAACTGCCGCAGGCGCTGAAGTGGCAGCTGGCCCGCGCCGACGAGGATTACGATGCTGCCCTCGTCGACGCGCGGCGCATCACCGTGGACACCACGCGCATCGCGTCGGAGTCCTTCCCGATGGCGGTGCCGCCCGAGGAAGCCGAGCGCCGCTGCCGCCGCGCGCTGATGGAGGCCTGGGTGGGGCGCGAGACGGCGGCGTTCCGTTTGCCGCCGTCGCGGCTGGCGCTCGATCCGGCCGACGCGATCCAACTGGAGCATGACGGGCGGCTGGTCGATCTGCGGTTCGTCTCCATCGCCGACGCCGAGGGGCGCAGCATCGAGGCGGTCCGCCAGGACCGCGCGACCTACGACCTGCCACCTGGCGATCCCCGCGCGGCGTCACTGACGCGGGCGGTCGTGTTCGGCGCGCCGGATGCGGTGCTGCTGGACCTGCCGCAGCTGACCGAGGACCTGCCCGCGCATCGGCCGCTGGTCGCCGCGCACGCCATGCCTTGGCCCGGCGAGATGGCGGTGTTCCGCAGTCCCTCGACCGATGGCTTCGAATTGCTGACGACGTTCGGCAGTCGCGTCCGGATCGGGACGCTGGTCTCGGATTTCTATGCGGGCCCCACCTCGCGCTTCGATCTCGGCAATACGCTGGTCGTCGACCTGTTGACCGGCACGCTGGAAAGCGTCACCGACCTGACGCTGTTCGGCGGCGCCAATGCGCTCGCCATCGAGAGTGCGCCCGGCGTCTGGGAGATCGTGCAGGCCGGCGCGGCCGAACTGCTGGCGCCGGGTCGGTATCGGCTCACCCGGCTCCTGCGCGGCCAGCGCGGCACCGAGGTTGCCATGGGCAATCCGGCGCCTGCGGGCGCGCGGGTCGTGGTGCTGGACAATGCGCTGGCGTCGCTACCAATCGCCGAGGCCGATCTCGGCATCCCGTGGAACTGGCGCATCGGCCCGGCGAGCCGGCCGGTTAGCGACGAGACCTATGTGGCGCAGTCATTCGCGCCCGAGGGCGTTGGGCTGCGGCCGTTCTCGGTCGCGCATGTCGAGCAGCCGTGGCGCACGCCGCGCACGCCCGGCGATCTGACGATCCGCTGGACGCGCCGGTCCCGCGCGCTCGCCGCCGACAGCTGGGGCGGGCTGGAGGTGCCGCTCGGCGAGGAACTGGAAGCCTATGAGGTCGAGATCCTCGACGGCGCCACCGTGAAGCGTGTGCTGAGCACCGCCACCACCAGCGCGGTCTACACCGCCGCCGCCCAGACCGCCGACTGGGGCGCGCCGCTCGACCCCGGCGACACGCTCGACATCCGCATCTATCAGCTCTCCGCCCTCGTGGGACGGGGTGCGCCAAAAACCGTCACGCTGATACTCTGAAGGCCATCCCATGTCCGACGCTACGACCCATCTCCTGCTGCCCTACATCCTTGCGGCGCAGGCCCAGAAGCATGTCACCCACAATGAGGCGCTGCGGATCCTCGACGGACTCGTCCAGCTCTCGGTGCTCGACCGGGGCCTGACCGCGCCGCCTGGTTCGCCCACCGATGGCGACCGCTACATCGTTGGCTCGGGCGCGACGGGCGACTGGGCGGGCTGGGACCTGAACGTCGCGCTCTGGACCGACGGCGCCTGGCTGCGCCTGCCACCGCGGACCGGCTGGCGGGTGTGGGTCGAAGACGAGGGCATACTGCTGGTCTATGACGGCGCGGGCTGGGTCGGCACAACGCCCGCGACGCTGCAGAACATGGCGCTGCTCGGGCTCGGCACGACGGCGGATGCGTCGAACCCGTTCTCGGCCAAGCTCAACGCCGCGCTCTGGACGGCGAGGACCGTGGCCGAGGGCGGCACCGGTGATTTGTTTTACACGATGAACAAGGAGGCGGCCGGCGACGATCTCGGGTTGACGCTCCAGACCGGCTTCGTGACCAAGGCGCTGGTCGGCCTCTTCGGCTCCGACCGCTTCCGCCTCGCGGTCTCGGCCGACGGCAGCACCTTCTTCGACGGGCTAAGCGTCGACAACGACACCGGCATCGTCGATCAGCCCCGGCTGCCCCGGTTCAAGGCCTGGACCAATTACGACAATTACGTGGGCGTCGGGACCTGGACGAAGATCGGCCTCAACAACACCGACTATAACGAACAGGGCGCCTTCGACGCTGCCAATAACTACTTCGTCGCCCCCGTCGACGGCACCTACCTCTTCGGCGCGACGTTGCTCTACAAAATCAACGCCAGCGCCACGGCCCGCATGCGCGGGCGGCTCGTGCTGAACGGCACGACCGAAATCCGCGGCTCGCTCGGCGAGATCTCCGCCACCCACGTCTCGCTCGCCACCGCGATCTGGCTGCAGACCCTGGTCCCGCTGACTGCGGGCGATACCGTCGAGCTGCAGGGGTATTTCCGGGTCGCGGACGGCTACTTCGCGGCCGACCACACGTCCTTCTGGGGCTGCAAGGTCGGCTGAGCGGCGGAAGGAGGATTCCGATGAACCCACCCCGATCCGAGGGCTACGTGCGCATGCCCGACGCCGAGTTCGAGGCGATCCTGACCCGGGCGGCGGAGGAAGGCGCGAAGCGCGCGCTGGCCGATGTCGGTCTCGACGGCGACGAGGCCGCGCTCGACATCCGCGATCTGGTCGCCTGTGAAGAATCCGGTTTTGTCAGGCAGGGCGTGAGCGGGCCGTGCTGTTCGGGAACAGGATGAGCGCCAGGATCAGCCACAAAAGCTTCCTGAACCATGCCAGGAGGAGCCGGAGGTTGTGACCGATGGCGCAGAGCATGACGTTGATGACGTCTCCTTCGATGCCCTTGAGGGGATTTCGTTCCAGATGGCCGTCCTGCTTCATGTGACCGATGACCGGCTCGATTCCGTTTCGCCGTCGCAGTTCTCGCCTGATGGTGGGTGAGGTGATGCCGCGCGTGTGAGAGACATGGACCTCCAGCCCGTCGCGGTTGAGCCCATGTCCGCGATAGCCGCGGTCGACATAGGCACGGGCGGGGTTCTGTCCGGTGATGCGGGCGACCTGATCGAGCTGAGCACCGAGCGTGTGGCCGTCATACGGGTTGCCGGGCAAGGACAGGGCGCCGAGCACGAACTGGCCGCCCTTGCAGCGCTCGTTGGTGGTGGCAAAGGAGGCTTTTGCGCCGAACTCATATCGGGTGCGAGCTTTGCCCTTGCCGATGCATTCGACCTCCGGCGCGTGGAAGGCGTAGAGCTTCTGTGTGTCGCCGGGCTTCTGGCCATGGATGATCCGGGCCCGTTCCAGGACGGTTGCGAGAGCCTCCATGCGAGTCGGGTCGCCATCGATCCTGCGCTCGATGTCGCGGATCAGTCGGCCCAACCGCGTGCGCATGAAGCGCAGATGCGCCTTCGCCTGCTTGTGGCCACGGCCATGCATGAGGCGGGCCGCCTCCTTGCGGGCACGGCGTGCCACGCGAAGATAGGACTGGCGCAGCCGCACGCCATTGGCCCTTGCCGCCCGGTTCAGCCATTCGATCGCCCGCAGCATCAGATGGCTGTCGGTGGGATGGGCCACTGCCTTGGTCTGGACGGTGGTGTCGACCGTGACACGTTCGAGCTGGCGCTCGCTGACGGCACCGCTTGCCATGGCAATCGAGATCGTCTCGGCCAGCAGCGCTTCGAGCTTGTCGGCGTCCATGCGCTTGCGCCAGTTGGTCATCGAGGAGCGGTCCGCCGGCAGCCTGTGCTGGAAATGGGTCTCGCCGCAAAACGCCTGGTGATAGGGATTCTCAACCCAGGCCGCGCACACGGCCTCATCCGAAAGTCCCTTGATGTGCTTCAACAGGTGCAGTCCCACCATCAGTCGGGTCGGCAGGCCGGGGCGGCCGACCTGCTCCACGAAGGTGGCGCCATAGAGCGCGTCGAGCCGGTCCCAGTCGATGCGTGCCGCAAGCCGCAGGAGCTCGTGCCGGGGATCAAGGATCGCCTCCAGGCTCTCTCGAAACATGTCGGATTGCGGCGTCGGGTCGGGCTTCCTGGGGCGCATCGGCGGGGCTCCATCTTCGGTCCTCGCACTGAATCAGGCCGCGATCGAAATGCCCAGACCCTTCATGCGCGCGCATGCGAAAACGCAAGCAAATGCCGCCAAATCCTCACAACCTTGCGAAACAGGATACTTCCAAGGCCGCCGAAAACCGCGCAATTCCAGCTCGTTGCCAATTGTTCACGGGCGACGATCTGCGCTCCCTGGTGGACTGCATCCGGCTGGTGCGCCGCACCGCGATGCAGACCGCCGTCCGCATGATCACCACCGGCGTCATGCTGGCGCTGCTCGCGGGCATCGCCATCAAGCTCAAGATCTTCGGCGGCAGCCCGTAGCCGCTCGCCATCCCCATTCATGAACCCGCACTGACCCGCCTTCGTGGCGGGGTGAGCCGTGGTCTGCCTGACAGGCAGACGGGAAGGTCCAGTGGACCTTCCCGAGCGGCGAACGCACCGAGCCCTGCGAGGGGCCGGAAACTCGTATTCGGAGGACCCCATGACCACGACCTTCCACCGCCATTGGCGCGACGTTCCGGAAAGCGCCTGGCGCTGGCGGAATTTCAGCCCGGCAGAGATTGCCTGCCGGGGCACTGGCAAGCTGCTCATCAACGAACCCGCGCTCGACAAGCTGCAGGCGCTCCGCGACCGGCTGGGCAAACCACTGATCGTACGCTCGGCCTATCGAAGCCCCGAGCACAACCGCGCCGTCGGCGGTGCCACGCGGTCGAAGCACCTCGACGGCGCGGCCTTCGACATCGCCATGGCGAACCACGACCCGGCGGCGTTCGAGGCGGCGGCGCGGGAGGTCGGGTTCCTCGGCTTCGGGTTCTACCCGCGATCGGGGTTCATCCATGTCGACCTCGGCCCCGCGCGGCAGTGGGGCGAGCGGTTTCCGGTACGGGCGACCGCATTTGCAGCTGAGACGCCACCCGCGCGCGAGGTGCTGGCCGACAGCCGCACAATGAAGGGTGGTGGTGCGGCCGGTGTCGCGACGCTGGGCGCAGCCGGAATCGAGGTGGCGCAAAGCGTCATCGCCGAGACCCAGACCGCGATCCTGCCGCTGGTGCCTTATCTCGACACGTTGCGCTGGGTGTTCATCGCCGTCGCGCTCGGGGGCATCACGGTCACGATCTACGCTCGGCTCGACGATTGGCGGAGTGGGCAGCGGTGATGGCCCCGCTCCTGACCGGCTTCGCCGCCAGCCCATGGATGCGGGCGGCCCTGTCGGCCGCCTGGTCTGCCTGTTCCTGCCGTTAAATCTGTCGTTCCGTGCGGCCTGCGGGCATGGAACAGCGCAACGAAATGACGATCGGCCACTCTAGAACATTAGCCCCCTGCCGGCGGCTGCACCCTCCATTTCCGTTGCATCTAGACCGTGGCGGGACGGCGCGCTTCGGTCAGGCAAGCGCGGCGAACAGGCCCAACGCGATCAGGATCAGGGTGACCGAGCTCGCCGCGTGGTCGTTGATCAGCCGCTCCAGCCGTTCCAGCCCATCCCAGATCTCCGGCCAGGTGCGCGCGGTCTCGACCGGCTTGTCCGATCCGCCCACCGATGCGGCGGCCTGGGCTGCGGCGACCGCACGGGCGTTGAACCTCGCAACCGAGCCGAGCAGGTCGCCTTCGGGCAGCGACGGGGCGCGCAGTCCAATTCCCAACGCGGCGATAACGAGAACCGCCGCGAGCCCAAGGGGCCAGGCGCTAACGCCGAGTGCCAAGAAGTCGATCGTCCCATAGGGTGCTTTGCCCGTTACCGCAGCATAAAGTGACCACGGCAGTGCGAGCGCAGTGGCGGCCAGCGCCACCATCGGCACAACCATCAGACCGGGCAGGCGATCTTCCTTTTCAGCCTTAGGCAGAGTAAATAGAAAACGCGCCAGCAGAAGCCCGGAGGTGAGCGCGGAAAGGCCGATTAACGTCGCACCAAAGTCCCCTGCGGAGCCCTTGATTGCCGATTTCGTAAGCGCCCCAGCGGTCAGCGGCAACCCCGCCACAGACAAGGCGACCATCGCCAGTGCCGCAATCACCAAGCCTCGCACCACACCCCGGGCCTTGCCGGCAACGCCGACACCCAGGAACAGTGCGCCCTTGGCCAGCCCGTGATGCAGCGCATAAAGCGCCACCGCCGGCAGAACCGAAGCCGCTGACAGGCCCGCCGCCAGCGCCGCGCCCATCACGCCCATCAGAAGCCCCATCTGACTGACGGTGGAATAGGCCAGCACGGTCTTTGGATTGCCCTGCATCGCCCCGTAAAGCGCCGCCGCGAAGAGCCCGCTGAACCCCGCCAGGGCCAGCAACGTTCCGCTGATCGGCCAAGCACTGCCCCAGGGCAGAAACGTGACCAGCCCGAAGATACCCGCCTTCACAATGGCGCCAGAAAGTACCGCCGAGGCCGGGACCGGCGCTGCCGGATGTGCCACCGGCAGCCAGACATGCAGCGGGACCAGACCCGCCTTGATGCCGAAACCCGCGATCATTAGCCACAGGACCAGCGGGTCGGCTCGTGGGGCGGCGAGGCTGTCGCGGATCTCGTCGATTAGGATCGTGCCGCCTGCCGCATGGGCGCCGATCATAAAACCGGCCAGCAGCGCGGTTTCGCCAATCACGGCAAGGATGATGTAGACGGCGCCGGCCCGCATCGACGCGGGTTTGCGATCGTGGATCACGAGCGGATAGGCGGCCAGAGACACCAGCGCGAAGAACACGTAGAAGCTCGCCAAATCCGCGGCCAGAAATACACCCAGGTTTCCCGCAAGAACAAGCATCCAGAACAGGGCGAAGGTCCGCGCACGCGGATCGCCGCGCATGTAGCGCAGGGCATAGACTCCGGCCCAGAACCACAGCACCGCGGCGCCGCTCAGAAAAAGCACTCCCGGTTCGGTCAGACGGAGCCCGCCGTCGAGAAGGACCCATGTCACGCTCAAAGTTTGGTCTCGCGGCGCCAGGAACACGGCGGCGAGTGCCGGCAGCGGCGCAAGCGGCAGCGCCAACAGCATCCTCGGCCCCAGCTTCGGTAACAGGCACAGAAGGGCGAGAAGGATCGGCCAGAGGATCACGACCGGCAGAAGAAGGCTGGGTGCGACTGTCATTTCAGGTAGCCACTCTCTGCGATCAGCTTGGCCCAGCTCAGAGGGCTGAACGGGAAGGTCGCAAACGCTCCGGCAGCGAGTGTGGCTAGGGCGGTTATCGCGGCGGGGAGAATCAACATCCGGTTCCAGGCGCCGTCCAGTTCCCGCACCGATGCCAGCTTCGCCGATGGCGGAAGCAGCCAAGCGCGGTAGAGCAGCGGCAGGAAGTAGAGCGCGTTCAGTAGAGATGATCCCGCCAGAACGGCGATGACCCAAGGCGCGTCGGATTGCAGCCCGCCCAACCCGAGGTGCCATTTCGAGATGAAGCCTGCCGTCGGCGGAACACCGATCATGCCGAGCGCGCCGATGCTGAATGCAGCCATTGTCACCGGCATCGCCCGCCCGGCACCGTCGAGATCCGCCACCGACTTGATCCCCATCCGGTTGTCCAGCGCGCCCGCGCACATGAAGAGAGTGATCTTCATGATCCCCTGATGCACCAGATGCACCAACGCGCCGATGATCGCGAAGGGACCGATCAGGCTGGCCCCGAGAATGATGTAGCTGACCTGGCTGACCGTCGAATAGGCCAGCCGCTTCTTGATGTCGGTCTGCATCACGGCGCGGAACGAACCGTAGAGGATCGTCGCTCCAGCCAACACGGCAAGCGGTGTGCCTAGGCCAAGCTCCGACACCGTGTCGATACCGTAGACGTCGTAGATCATCCTCACGATCCCGAACGCACCGGCCTTGACCACGGCCACAGCGTGCAGCAGTGCGCTGACCGGCGCAGGAGCGGCCATCGCCTCGGGCAACCACCCGTGGAACGGGATGAGCGCCGCCTTCACGCCGAGCCCGCCGATGCAAAGGATGAATATAAGCGTAAGTTCAAGCCGCGGGATGCCGGACAGATCAGGCGGTGCCGTAAACTCGATCGTGCCGACGAGCGACTTCAGCCAGACGATGCCCGCCAGAAAGGCGGCGCTGCCTGCCAGCGTATAGATCAGGTAGATGCGCCCCGCGCGCAGGGACTTCTCGTCACCCTTATGGACGACCAGCGGCCATGTCGCCAGCGTCAGGAGCTCGTAGAACAGGAAGAACGTGATCGTTGTGCCCGACATGGCCACGCCGGTCGCCGCGAGGACGCAGAGGTTGAAGAACCCGAAAAAGCGCGCCAGGTGAGGGCCGCGTCCGAAATAGGCGATCGAGTAGACCGTAGCGATCAACCACAGGAAGGCCGAGAGGGTGATGAACAGCAGTGCGATGGAATCGAGTCGGAGGATAAAGTCGTGGCCCGGCAGGAACTCGTAGCGCCATTCCGTGATCACGCCTTCGCGCGCTGCCAGCAGGAGGAAGCCCACGACCGCCAGCTTGATCAGGGCGAAGCTGATGTTGATCGCGTCGCGCCATACCGCCATGCGGTCGGGCAGGGCGAAGCTGATGAGTGCCGGAACGAGTGGCAGGAAGACCAACAACAGGGGCAGGAGATGGATCATCGGACATCCACCGCCACAGCCGTCGGCGGCCCGGCCCAAGGTGCCACGGCGGTGACTTCGACCATCGCCTGTCCGGCGAACCCCAGAGACACGGCGAGAAGCGCCAACGCCAGCGGCGCGGCGGTGCGCAGCGGGGCCCTCGACACGACCACCGGCGTATCGCTGCCGGCGAAGGTCCAGGCCAGCGGGCTGAACAGGTAGACTGCGCCCAGCAACCCGCCGATGAGCAGCACTGCGGCCGCGAACACGGCGCCCTGCTCCACCGCCGCCTCAAGCAGGAGGAATTTCGCGATGAAGCCGACCGAGGGCGGCAGGCCCATCAGCGACACCGCGGCCAGCCCGAAGGCTGCGACGGTCAACGGCATCGCCCGCGCAAGGCCACGCAAGTCCTCGAGGCGCTTGCCGTTCACGGCCTCGAGCATGAGCCCGGCGGCTAGGAACATCGCCGCCTTGGCCAGCAAGTGGGCGACGGCGTGGATCGTCATCCCGGCCCAGGCCCCCCCGGTCCCCGCCGCCGTGGCAACCAGGGGGAACGCCAGCAGGAGATAGCCGATCTGCGCCACGGTCGAATAAGCCACGAGGGCCTTCAGGACGTTCTGCCGGATCGCCTGGACGGAACCGTAGAGGACTGCCAGCGCACCGAGCCAGCCGAGCACCTCCAGCCCCGCAGGAGCTACGATGGTCGGGAAAGCCTCGAACCAAAGGCGCAGCAGGATCACGAATCCCACTTTCACGACGATCGCAGACAGCAGGGCGCTGGCGGGAGCGGGTGCTGCGGCATGGGCCGGCGGCAGCCAGCCGTGCAGCGGAAAGACCGCCGCCTTGATCAGCAGCCCTGCCGTCATCACTGCGAGCGCCGTCTTTGTCGCGAGGTCAGGCCGCGCCGTCGCGGCCAGAAGCGTCAGATCCACCGTCGCATAGTTCGAGAACAGGAGGGCCACGCCCAGCAGGTAGGCCAGTGATCCGACCAGAGCGATCACGAAGTAGCGCAAGGCGGCGCGCAGCGAGCCCATCGCCGCCATCGCCACCGCCGCCAGGCTGACCATCTCCAGCGCTATGTAGAGATTAAAGAGATCGGTGCTCAGGAATCCGGTATTCGCTCCACCCCATAACAGGTAGAAGAGCGGCCAGAAGGCGAAGCCGTGGGCAGTCTCCGATCTGTCCGGGCCGGGTGCGAATTCGTGAAGCGCATACAGTCCGATGAGCGAGGCGCAGGCGGCAGTGGCGCCCACCATCATCTGCGCTAGCCCATCCGCGCGCAACTGAACGCCCAGGGGCAGGTTCCAGTCGCCGACCACATGTGCCGAGCCCGCTGGCAGGAGCAGCAGCCAGACCGCCAGACCTGCCATGACCGGGATTGCCGCCAGCAGCGACCAGCGCGCCCATGCACCAAGCAGCAGCGCCGCGATCATGAAGCCGAGCGGCGCCGCAACAAGCAGGTCGAGCGGGCTCATGTGAGGTCTTCGGTTGTCTTGACCGCCGCTGCGTCGTTCGGCGCGCGCTCATCCTCGACCACGCGCAGAATCAGCGCCGCGCCGAAGGCTGTGAGCGCCACGGCGACGACTATCCCGGTGATCACCAGCGCCTGCGGGAAAGGATCGGTCGAGGCAGCCCCGCGCCCAAGGCCTCCCAGGATCAGGAAGATCCCTGCGCCGACCACGTTGACGGCCAGGATCTGACGCAGTGGATGGCGCAGGATCAGGAAGCCATAGAGCCCGAGCCCCACCAGAGCCACGCCAGTCAAGGGGTAAATATGCAGGAGCATTGTCATGCAGCGGTCAACCTTTGCGACCGGGCGCCACCGGCGGTCCGGCCAGCTGCAGCGCGAGGGTGGCGCCGATCGACAGCGCAAGGCCGTATTCGATGGCGACGATGAAGGCCTTCTCGAAGCCTGGCGGGTAGAACAAGAACCGGCCGAGGGCGATGCCCGCGGCGCCAATGATGAGAAAGACCGCCGGTCCAAGCACGAGAGCCACGCGGAGGTAGAAGTCGTCCGCCCGCGGCCATGAGATCACGCCGCCGATCGCGGCGATGATCAGACCGCCCGCCAGCACGGTTCCGGCCTGGAACGCCCCGCCTGGCAGGTCTGACCCCGCCCAGACAAGGTAGACCGCCAGGATCAGCGCCAGGGGCAGGAGCAGCCGACCGAAGGCTGCCGCCACGTCGTGTCCTTCGTACTCCGCGAGTGCCAGCGCCGCGGGGGCGTGCGGCCACGCGACGCGCGGCGCGAGCGACCAGACCGCGATGAGGGCGCCCAGCAGGACAAAGGCCTCCAGTAACGTATCGTAGGCGCGAAAGGCCAGAAGCACGCCAGTCACCGGGTTTTCGATACCAAGCCCGGGCATCAGTGCGGCGATCGACCCACCCAGATCGTCGGCGGGCGGGACACTCATAACTGCGGAACCGACCATCGCCGTAAAGCCAGCGCAGGCCAAGAGCGCACCGGCTCGGAGCCAGCCGGGCAACTCGGCGCTGACAAGATCGTCACCAAGCGCGTTCAGCCGTTGCCGCGTCAGGATCAGCAGAACTCCGGTGACGCCCGCTCCGATGGCGATTTCCGCCATCGCGACATTGACAGCGTCCATCGCCAGCCATGCCAGACCGAGCAGGTTCCCGAGCACGATGAAGAAGACGACCGCCGCCAGCGCGTTCTGCAACAGCAGCGCCGCGGCGGCAGTGCCGATGATCATCAGACAAAGGATCAGGTCGAAGGCCAGCGTCATTCGTCCGAGCCCCGCTCGGCCGAGGACTTCGCGCGGCGCGCCATCAGCTGCGCGGTTGCTCCGGCGGCCATGAGCGCGAATAGCCAGACGGCGACGATCTTGAGCGCGGCGGCCACTGAGCCCCAGTGCAACGCGGCGGCGAGCGCCACGAATCCCAGCCCGACGTTGTCGGCTTTGGTGAGCGCGTGTAGCCTCGATTCGGCATCCTGGAACCGGAGCAGCCCCAAAGATCCAGCCGCATAGAAGAACACGCCCACATAAAGAAGCGCGGGCACGAGGTAGTCCATGAGGATCATGGCCGTGTGTCTACCGGCTTGCGCCCCTTGCTCCCGCCCTCCCGCACGAAGGCGAGAATTGCGACCGACGCCAGCACCGTGGCCACCAACGCTGCGTCCAGCATCGAGGCGTCGTCCCTGGCCGCGCCCAGCGTCAGAGCCACGCCGACCCCGCTGGTCGCGATGAGTTGCGCAGCCATGACATGGTCGATCGCGCGTGGTCCGTGCCAGGCGCGGAAGAGCGCCAGCGCCAGCGTGAGCAGCAGGGCGATGGCAGCGATCATGAAATGGTCAACTGTATCCATGGTTCTCTCCTGCGTGGTTCTGCGCGACGACCGGGACACCGAAGAGGCGCAGCACGCGGCGCTCCTCTGTCTCCAGGCTGCGCGTGTCGAAAGCGTCGATGTCGAGCGCGTGAACCTCCAGCGCGCCCCCGATGACCCCTGCGGCCAGCGAGCCGGGCAGGACGCTCACGACCCCGCCGAGCACGGCGTTCACCTCGGGGATCGTCGACGAGAGCGGAACCCGGAACCAGCCGGGCCGGACCGGCAGACGTGGGTCGAAAACTCTACGCGCAACATCCAGACCACCCCAAAAGCCGCGGAGCAGGAGGTAGGGCACGTACAGGACTGTCCACCCAAGCCGGATTTCCGGTCGCGTCGCCGGGTACAGCCCGAGGCTTATCCATGTTGCCAGCAGAACCGCCGGCGCCCCGTGGGACAACGCATCTATCGCGCCGCCCGTCAGCGCCAGCCAGAACGTGGCGAAGGTGACGAGGCGCGCAACTGTCGAACGCACTTGCATGATCCAAGTCCAATCTTCACACACCGACACCCCGGTGGCCCAGTCGCGCCGTGCGATGGACATGATCATTCAAGGCTAACTAGATAGAGTTTTTCAGTCAAGCACAACTGGTTAAAAACCATAGCGACTCGACGCTAAAAAGTAACTGTCCAATGGCCAACTGCCAAGACGATTGTCCCGGCGCCCACGGAGGTGTTCGCAGATCGTGAAGCCGAGGCGTGTCGGTTTCGAACAGCACCCCCGAATTTCCTTCACCAGAAGCTGTCGTGCAACTTCCGGATGCTCATCTACGCACTAGGCCTCGACTGCGTGACCATACCGCCGGCCTTTGACGCCAACCGCTTCGGGACCTTCACCCGCGCAATCGACGGCCTGCTGGTCGCCCGTGAACAATTGGCAACGAGCTGGAATTGCGCGGTTTTCGGCGGCCTTGGAAGTATCCTGTTTCGCAAGGTTGTGAGGATTTGGCGGCATTTGCTTGCGTTTTCGCATGCGCGCGCATGAAGGGTCTGGGCATTTCGATCGCGGCCTGATTCAGTGCGAGGACCGAAGATGGAGCCCCGCCGATGCGCCCCAGGAAGCCCGACCCGACGCCGCAATCCGACATGTTTCGAGAGAGCCTGGAGGCGATCCTTGATCCCCGGCACGAGCTCCTGCGGCTTGCGGCACGCATCGACTGGGACCGGCTCGACGCGCTCTATGGCGCCACCTTCGTGGAGCAGGTCGGCCGCCCCGGCCTGCCGACCCGACTGATGGTGGGACTGCACCTGTTGAAGCACATCAAGGGACTTTCGGATGAGGCCGTGTGCGCGGCCTGGGTTGAGAATCCCTATCACCAGGCGTTTTGCGGCGAGACCCATTTCCAGCACAGGCTGCCGGCGGACCGCTCCTCGATGACCAACTGGCGCAAGCGCATGGACGCCGACAAGCTCGAAGCGCTGCTGGCCGAGACGATCTCGATTGCCATGGCAAGCGGTGCCGTCAGCGAGCGCCAGCTCGAACGTGTCACGGTCGACACCACCGTCCAGACCAAGGCAGTGGCCCATCCCACCGACAGCCATCTGATGCTGCGGGCGATCGAATGGCTGAACCGGGCGGCAAGGGCCAATGGCGTGCGGCTGCGCCAGTCCTATCTTCGCGTGGCACGCCGTGCCCGCAAGGAGGCGGCCCGCCTCATGCATGGCCGTGGCCACAAGCAGGCGAAGGCGCATCTGCGCTTCATGCGCACGCGGTTGGGCCGACTGATCCGCGACATCGAGCGCAGGATCGATGGCGACCCGACTCGCATGGAGGCTCTCGCAACCGTCCTGGAACGGGCCCGGATCATCCATGGCCAGAAGCCCGGCGACACACAGAAGCTCTACGCCTTCCACGCGCCGGAGGTCGAATGCATCGGCAAGGGCAAAGCTCGCACCCGATATGAGTTCGGCGCAAAAGCCTCCTTTGCCACCACCAACGAGCGCTGCAAGGGCGGCCAGTTCGTGCTCGGCGCCCTGTCCTTGCCCGGCAACCCGTATGACGGCCACACGCTCGGTGCTCAGCTCGATCAGGTCGCCCGCATCACCGGACAGAACCCCGCCCGTGCCTATGTCGACCGCGGCTATCGCGGACATGGGCTCAACCGCGACGGGCTGGAGGTCCATGTCTCTCACACGCGCGGCATCACCTCACCCACCATCAGGCGAGAACTGCGACGGCGAAACGGAATCGAGCCGGTCATCGGTCACATGAAGCAGGACGGCCATCTGGAACGAAATCCCCTCAAGGGCATCGAAGGAGACGTCATCAACGTCATGCTCTGCGCCATCGGTCACAACCTCCGGCTCCTCCTGGCATGGTTCAGGAAGCTTTTGTGGCTGATCCTGGCGCTCATCCTGTTCCCGAACAGCACGGCCCGCTCACGCCCTGCCTGACAAAACCGGATTCTTCACAGGCGACCTGCTGTAGTATTCGCGTTTGCCGAGCGCTGCGCTTTCCTGAGCATGGCCTGCTCGTGCCGAGTGGCCGAGGCGACCACCCGGCACCGGGCATCTCTTCGATAGGAGTTGTTTATGCCGCCGCTCTCGGCCGTGCCGTCCGTGAAGCGTCGGGCGCGGAGCAATCAGGCATCCCGGATCTCGGTGGAGGATGCCGTTCAGGCAACCGACCGCGCCGCGTACCTGCGTCAGTGATGTCCCCTGACGCCCCGTGCGTGTTACTGAGTTGGGATGCTAATGGTCGCGCATGCTAGTGTTCCACACCTGACGTAGGATTCCCAAGTCTGCTTATCGGTGGCATGATCGGCGGATGAGACGCTCCGACATCTGCCTTTACCTTGGCCCCGCCGACCGCGCTGAGCTGCAAGCTTTGCTGACCAACCGCAACACGCCGCGCAAGCTCGCATGGCGGGCGGACATCGTGCTGGCGACGGCGGACGGCGAGGGGACGGTCGAGATCATGCGGCGGACGGGCATGTCGAAGCCGACGGTCTGGCGCTGGCAGGAGCGGTATCTTGATGAAGGCGTGCCGGGGCTCAAGCGGGACAAGACGCGGCCCTCTCGGGTGCCGCCTCTGCCCAGGGAGGTTCGGCTGAAGGTGATCGCGAAGACCGTGCAGGAGAGCCCACCCAATGCCACGCACTGGAGCCGCGCGACGATGGCCGAGGCGGTTGGCATATCGGCCTCGAGCGTGGGGCGCATATGGGCGGATGCAGGGCTGAAGCCGCATATCGTGAAGGGGTTCAAGGTCTCGAACGACCCGATGTTCGAGGCGAAGGTCACCGAGATCGTGGGGCTCTACCTCGACCCGCCGGATCGCGCGGTCGTGCTGTGCGTCGATGAAAAATCCCAGATCCAGGCGCTCGACCGGACCCAGCCCGGGCTGCCGCTGAAGAAGGGGCGCGCGGCGACCATGACCCACGACTACAAGCGCCACGGCACCACCACGCTCTTCGCCGCACTCGACGTGAAGTCGGGCCTGGTCATCGGCGACTGCATGCCGCGCCACCGCGCAAAGGAGTTCCTGGCATTCCTGCGCCGCATCGACCGGGCCGTGAAGAAACCGCGCGACATCCATCTGGTTCTCGACAACTACGCCACCCACAAGACGCCCGAGGTGCAGGCCTGGCTTTCGAGGCACCCGCGCTTCAATCTGCATTTCACGCCCACCAGCGCGTCCTGGATCAACCTCGTGGAACGCTTCTTTGCGGAGATCACCACAAAGCGCATCCGACGCGGCAGCTACTCCAGCGTCGACGATCTCGAGAGCGCGATCTACGACTACCAGCTGCAGCACAACGCCAAGCCAAAGCCCTTCGTCTGGAGCAAAACCGCCGAAGACATCATCACCCGCGAACGCCGTGCGCTTGATGCACTCGATGAAATCAGAGGAAACAGGTAGCAAGTGTCAGACTCGGAACACTAGATATTCCTGTTTAATGGCGGGAAGCCGATTGCCAACCGGCACTGCGCAAGGTTGAAGGTGGGCTTTATAGCCGCGGCAGCAGCCCAAACCGTTTAGCGTACGAATAGTGGTTTTGTCGCACACGGCAACGGATGGGGGAGTAAACTTGGAGACATCAGAGGCATTATTGCTGCTCGAGGCCTTGGGCATCGGACTTCTGATCGGGATCGAGCGCGAGCGGAATGCAGGCGTGACCGGGGGGCTTGTCCCGGCAGGCGTGCGCACCTTTGCGCTCGCCTCACTGACCGGCGCGCTGAGTCAGATTGCCGGTGGATGGCCAATGCTCGCCGTCGCCGTCGCCGTCATCGGCGGCCTTCGCATGGCGACGCACCTGTCCCAACCGGATCGCCAAGCGGGCCTGACCACCAGCCTTGCCCTGTTGATCGTGGTCGTGCTGGGTGCGCTGTCAATCGAGCACACGTTCCTTGCGGCGGCATCGGGCGTCCTGGTTGCGGCGCTCTTGGCTGCGCGCACGGTGCTGCGCGACTTCAGCCGCTCGGTGCTAAACGATTTCGAGATCCGCGACGGCCTCATCCTCGGCGTCTCGGCGCTACTGATCCTGCCGATCCTGCCCAACGAAGGCTTGGGTCCGGGCGGGGCGATCAATCCGCAAAACCTGTTCGTGATCGTCATTCTCGTCATGGCGATCGGCGCTGTCGGCCACGTCTGCACGCGGGTCTTCGGTTCACGGCTGGGGCTGCCGCTGAGCGGTTTCCTCTCGGGGTTCGTGTCGAGCACCGCCACCGTGGCGGCCATGTTGAAGAAGGTGCAGGATCGGCCGTTCGAGGCCTATCCCGCTGCTGCTGGTGTCACGTTCTCCTCGGTTTCGTCGCTCGCGCAAACCGGCATCGTACTGCTGTTCCTCAGCCCCTCGATGTTCACACTTGCAGCCCCGATCCTGATCATCCCTTCGGGCGTGGCCTTCCTCTATGGGATCCTGCTTGCACGCATCGGATCGCGCGGCGGCGGCGCAGAGCCCGATGGGCTCGAACTTCCCAGCCGGATTTTCAGCGTCCAGGGCGCATTGAGCTTTGCGACGATCGTGGCGACGGTCATCGTCGTCTCCGCTGTCCTGAACGACCGTTTCGGAAGCGAGGCCGTCCTGGTGTCGGCGGCGCTCGCGGGGCTGGTGAGCACGGGATCCGCTGCCGTTGCGCTTGCCTCGCTTGTTGTTGCCGGGCAGTTGCCGGCATCCGAGGCGGTCGTGCCGCTGGCAGCAGCGATCAGCGTGAATGCCGGTGTGCGGATCGTCCTGGCCCTTCGCGGAGGGGCGACGGCGTTCGGCTGGGCGGTTGCCACCGGCCTCCTGTTGACCGCCGCCGCTGTCTGGACGGGGTGGTGGTTTGCAGCCGCCATCCGCATCATGATGGCGGCCTGAGAGTCGTGCCGCGGCGTAGACGCGGGAAGCGCATGTGTGGAGGGCGATATGGTCCAGCAACAGCCCAAAAAGACGATCGATCTGGCGCTTCAGGGCGGCGGGTCCCACGGGGCGCTGACTTGGGGTGTGCTCGACCGCATCCTGGAAGACGAACGGCTGGAGATCGCCGGCATCAGCGGGACCAGCGCTGGGGCAATGAATGCCGTGGTGCTTGCGCAAGGATTTCAAGAGCGTGGCCGGGAGGGAGCGCGCGAGGCGCTCGCCGCCTTCTGGCGGGCCGTGAGCGTTGCAGCGCGCTTTTCGCCGGTGCAGCGCAGCTGGTGGAACAGGCTCACCGGCAACTTCAACCTCGACAAGTCGCCCGGCTACCAATTCTTCGACAACCTGTCACGGCAGTTCTCTCCCTATGAGCTCAATCCGCTCGACATCAATCCGTTGCGCGACCTCGTAGCCAGCACGGTCGACTTCGATCGGGTCAATGCCTGCGCGATGCCGAAGATCTTTGTCACCGCTACCAATGTGCGCACCGGCCAGGCGCGCGTCTTTACCCAGCCGCATCTGTCGGTGGAAACGATCATGGCCTCGGCCTGTCTGCCATCGGTGTACCAGGCGGTGGAGATCGATGGCGAAGCCTATTGGGACGGTGGCTATATCGGCAATCCAGCGCTTCACCCCCTAGTCGACGAGACCGACTGTCGTGACATGGTGATCGTCCAGATCAATCCTATGACTCGCAGCAAACTGCCGCGAACGGGGCGTGAGATCCTCAACCGGGTGAACGAGATCAGCTTCAATTCCAGCCTCATAAAGGACCTTCGGGCGATCCAGCTGCTGCACAAACTTATTGAGGCGGAGGGGCTTGAGACGGAACGCTACCGCGACATGCGGGTCCATCTGATCCATGCTGATGAGGAGCTGCAGGACCTGGACGCCTCCAGCAAGCTCAACGCCGAATGGACATTCCTCAGCCACCTGCAACAGCGCGGCCGGGGTTGGGCGCACCATTGGCTAGAGGCGAACTTTGGTGACCTCGGCGTGCGCTCCACGTTCGACCTCGACGCGCTGTTCGTCGACTCGCTGCGGCCGATGCAGAGGTCCAACAAGTCGAGCGCCAACCGGTCAGCGGAGTAGTCGCAAATGTATGGCATCCTGGTCGTCGTTGCTGCGCTCGGCGGGCTCATGTATCTCGCTTACCGTGGCGTCACCTTGCTGATCCTGGCGCCGGGTCTCGCCCTGCTCACCGTGCTCGCCTCGTTTGAACGGCCGCTGCTTGCCAGTTACACTCAGATCTTCATGGTGGCGACGGGTGATTTCATCGTCCAGTACTTCCCGGTCTTCCTGCTCGGGGCCATCTTCGGCAAGCTGATGGAGGATACCGGCAGTGCCGAGGTTCTGGCCAACGCCACGATCCGGAGGCTTGGCAGCGACCGCGCCATATTGGCGGTGGTGCTGTCATGCGCGGCGATGACCTATGGCGGGGTATCGCTGTTCGTGGTCGCGTTCGCCGTGTTTCCGATCGCTGCAGCAGTCTTTCGCCGCGCCAATCTCCCCAAGCGGCTGATACCGGGCACCATCGCTCTTGGCGCCTTCACCTTCACCATGACCGCGCTGCCCGGCACGCCGGCGATCCAGAACGCGATCCCGATGCCTTATTTCGGCACGTCGCCCTTTGCCGCGCCGGGGCTCGGCATCCTGACGGCGTTGATTATGTTTGCGCTTGGCCAACTGTGGTTGGAGCGACGGGCGCGGGCCACCTCCGAAGGCTACGGCGACCACCCCGACGCTGAACGGCGCACTGACAGGGCCTTGCGCGAGCGCGCCGCGGGCGAAGGCTTCGACATTGGCGAACTCCCGGCCGGGGCGCGTCCGGCCGCGCCGCCGGCCCTCATGTTGGCGGCACTGCCGCTCGTCACGGTGATCGCCATCAACCTCACCTTTACCGCCCTCGTCATCCCGGCCATGGACACCGACTATCTTGCCGCGCCCGAATATGGCTCGGTGACCATCGATGCGGTGCGCGGCATCTGGTCCATAATCGCCGCGCTGGTCATTTCAATCGTGCTCATGATCGCCGTGAACTGGTCGCGCCTACCGAGGCTGACCGCCTCGCTGGATGCCGGGGCCCACGCCTCGCTGCTGCCGATCTTCAATACCGCGAGCCTTGTCGGGTTCGGCTCCGTCATCGCCTCGCTGTCGGCCTTCGCGCTGATCCGTGATTCGGTGATCGGGATCGGCGGCGACAATCCCCTGATCTCGCTGGCGATCTCGGTCAACCTTCTGGCCGGGATGACCGGCTCGGCGTCCGGAGGCATGAGCATCGCGCTCACCACGCTCGGCGGCGTCAATCTGGAGATGGCCCAGGCCGCGGGTATCTCGCCGGAGCTGATGCACCGGGTGACCGCGGTGGCCACCGGCGGGCTCGACGCATTGCCCCATAACGGTGCCGTCATCACGCTTCTAGCAATCTGCGGCCTGACGCACCGCGAGGCCTATCTTGATGTCGCCGTCGTCGCCGTGGCCGTCCCGATCCTCGCGCTGATCGTGCTGATCACCCTGGGAACGTTGCTGGGGAGTTTCTGAAATATGCCAACCAGTCGGCCCAGCCTGGAAAGATATCCCGCTGGCAGCCGGTGGCGCGCGTGCAAGCAGACCTTTGTGCATCGTCATCCGCGTGGAGAGGCAACTCGCCAGAGAAGGTTCGACCCCAGGCCCATCCCCTCCGCCACACTGACAATCCCTTGAAATTATTGGTCTTTTTAGCAAGCCGGCATGCGGTTGTACACCCGAAAGTACACCCTCATGTGCGCTCATTACCTTTCGCGAAAAGGCTCTGCCTGGACCTTCCAGATTCGTCTGCCCGTCGATCTTGCCGGCGACTCGACTCTTTCATCAATCCGTATTCCCATTGGATCCATGTCGGCGCTCGCGGCCAGAAAGCGCGCCCTGCTCATGGCCAGCGCCGCCCAGATCGCGTTCGGGAGTATACGGAAGATGGACGAAAACACTGTTGCCGAAGTCGGAGTGGCGAAGATCTCCGAGCAGATGATCCGCTCGCTGGTGCCCTTCTTCATGGGGCTCGACGCTCTGGCCGAGAGCGTTGACCGTGAGCACGACCCCGCCGTGGTCGATCACGTCTTTGACGCGCTCGCCCAGGTCGGCCATGACCAGGCCGTGGGGAAGGGGCTGTTCGCAAAGCCGCAATTGCATCCCGAAGCGCCTTTCATAGCAGCGCTCAAGAGCCAGCCTATCGCCAGAGCCTATGCCGGAACCGGGTCACTGGAGGGGTTGGACGACACCACGGCCATGCTTTCGACCATCCAGTCGCTGTCGACCCGGATCGAGGCCGATGCGCCGGTCAAGGCCAAGGGGGAACTGTTCAGCGTTGTCGCCAACGGACGGATCGAGGACATCAAGTCCAACAAGGGGGCCGGTCATGAACTGGTCGGCATCTACAGGAAAGTCCGGGACGAGTTCATCACCCTGTGCGGCGATCGCCGCGTGGGCGAATACCGCCGGAAAGACCTCCAGCGATATGTCGACGAGATTTCCTGGCTGCCTCCGGACGCATCGAGCCAGAAAGGGTTTTCCTACACCGACGTCGTTCGACACATAGAAGCGAACAAGACAAAAGGCGGCCGCGGTCTGGCGGTCAAGACCATCCGGGAAGGCCGCCTGAGCTATGTGAAGGCGATTATCGCATTGGGATGCGAGGATGCCGATATCCGTAACCCCGTCGCCAACTCGAGAATCCGTATTCCGGACCGGGCGCCCAAGCCTGTCGCACGCATCGCCCCGGACGGGCGCACCTTCGAGAAGGTCTGGCAGGCTGGAATCAATACCGGCATTCTGAGTGACGCGCTGCTGCCGCCTATGGGTTTGCTCACGGGGCGCCGCGTTGGCCTCCTGGCCACTTTGCGGCGTGAGGACATATTTCAGATGCACGGCGTCTGGTTCTTTCTTGTGCGCTCCCACCATTATCATGACGGCCGCTGGGAGCCGGTGCCGATCAAGTCCGAGGCATCCATGGAGATCATCATCATTCCCCAGGTCATGATCGACGCCGGATTCGTGGAATGGGCACGGCGCGAAGCCGGGCCTCACTTTCCCAAGCTGATGGCCTGCAAGGATCCTGCCGACGCCGCTCAGAAGCGGGTCAACCGTCTGATCAAGGATCACACCGGGGAGGGCGAACTTTCCTGGGTCTTCCATGCCCTGCGACACGGCAAGATCGACAATGACCGTGACAATGCTGTCGAGGCGCGCCTGATCATGAAGCAGGTCGGGCACGAGACCGGCGACGTCCATGATGCGTATGGACGTCTCACGCCCAAGCAGATGAGGGCCATTGCCGCCACCCTTCCGCCCGAGGATGTCGACTGGAGCCTGCTCAAGACCATCGATTTCGAGGCATTCTCAAAAGCCAAACCGTGGCGGAAACGGAAGAAGTAACAGTGGCAGGTCTACGCACAGGCCCTGATGGCGAATGCAAACAGGTTGAGCTTCAGTTCATGGAAGCGCACCCAATATGGGCGTTGGCCGGATGTCCGCCAGGACCCAAGGGGCGGATCTTCATCTCACGGGGACATCCGTGCCCGATCCGCTGAGCAGGTCCGGGGCGAGAATGGCGTCGAGCTCGTAAAGCAAGTGCCGGCCGCCGTCGGACAGCGCGACATAGCGCGTGCGCCTGTCGTTGGGATCTACGCGCTTTTCGATAAGCCCCATTCCAGCTTTTTGGTCATTGCCCTCGCCAAGCAGTTCGAGTTGCCGCGCGACCGTTGAGTATTTTTGCTCTGAGAGATGCTCCACGAGATCGGACATCGAGATCAATGCACCCTCGTGCTTGGGCGCCATGCCGATGGCAAACAGGGTCGAAAGCATGCCCAGCGTCATGGTGGGATAGCGGGTTTGAATAACCTCCAACGCCCGACCGAAACGTTCAAGTTCCGGACTGTCCAGAGGTTCGCGGGCGCCGAGAAAAAAGAAGAACATTTATGCAACCGGTGCGTCTTGACTCTGTCGGAAGGCTACCGATATTATATCGTAGTGTAAAGTAAAAGCGTCTCAACTGCCATGCGTCCCGATCTCCACAGCTTTCGTTCACCCGGTGCTGTTCCTGTCGCGTTCAAACCGCGCGCAGTCGGCGCGATCGAGTTCTGCCGGGCACAAGGTGCCATTGTCCTCACTGTCGCCAACTCCAAGGGAGGATGCGGGAAGTCGACCCTGACCCTCAACACCGCCATTGGCTACGCGCGGCAAAGGAAGAGGGTGCTGATCGTCGATGCGGACAAGAAGCAGGGCACGCTCAGGAAATGGCCCCGGTCCAATGACATCGGTAACCCCACGGTCGTCGCCTGCGGGCCTTCCGAGGTGATCGAGACCGTGGCCCGTCATATCGGTGACTATGACGTCGTGCTCATCGATACGGCCGGCCGGGACGAGCGGATGATGGCTGCGATCCTGGACATCAGCGACATCCTCGTCTCCCCGGTCAAGCCCGCCCATCAGGATCTTCTGGAACTCGGCCACTTCGTTCATGTCGCGCGGGCCCGCGATGTGCCGACCATCGCTGTCTTTAACGAAGCTACGCGAGAGAAGACGGCTGAGTTGAAACAGTTGGCCGCAGCGTTCAAGGCTCATGGGCCGTTCCTGGCGGTGGCCATGCAGCAATTGTCCAGCTACCGGCGCGTATACCCCTTCGGTCGTGGCGTTCTCGAGATCGGGCGCGAGGATCCCGCCAAGGACAACTTCGCCCAGGTTTTTGCGGCACTCGGCCGGGTTGTGGAAAAAGCACATGCGGAAAAGGTGGGGCAATGACGGAGGAACGCAACGGCATGCCGAGTCTGAGCCAGATGATCGAAGAGGCAATGCTGTCCGATCAGGATGACGGGGGTTCCGCAGTTTCTGATATCGTTTGCACGTCCAGCCGGATCCCGAGAGCTGTGCTGAACGAGGTTGCCGCAATCGCACGTTCGAACGGGATGAGCGTCAGCCTTTTGGTCAATCTGCTGTTCGATTCCTACCTGACCGGGCAGGGCCGTCCAGGTTACGCAGAACTGGCGCCGTGGTATTCCAGCTACGCCATGCGCCGGAAAGGCTGAAAACACTGGCCAAACGGCCCAAATCATCAGCTTGACACACAAACGCGAATAATCAGCATCTTCCGTGCCGCGATGCCGCGATGCCGCGATGCCGCGATGCCGCGATGCCGCGATGCCGCGATGCCGCGATGCCGCGATGCCGCGATGCCGCGATGCCGCGATGCCGCGATGCCGCGATGCCGCGATGCCGCGATGCAAACCAAGCCAGAGTCCCAGTCCACCCCGACACCACGCGCCCAGACGGGGAGACACGGAAGGGTCTCTCGTAGAAGCGAGCGATGCGATCCCCAGGCGGGGGAGGGGGTTGGATTCCAACGTTTGCCGAATCAACAGCAGACGCCGAGTAATCGAGCACCCGGCAATGGCAACAACGCGCCCCATTTCGGTCATTCAACGGATTATTGCATCAACGAGAAAACGGACATGACCTGGATTGTCACCTGATGTGAGAATGCAAAATCAAAAATCGCAATGGACCAAACTTCAGCATCAGTCACTCCGCAGAAGAGACAAGGCTTCAGGAAAAGAGTGTTGGCGTTCCTCGCCGTGCTATTGGCCCAAGGCGTGCGTACTCGTCATCGGTGAACAAGCGGGAGCGCGTGAGGAACCGCCGCTCGGTGCCATTATCGAGACTGAACATGCCGCCACGACCTGGAATCGCATCGATGATCAACTGGGTATGCTGCCAATATTCGAACTGGCTGGGTGACATGTAGAAGGGAGCGCTGCCGATATCACCCATCTTGACGTCATGGTCGCCGACGATGAATTCGCCTTCAGGATAGCACATCGGCGACGAGCCATCACAACACCCGCCGGACTGATGAAACATAACCGGCCCATGGCGGGCCGTGATGGTGGCGATGAGACTTAAGGCGGCGTCGGTGGCGACGACGCGCGGAACGAGATCAGTCATGGCGGGTTCCTTGCTCGACGATCATTCCAGCGGGAGGTGGCCAGGGAGAGAGTGGGGTTAGGGCTCTTCCCGCCGGAATGATTTCTGGCGCCCGGAGCTCTCCCCGGGCGCCCGCTCAGGGAGGAGCGGCTTAGAAGAAGCCCAGCTTCTTGGGCGAGTAGCTCACCAGCATGTTCTTGGTCTGCTGGTAGTGGTCAAGCATCATGCGGTGGTTTTCGCGTCCGATGCCGCTCTGCTTGTAACCACCAAAGGCGGCATGGGCAGGATAGGCGTGATAGCAATTGGTCCATACGCGCCCCGCCTGGATGCCTCGGCCGAAGCGATAGGCCCGGTTGGCATCACGCGTCCACACGCCGGCGCCCAGGCCATAAAGCGTGTCATTGGCGATCTCGAGGGCTTCGGCATCGGTCTTGAAGGTCGTCACCGAGACCACCGGGCCAAAGATTTCCTCCTGGAAAATGCGCATCTTGTTGTTGCCAGCAAACACCGTCGGCTTGACGTAGTAACCACCCGCCAACTCGCCACCCAGATTGTTGCGCTCGCCGCCAGTCAGCACCGTGGCGCCTTCCTGCCGGCCGATATCGAGATAGGAGAGAATTTTCTCGAGTTGCTCGGACGAGGCCTGGGCCCCGATCATCGTGCTCATCTCGAAGGGAGAACCCTGCTTGATGGCTTCCACCCGCTTGATCGCCCGTTCCATGAAGCGGTCATAGACGCTTTCCTGGATCAGGGCGCGGCTCGGGCAGGTACACACCTCGCCCTGATTGAGCGCGAACATGGCAAAGCCCTCGAGCGCCTTGTCGAAGAAATCATCGTCTTCGGCCAATACGTCGGCAAAGAAGATGTTCGGCGATTTGCCACCCAGTTCCAGCGTCACCGGGATCAGGTTCTGGCTGGCATATTGCATGATCAGCCGGCCCGTCGTGGTCTCGCCGGTAAAGGCGATCTTGGCGATGCGGTTCGAGCTGGCCAGCGGCTTGCCGGCTTCAAGGCCAAAGCCGTTGACGATATTGACCACGCCGGGCGGCAGGATGTCTTCGATCAATTCCATGAGAAAGAGGATTGATGCCGGCGTCTGCTCGGCAGGCTTGAGCACCACGGCATTGCCTGCCGCTAGCGCGGGCGCCAGTTTCCAGACCGCCATCAGGATAGGGAAGTTCCACGGAATGATCTGCCCCACGACGCCGAGGGGCTCGTGGAAATGATAAGCCACCGTGTCATGGTCAAGTTCGGAAATGCCGCCCTCCTGGGCGCGGATGGCACCGGCGAAATAGCGGAAGTGGTCGATCGCCAGCGGAATATCGGCAGCAGTCGTCTCACGAATTGGCTTGCCATTGTCCCAGGTCTCGGCCAGCGCGATCTCGTCGAGATGTTCTTCCATGCGATCGGCAATCTTGTTGAGCATCACCGCGCGCTGCGCCACCGAGGTTTGGCCCCAGCCCGGCGCGGCCTTATGGGCCGCATCCAGCGCCCGCTCGACATCCGCCGCCTTGGAGCGCGCGACTTCGCAAATCACCTGCCCAGTGACTGGCGAGGTGTTCTCGAAGGTCTCGCCGTCGAGCGCGTCCACCCACTGCCCGCCGATATAATTGCCGTATTTCGCCTTGTACGGAGACTTGGTCCGCTGGCCGACGAATTCAGGTTTATTCATGGCATCCTCCCTTGTTCTTGGATGCCACCGTCATTGCAACCGGCGTGCCAGATGATATCAACCTGTTGAAGCTGTTAGGGAATTCTTGTGGCACCAAGCAGGGGTGGACGCGGTGCGAATTCGGATGCAACACTTTGCAACAACCAGACGCGATGGCCGATGCAACACCTGTTGCAAACTGCCACAACTGGTAGGGAGAGAGCCATGCAACAGGCGTCCGATGCTGCCTTGGTAGCCGCGCGCGAGCGTTTCTTTTCTGGGCACGATCTACCTGAGGGCCTGGTGCCTGCGCCCATATTGCGGTCCTGGCAGCGCTGCGCACAACAGGGCCTCGATGCCTCGGCGGTCATTCATGCCGAACCGGTCACCGCACCCGAGCTTCGCGCCTTGCATGAGCAGAACGAGACCTTACGCCTCCTCTCGCGCTCTGAACTGGTGTCGCTGCGCACCGAAGCGCGGCTTACCGACAGTGTCGTCATCCTCACCGATGCCAAGGGCCTCGTGCTCGATACCACGGGAAGCCCCGAATTCGCCGGCCGCGCCGCCGAAGTGGCGCTCCGCCCCGGCGTCACCTGGTCCGAAACTGCCACTGGCACCAATGCCATCGGCACGGCTCTCGCCGAACGTCGCGCCATCGAGGTGCATGGGGGAGAACACTTCTTCGAACCACATGGTATCCTGCATTGCGCCGCATCGCCCATTTTCGACCCTTTCGGGAAGCTCGCTGGCGTGCTCGATCTCTCCGGCCATGCCTCGGCTGAGCACACCCATGCCATGGGCCTGGTGCGCCTCGCCGTCGAGCAGATCGAACATCGCTTCTTCGCCCGCGGCTTCGATGACATGACCGTGGTGCGCTTCCACCGTGCCGCTGATCTCCTGGGCACCGCCCGCGAAGGCATTCTGGTCTTTGATGGCGGGCGTTTGATCGCCGGCAATCGTCGCGCGCTCCATCTCGTCGGGCTCGACCGCAAGGCGCAGCGCCAGTCCACCGCCGAGGAAATCTTTGAAACCGCGGCGCTCGCCACACAGCGCGGCGAACTGCGCGCCCGCAATGGCGAGCGCTTCTTTGCCGCCGTGTCCGAGCCGCGCAAGTCGCCGCTGCGCGTCACCGGCACCCTGCCGCGCGTCGCCAAGTCGGGCGAGCCAGCGCCTTTTCTCACTCCCGAAACCCGCGCCGATCTCGCCAAGGCCATCCGCCTGGTCAATGCCGAAATCCCCCTGCTCATCGCTGGGGAAACCGGTGCCGGCAAGGAAGTCTTCGCCCGCTACCTGCATGGCCTCACCCAGCGCGCCGGCAAGCCCTTTGTCGCCATCAACTGTGCTGCACTGCCCGAGAGCCTGATCGAATCCGAACTCTTCGGCTACCAGCCCGGCGCCTTCACCGGCGCCCGCAAGCAGGGCGCCATTGGCCTGGTGCAACAAGCCGAGGGCGGCATTCTCTTCCTCGATGAAATCGGCGACATGCCGCTCTTGCTGCAGTCGCGCCTCCTGCGCGTCTTGCAGGACAAGGAAGTCGTGCCACTGGGCGGCGGCACCGCGCAGAAGGCTGATTTCGTGCCCGTTTGCGCCACCAATCGCGATCTCAAGGCCATGGTCGAGGCAGGCACCTTCCGCGCCGATCTCTACTACCGCATCGCCCAGTTCACCATCCGCCTGCCGGCCCTGTGTGATTTCCCCGATCGCGCCACTGTCGTCTCGAGCCTCTGGTCCCAGCTCGCGACGGGCCATCCGCCGCTGCCCGCCCCGGTGCTTGCCCGCCTCGCCGCCCAGCCATGGCCAGGCAATTTCCGCGAACTGACCGGGACGCTGCGCGCCCTATCAGCGCTGTGTGAACCAGAACAGCCCATCACTTTGGCCGATCTACCCCAGTTCACCGAACAGGTCACCGCGGCACCTCTGCTGTTCCAGAACGATTTGGGCAGTCTCACCGAAGCCGCAATGCGTCGCGCGGTGGACCAGAATAACGGCAATCTTTCCGCCGCTGCGCGCGCTCTCGGCATCGACCGCTCGACCCTCTACCGACGGCTGGTCTGGAAATAGTTGGAAGAGGCTGATTGAACAGCTGCGTTGGCTCGTGGCTTTGCCAGTATGGGCGCCGCAGTAGACCCGTATTGGCTTTCATTTGACACTCATGAGTGACAACGCGAGGGCCAGCGAATGGCAGTTAATCCACTAGGTCGGCCCGAAAGCCGACAGGCTACAAACGGCCCCGAAAGCGCCGATAGTTCTGTGCCCTGAGCTCAGCGACTTTGGAGAGGTCGTCATTGATGGCGCATATGGGTGGTTTTTACGGCGCTGAACCGAAATTGGTGCCCAAGGCCCGGCGCGGCTGTCACAAAATCACCGTCGCTCAAGACTGCGCAACACAGCAAGTACCTCAAGAACACTACTCCGCCCCCCGGCAAAAGTAATGTCACCGGCATCATCCCCCCATTTTGCAGGATCTTGTAGAGGTCCCTGCAATCGCTCTGCATCGGCCCACGGCCTGTCACCCAGTGCTCGATCTGTGCGAAAGTACCTATGGAGCAACTGAAAGAGAGGACACTTCCCTAGGGTCCATACCCAATCAGTTTGTTGAATAGACGCTGCAAATCAGATTCTCTGGCTTTAGATGAGTTCGGAGGTATCGATGAGCAGACTATTTTGGTTGAGTGATGCAGCTTGGGCGGCCATTGAGCCACATCTCCCCAAGAACCAGCCTGGAGCACGTCGAGTGGATGACCGGCGGGTAATTTCGGGGATCGTTCATATGCTCAAGTGCGGCGGACGCTGGGCTGATTGCCCTGCCGAGTATGGCCCCTCGACAACAGTCTACAATCGCTGGAACCGCTGGAGTCGCCGCGGCGTATGGGCACGCATTCTCGCGGCTCTGACCGAACAAGGCTGGATTGCGGAAACCGCCCAGATCGACAGCAGCTATATCAAAGCCCATCGCTGTGCAGGCGGGGGAAAAGGGGGGCGCGAACCAATGCCATTGGCATCTCGCGTGGTGGCCGGACCACCAAGATCCATGCGCTCGTCGACGTTATCGGCAGACCGATCCGCCTCATCCTGACGCCCGGCAATGCCTCGGACATGAAGGGGGCCGATCTGCTCATCGCCCACACGATGGGCATGAAGAGAGTTATTGCTGACCGCGGCTATGATGCCAACCGCCTTCGTTCCACTCTGCGCAACCAGAAGACAATCCCGGTCATCCCTGGCCGCAAGAACCGGAAGCGCAAAATCAAATACGACGAGAAACGCTACAAAGACCGCTGGCGTGTCGAGGCCATGTTCTGCCGGCTCAAGGATTTCCGCCGCGTTGCCACCCGATACGACAAGCTTGCCCGAAACTATCTATCTGCCGTCATGCTCGCAGCGGCAGTCGCATACTGGCTATGAACGAGTCTCGACCCTAAAAGCACGGCGCGCAAGTCTTAAAAGCGAGGTCGAGAACGCGATAGTTCGGGGCGGCGCGCTGCTGATCCCTTCATTTGCTGTCGAGCGGACACAGGAAGTTCTCGTTGATCTGGTTTGGCTCTCCCAAGGGCCGGTTCAGCCTTTCCCCATCATCATCGACTCTCCTCTGGCGACGAAAGCCACCGAGGTGTTCAGAAAGCATGCCAACGAACTGGAGAATGGCGGCGCACTGCTCGATGCGCTGGACTCGCCATTTGTCACGTTCACTGAAACTGTCGAGCAGAGCAAGGACTTGGACAAGCGAACTAGATTTCATGCCGTGATTTCGGCAAGCGGTATGTGCGACGCCGGTCGCATCAGGCACCGGCTCAAGAACTGGTTGTGGCAATCTCATGCTACGGTTTTGATGGTGGGGTTCCAGGCGGCGGGCAGTCTTGGACGGGTGCTGCTTGACGGTGCGAAGGCGGTTAGAATTCATGGAGAGGAAATCGCCGTCGCTGCCACCATCCGCTACCTCGATATCTATTCCGGGCATGCAGATGCACCGGAATTGGCAGCCTGGGTATCGGAACGGCTGCCGGTCCGGAGCGGATTATTCTTGGTGCACGGGGAGCCTCCAGCACTAGTTGCCTTGCGCGAACGCTTGGCACCGTTGATCCCATTTGAAAAAATTGTGGCGCCCCTGCTGGATCAGTCGTTTGAATTGGCCCCTGGCGGCGCTATTGTTCGTGAAGCTGGTTCACGCAGGACAACGGCACGGAATGCAATAGGCAGGCCAGACAGCAGCAACGAACATGCCGAGTTGTTGCTCGACATAAGCGACGCCCTTGAATCCGTTGCCGACGAGAGGGGCCGCGCCGCCATCATTCGCAAGCTGAAGAAGGCATTGAGAGAGAGCGCGCGCGCGGTAGGACGCATCCCCATTAAAGGCAGCCGGTGGGTCTATGCCATTCCCCTAAACATAGATACTGTGGTCAAAAGCTTGGAGATATCGCCACTAAGCACGCAATGAGCACCAGAACTCGCCGATCAAATAGCCGACCGTGAATAGAAAAATGCGAACTCGCTCGAGTGACCGCGACCAATATTGAAGAAGAGGAGAGCACCCTTGTACAAACATATTCTCATTGCGACCGACGGATCTGAAATGGCAACTCACGGACTGAACCATGGCCTGAAACTTGCCGCATCGGTTGGTGCTCAAGTGACCATCGTTTCAGTCACGGATATTTGGGCATCCGGGGCTCTTGCTGAGGCAGGCGCTAGCACAATTGCGAGCTATGAAGAAGCCATGCACCAAAGCATCAAAGACATTCTGAGCGAAGCCGCCGGGAGGGCGGAGGTGGAAGGTGTGCAGCATGAGACCGTTCATATTCCTAACCGCTATGCCGCAGATGCTATCGTTGAAACCGCTCAAAAGATGGGTGCCGATCTCATCGTGATGGCATCTCACGGGCGTCGGGGGTTGCGCAAGATGCTTTTGGGCAGCCAAACCAACGAAGTTTTGACCACAAGCACTATCCCGGTTCTTGTTGTGCGGTGATCGAGCTGAAGCTGCATAAAGTGGCGTGAAATAGTCGACGGACTCGTTGGTAGCGGCGGGTTTCATAGCGAGGCTGCTGAATTGGCTCCCCTTTGGCGATCAGGTGCCTACCTGCAGTGGGGACCCACGCCAGCAGTTTTCGAGCCGACCCCTAGCGGGGCCGCGCTCCTATTTCAACCTCCGCTCCTGATGCTGCAGACAGATCCACGATGCTGTCATAGAGCAGTTGCAGGGCGTAGTGGGGATTGTGCGCATAGGCGCCTGGGTCGCCGGTGACGAATGCAAAATTGTAGCTGGCGCGCAAAAGGCGCGGCGTCCAGGCCGTATAAGGTGATCCGGCGCCTTCCTCTCCTTCGGCCAACATGAAATAGGGATAGCGCTCCACATAGGCGATTTGCTCTCCCGAGACCTCGATCGAATAGTGCTCAATGGCGTCGAGAAGCATGGTTTTCAATCCGTCGATTTCCGTGTGGATGCCGGTGGCGGTGTCGCCGTCGCCATCGAAATCGGGTTCGGATGTGCGAATAGCCCTCGGAGACTCGGTGCCGTGACAGCGCGCACAGGTTTCGGTCTGGACTTCGAGCGTGTGCGGATCATGGCAGTCGGTACAGGTGGAAAACCGGGCGACATGCTGGAACCGGGTCATATAGCTCTTGCCCGGATACTGATAGCCGCCGCCAACCTGACTGCCGAAGAGAGTGGCGGCGGCGACCGCGTAGTGGGGATTGATAAAGCCCAAGCCGGGATCAACAGTATCGTCCTCGATGCCGCCTGTGGCCGCTGCGACCGCGCCACCAGATTGCCGCCCCTGATGACAGCTCAGGCATGTAGCCGAGGAGCCGGGATGATCGATATTCATCCCTGATGGAAATTCCACCCTCTCGATTGCTGCTGCGCCGTCGTTGTGACAGGTGGCGCAATCAACCACACCTCCTGGGGCAATCAAACCTTCAATGCTTCCAGCGACACTCCCGTCGAACCCGTGGTAGTCCCGGAACCCTTCGCCGGAGTGACACATGGCGCAAGTTCCCGGAATCGCCTGCTCCCCCTCCCAGTGACGGAACGAGGGGGACTGTGCATCGGCGTGTCCTGAGCTGAGCCATTGCTGGACAATACTCACAGTCGGTTCGCTTTGCTGAGCCCACGCCGCGTTGGGAAATGCTCCGAGAATGGCAAGCACCGTTCCCGTCCTGAGAATAAGAGCAAACATTGCTATCCCTTTCGGTTTGCGCCAAACATGCCCAAATGCTAGGCCTTTGGGATTGATCGAGGTCAAGGTCGCCTGTCCCTGAACGTGCATGGTGGCGTTTGCAACCGGTGAGGTCAAATGAGAATTGCTTTGCGGCGGGGCCTGACCGTGCCCCTCAAGGGTACGCCCGAACCTAAGGTCGACCGGGCCGTGGAGGTTACGCGCGTTGGGCTCCTCGGCCATGATCTCGGCGGGATCAGGGCCGAAATGCTCGTCGAGCCCTCAGAGCGGGTCAGTATCGGTACGCCGCTCTTCAGGGCCCGCAACAACCCCCGTCTCGTTTTCTGTTCTCCGGTTTCAGGCGAGATCGAGCGCGTCGAGTTCGGTGCGCGTCGCAGGCTCAGTGAGGTCAGCATCCTCAATGACGGCGAAGACCGGCGCATGGAGTTCGATGCGGCAATTGCATCCACCCAAAAAGGTTTGCGCGAGTTGTTGTTAGCGTGCGGCCAATGGCCGGCGCTGCGAGCACGGCCCTTTGATCGGATCGCCGATCCTGACGGCGAGGCCCAGGCCATCTTCGTGACCGCAATCGATACGGCACCCCATGCGCCCGATCCCCGCGCCATCATCGATGAACGGCGCGAAGACTTCTCGCGGGGTCTTGCAGCTCTCGCGCTTTTGACGGCGGGGCCGATCTTTCTCTGCCAGGCTGATGGCCTTGCGCTGGGTGAAGACAGCAAGCAATTGCAGATTGCCCGGTTTTCCGGTCCCCATCCGGCTGGTCTGGTGGGGACCCACATTGCTCAACTTTTCCGGCCGCGAGAGGGGCAGAAGGTTTGGCATATCGGATATCAAGACGTCATTGCCATTGGTCACCTTCTTGCGACCGGCAGAATTGATCCCTTTCGGGTCATTGCCCTGTCCGGCCCGGGACTGCGCAATCCGCGGCTCGCACAGGTCCCGCTGGGCGCTGACCTGCATGCCCTGACGCGGGCAGATCTGACCCCGGGGTCGAAAACGATCCTTTCCGGCTCGCTGATTGCGGGTCGCGAGAGCGCCTTTCTTGGACGTTACGATCGACAGGTAACCATCATCGAGCGCCGTCAGCCGGCGCGATCTCACTGGCTGGTCGAAGCGCTGCGCAAGGCGCAAAAGCCGGCGCCCTTCATCCCCACACAAGCACTTGAGCAAAGCCTTGGATCCAATGTTCCGGTGGTGCCTTTGCTGCGGGCCCTTTCAATCACCGATGTGGAAGCGGCGGAAAGGCTTGGCTGCGCCTGGCTTGCCGAAGAGGATATGGCACTGGCGACCTATCTGACGGGCGGGCAGACCGACTTTGGCCAAAGGCTGAGGATGGTGCTGGACAGTCTGGAGGCGGGGGCATGAGAGCCGGCGTATGGCACCGGGACACGATTTCCTGGATGATCGCGGCGGCGGCGCTTCCTGCTGCTGCGGCAGCGATCGGTGCATTCGGCCCGGTTGCTCTCTGGCACATGGTCCTGACACTGATCGTCGTGATTGCCTGGCAACTGGTCTTTCTGTGGGCTCGCGCACAACCGGTCTCTCCGATCGCACTTGTCACTGCAATTGCCGTGGGCATCCTGGCTCCGGGCGATTTCGCCCCCTGGCAGATTGTGCTCGCGGCGAGTTTCGGCACGGTCATCGGCGAACAGGTGTTTGGTGGATGGGGGCGAAACATCGTCAATTCCGCCGTGGCAACGCTTGCCTTTCTTTTTTTCGCTTTCCCGCAAACAGATATCGACGCCGGAGGGCTGCTCCTCGCTTTTGCCGTCCTTCCGGGGGCACTCTTGCTGATGGCGACTGGCATCCTCTCCTGGCAAATCGTCATATCGTCGATCATCGGGTCGGTTCTTGTTTCGGTCGTCCTCGGACACGATCCGTTGCTCATCTTCACCCAGGGCAGCCTGATGTTCGGCCTGGTGTTTCTGGTCGGAGATCCTGTGGCGTCTTCGGCAACCCGGATCGGTCGCTGGGCCTATGGATTTGGCGCCGGTGCTCTTCTGGCGCTTTTTGGCTGGCGGGACACGGGCTTTGATGGTCCGCAAGCCATAATCTTTGCGACGCTTGTCGTTTCCCTGTTTGCTCCCCTTATCGATGCTGCAGTCATCGCGGCAATAAAACGGTCATGGAGGCCCCGCAATGGCTGACCTCAACCCGGTGGCGCGCTGGCGCAATCTGCTTGCCCTGCCCAATGAGAGCCGCACCAAAACCCTTGCTGTCGCTTTTGCCGTTTCTACGGTTTGCGCGGTTGTCGTCTCGGGCGCGGCGGTGATCCTTGGACCAATCCAGCAGGCCAACCTTGCCGCCGAACAGGCTGCGCGGATGGAGGAAATGCTGGCCTCGATGCCCGAAATGGCGGCGCTGATCGAAGAGGCGGGCGGTGACAGTCTCGAGAAGATCGTGGTCGACCTGCGCACCGGCCAAATTGCAGAAGATGTTGACCCCGAGACTTCTGATGCCGCGGCAGCGCGCGACGATCCGGAAACCTCAACGGTTCTTTCCGCTGAGGAGGACATCGCCGGAATCGGTCGCCGCCCCGATCTGGTGCCCATTCACGTCCTGCGTGAGGCAGGGCAATTGCGTCTGGTTATCTTGCCCATCTCCGGCGCCGGCTATCAGTCGGTCATAAGGGCCAATCTTGCTCTTGAGGGCGATCTCAACACCGTCGCCGCTTTCTCGGTGACCGAGCAGGGGGAGACGCCCGGGCTCGGGGCACGGATCGAGGAGCCCGCCTGGCAGTCGCTCTGGCCAGGCAAGCATCTTGTCGGGCCGGAGGGTGACATTCGGCTCGATGTCGTGCGCGGTCGGGCGACGACCGAATTCGAGATCGACGGGATAACCGGGGCGACGCGAACCGGAAACGGTATCACCAATGCCGTGCACTTCTGGCTGGGGCCGAACGGGTTCGGTCCGGTGCTCGACAACCTTGCGCGCGGAGAGCTTTGAGCGATGAACGCGCTGCGTACCCTTTACGGTCCCATCATCGACAACAATCCTGTCACGCTGCAGATCCTTGGAATCTGTTCGGCCCTCGCAGTGACAACGTCGATGTCGACAGCGGCGATCATGTGCCTTGCGCTGACCGCCGTTCTGATCACAGGTAGCGCGATTATTTCGCTGATCAGGCGGCACATTCCCACCTCGATCCGGCTGATCGTCCAGATTACCATCATCGCCTCACTGGTGATCGTAGCCGATCAGATCATTGAAGCCTTCGCCTTCGAAATGAGCCAGCGCCTTTCGATCTTTGTGGGACTGATCGTCACCAACTGCCTGGTGCTTGGCCGGGCCGAGGCGTTTGCCATGCACAATCCGCCCGCGCCCTCGATGCTCGACGCACTGGGAAATGGGCTGGGCTATTCGCTGGTGCTGCTGATCGTGGGATTTTTTCGCGAACTGTTTGGCGCCGGCACGCTATTCGGCCAGACGGTTTTTCTTACCATCTATGACGGGGGTTGGTTTGTTCCGCTCAATCTGATGCTGCTTGCGCCCAGCGCATTTTTCGTCCTCGGCCTGCTGATTTGGGCCATTCGCTCGGTCCGCACTGCCCAAGTGGAGCCGGTTGACTTCGATCTTGAACCGGGAACCAAGGAGAGAGCGAAGTGATCGACCTCTTCCTGCGATCGGTCTTTGCGGAAAACCTCGCGCTGAGCTTCTTTCTGGGCATCTGCACGTTTCTTGCCGTCTCCAAACGCCTCGAAACGGCTGTCGGTTTGGGAATTGCCCTGACTGTGGTCCAGACGATCACCGTGCCCCTCAACTTCCTTATCTTTTCCTATCTGCTTCAACCCGACACCTGGGTGGCTCTGGGCCTGGGCAGCTTTGATCTCACATTCCTCAACCTGATTGCCTTCATTGGCGTCATTGCCGCGATGGTGCAAATCCTCGAGCTGGTTCTCGACCGGTTCGTCCCAGCGCTCTATCGCGCCCTCGGGATTTACCTGCCGCTGATTACAGTCAACTGCGCCATCCTCGGGGGATCGCTGTTCATGGTGGAACGGGGATATGATTTCGGCGAAAGTGTCGTGTTCGGCTTTGGCAGTGGGGTCGGTTGGGCGCTGGCCATCATGGCTCTTGCCGCGCTGCGAGAGCGGCTCAATTATGCCGACATCCCCGATGGTCTGCGCGGTCTCGGTATGGCTTTCATTGTTACGGGCCTGCTCTCGATGGGGTTTACGGCGTTCGCGGGGATAGGCTGATGACCCAAATCCTGCTGGCAACCGGCCTGATCGTTTCGCTGATTCTCGCGCTTTCCATTGTCGTAATGACAGCTCGCTCCATTCTCTCCCCGGCCAGACCGGTGGCGATCACCGTCAACCGAAACCGGGAGATCGTCGGCACAACCGGCACCAAACTGTTGACCGCCCTCAACGACGCGGGAATTGCTGTTCCGTCCGCATGTGCGGGAGGAGGTACGTGCGGTCAGTGCCGGGTCGGTTTGCGCGAGGGAGGCGGTGAGCCCTTGCCCACCGAGACGGCGCTGCTGGGCCGCTCGGGGATCCGTGAGGGCCAACGGCTCTCCTGTCAGGTGGTCGTGCGTGGCCCTCTGGACGTTGAAGTTGCTGAAGATATCCTTTCGGCAGAACGGTGGACCTCGCAGGTGCTTTCGACCCGGCACCTCGCCCCCCTTATACGTGAACTTGTTCTGTCTATTCCTGGAGACACCGCGTTCGACTTCGCAGCCGGCGCCTATGTCCAGGTCGACGCGCCCGCCTATGACCTCGGCCTGTCTGCGCTAAAGGCAGAGGCGCGGTTTGAACCCACGTGGAGCGAGCTGGGCGTGCGCGACCTGCGCGTGCACAATGCCGAGCCCACCCATCGGGCCTATTCGGTCGCAAGCCGCCCCGAAGACAAGAGCAAGATTGTGCTCAATATTCGCCTCGCCTTGCCGCCCGCCGGTGCGCGCGATATTCTTCCGGGTATTGTCTCGTCCTATCTGTTCAGTCTCGAACCTGGCGACAGTGTCGAAGTTTCCGGCCCGTTTGGCGATTTCCGGGTCCAGGACACAGACAAGGAAATGATCTTTATCGGCGGCGGCGTCGGCATGGCGCCCCTTCGCGCCATGATCCACGAACAACTCGCCAAGGGGACCAGGCGCAAAATCAGCTTCTGGTATGGCGCACGGAGCGGTGCGGACATCTTCTATCGCGATGAGTTCGATGCGCTCGCAAGAGAACACGAAAATTTCTCCTGGACCCTGGCGTTGTCCGAGCCGCAACCGGAGGATGGCTGGGAGGGGCCAGTCGGCTTCATTCATGAGGTGGTGCATGATCGCTACCTCAAGGACCATCCGGCGCCCCATGATTGCGAGTTTTATTTGTGTGGGCCGCCCCTGATGATCTCAGCGGTATTTGCCATGCTCGACGAAAACGGGGTCGAGCCAGCTTCCATCTTCAACGACGATTTCGGGATATGACCATGCTGACGCGCCGTAGTTTTCTCGCCCTTACCGGTGCCGCCTCGCTGGCCCCAACCGCAGGCTGGGCCGCTGCTGGTGTCGATGTGATCGGAGGGGCTGCATTTGGCAGCTATTGGCGGCTGACGGTTCCAAGCGGCATTGAACCGGCGCGCGCGGCACTTGAGACAATCGTCGACGATGTCGATCTTGAATTTTCTCCCTATCGGCCAAATAGCGCCCTGTCCGTGTTCAATGGCGCCATGACAACGGACTGGCTGCCCGCTTCCGATCAGTTCCGGACGGTTCTGAGCAAGGGGCTCGATATCGCTCACCAGAGCCGGGGGGCCTTCGATCCAACCGTCGGCCCTGTTGTCGCGCGCTACGGTTTTGGCCCCATCCATGCTGAGGCCTGGGGACAGTATGAGGGGCTTGGGATCAACGAGGTGGCGGTTCGCAAGTCAGATGCGGGGTTGAGCGCGGACCTTTGCGGCATCGCCAAGGGGCATGCGCTCGACCGGATGGCCGCGGCGCTGGAGGCGCAAGGTGTTGGAGACTTTTTGCTCGATCTGGGGGGCGAGCTGTGCGCGCGGGGAAGACATCCCGATGGCCGGGATTGGCAAGTGGCTATTGAAGGAGCATCTGGCACTCTGGGGATGGGGCTGAAGCTGCGCGACAGCGCCATCGCTACGTCGGGGATTTCGGCTCAGGTCTATGGCGTCGATGGCCATCAGGTCAGTCATATCATCGATCCTCGGACCGGGAGCCCGGTTTCGGGCCGAACGGTATCGGTTTCCGTAGTGGCCAAGAGCGCCGCAACCGCAGATGGCTGGGCGACGGCCCTGATGGCTATGGAGCACGATCAGGCACAGGCACTGGCCATCGAGCTGGGCCTGGATGCGGTTTTGCTGGTGCGCGACGGTGGGGCAATTCGGACCATTGCGGTCGGGGCCATTGGCGATCATGTGCTGGGTTGAGGAGGCTTCATGCTGATCCTGTTTACTCTTGTGGTCTTTTTGTTGGCGTTTGGCGGCCTGGCATTGGGCGTCGTGGCAGGGCGCCCGCCGATCAAGGGATCGTGCGGCGGCCTCGACTGCATCGAGGGCATCGAATGCGGTGTGTGCCGACGAAAAAGCGGAAGGAAGGCGCCTTGAAGGGACAGATTTCGATCGCGCAGTTCATGGTTACCGATGTCAGGACGCTCTCGCCGGAAATCGAGATCGGGTTTGCCGCAGGATTTCTTATGGATGAAGGCATTGCGGGAGCGCCGGTGGTCAATGGCTCGGGCGAGCTTGTGGGGATACTCACCAAAAAGGATTGCTTTAAAGCTGCGCTAAACGCCGCCTATTACGGGCAGTGGGGCGGGAACGTTGAGCGCTATATGACACGAAACCCCGAGACCCTTGACGCGGCCACCGATATCGTTTCGGCTGCAGAGCGGTTCATTGCCCGGCCCTACCGCATGTTCCCGGTCCTCGATGAGGAGATGATGGTGGGAATACTGACCCGGTCTGATTTGTTGCGCAGTTTTCTGGTTTGATCTCGCCCGCAACACAACCAGGCCCGAACCGGGCATGCAGACCATTCACTGTGACTAAACGGAAAGGTGAAGGATCGAGATGATTGCCAAAGACATCATGAGCGCGCCGCTGATCACAGTCCGCGACACGGCCCCTGTGTCCGATATTGCCCACATCCTCATCAACCAAAGGATCAGTGCGGTTCCGGTTGTCGATGCCAGTGGCAAGCTCACAGGTCTGGTGTCGGCCTCCGATCTGCTTGAACGCGAAGATATCGATACGGCGCCGGCGAGGAATTGGTTGCGGCAGAAGTTGTGGCCAAACTTGGCTGCAAAGGAGTTCAACAAGGCGCACGGCTCCAGGGCTGAGCACGTCATGACCAGAGATCTTGTGACAGTGTCCCAAGAGGCCGCGTTGACTGACGTCATCGCCAAGATGGTGAAGCGCGGCATACAGCGCGTGATCGTTGTCAATGACGAGGAGCCCGTGGGAATCCTCAGCCGAAGGGATGTTTTGCGTGCAATACTGGCGCAGCAGGAGCCGAGCCGTCAGAGTGTACGAGATGAAGACATCAGTAGAGACTTGCTCACCAAGCTTGAGCGGCAACCCTGGTTTTCCAAGGCGCGGGTGCAGGTTCGAGTCCGCGACGGCGTGGTGACGCTATACGGGGTTGTTCACAGCAGGGACGAACGTGCCGCGCTGATCCTGGCGGCGGAAAAATGCCCCGGCGTGGCCGAGGTAATTGACAGGACGGTGTCAGAGTTCATGTAGTTCGAGCGTATTGCTCCAATGCCGATCACCTGCTGCCTTCCGACGCCAACGTCCGTTGGACTGAGACGAGGATGCTACTCGCTCGCCTCGGCGCAGTCTCCGGATGAGTGCCTTCAGACACATTAGACAGCGATCGGTCGGCCATGGGAACGATGTAGCAAAACGACTTCCAAGCTACTTTAAATCGTGAGCAGCCTGGCTATCCTCCTGATGGATGCAACCTGACGTGCGATCATTCTCCCAATAAATCCACACCATCCTGTCCAGCAGCCACAGCTTGGATAGCATGGCAATAGCAAGTCCGGTCGTTGTAAGCGCCAGATTCAGCACCACTAGGCCGGCAAAGAGGACAAGGGTGCCTGTAGCCGTTGCTATCGTCAGAGCTCTGATTATTGGGATGTGATGGAGCAATTGAGAATGCTTGGGTCGTTGGAGCCACACGTGCTCGCCAAGAACCCCCTGCGACATCCAGTTGTCGATGGATGACGGTGGCGGGAAAACGCGGGGGTTCATCCATGTCCAGACGAGAACTGCTGCAACGGCAAGCAGCGCCCACCACCCGATCCAGAGGCGGCTCCATCCAGCGATGGCAAGCAGAGGCAGGATCGAAGTTCTCGACCAACCACTCCAAGGATTGGCATGTCGCGCCCAGTCTGTAGCGCTCATTGCCATGAGACGTTCAAGGCCAAAACGATTCATGTCGTGCCTTCCATGACGCAGACCATATGTTGTCGTGTGTTAGAAGCGTTGCGCCAGTTCCGGCGATGCGCAATGCCCAACGGCACTATTGCCGCATGCGGCACCTATCTGCATCGAGTGCCCCAGGATTCGTTATCTAGGTCGTGTTGACAAAGTGGATTCCCAAATCAGGTGAAGTCTGATTCAACACTCCTCTTTATGGGGAGCGATGATGGCACGCGGCGATCTGACCGATGAAGAGTGGGCAGTAATCGAAGGGTTCTTGCCCACAGAGCGCGGACGGAAATCCCGCCCTGCTCATGATAATCGGCGTTTTCTCAACGGCATGCTGCATGTGCTGCGGGTTGGCTGCCCCTGGCGCGACATGCATGAGCGCTACGGCAAGTGGAACTCTGTCTATGTCCGGTTCCGGCGCTGGGCCGAACAGGGCGTCTGGGATGCCATCCTTGAAACGCTGGTCCAGATGGGGCTGACCGATGACTGGCAGCATATGATCGACAGCACCACAGTTCGGGGCCATGTATCGGCAGCCGGCGCAAAAGGGGGACTCACAAGGAGGCTTTTGGTCGATCACGCGGCGGCTTTACGTGCAAAATCCACGCCCGCTGTGACAATCAGGGACGCCCTCTTGGCTTTGTCCTGACAGGCGGGCAAGCCTCGGACTATGGCGCGGTCGGCGAACTCATGGCCCTGCCGGTCAACAAGCCAAAGGCACTTCTGGCCGATAAGGGCTACGACGGCGATGCTGTTCGAGAAGCCCTGCTGCTACAGGGCATCTTGCCAGTCATCCCGCCAAAGGCCAATCGCAAGGTTCATATTCCCTGCGACTTCTCCCGTTACAGAGACCGCAACCGCATCGAGCGCATGTTCGGGTATCTCAAGCACATGCGTCGCATCGGCACCCGGTATGAGAAAACGGCTCTGTCATTCGCAAGCTTCCTCAACCTTGCAGCCATCCGCAGGTGGCTAAAAGACTTTGTCAACAGGACCTAGTTTTGGACTGGTTTAACCTCGCTCAAAAGTTGGGCCGCTATGCACGGATCCAATTGAAACACCCGATAGGCAGCATTGCATTACTCACCAGGATCGCACCATAACTATACAATTCGGACGGGTTGCCCCCCAAAGCCATATCGACGGCCCACATTTGGCCCGATGCATCAGTGCCGATCATTCTGCCGTCCACCGCCACAATGGCAGCAATGGCCTGCTGCTCGGGGATGTCGGGCCGGAAAAGGACCACCATTTGCGTCTGATCCGGGGGCGGGAGAGCGGAAAGTGGGCCTGCTATGATCGCAGCTACGACGAGGGCAAGAGGCGAACTCATCGCGCGGCCCCCCCTGCCGCTCGTTCCGCTTCGGCGCATAATCCAGCCAATAGCCGCAGGGACTATTCCGAACACCACGAACCAGAGCAAATCCCAGAACAGCGGGTTATCCACGTCCATGCGAATGCGATGAATGCCAAGCATCCAGTGAGAGAAAAAGCTGTCGAAAATATGCCAGACGCCGAAGCCTATCAGGGCATTTGAAAATAGGCGGCGATCCGCCCCCGCAGCCGGAAACTCTTTCCGCGCTCGCCAGAGGAGCCAAAGGCCAATGCCCGCGATGACGTACATCAGCACGTGAAAGATGCCGTCCCACAGAATGAGAACGCGAATATCCTGCCGCGCCTGTTCAACGCCGCTCAGCAGGTGGTGCCACTGCAATATCTGATGCAAAAGTATGCCGTCGAAGAAGCCGCCGATGCCGAAGCCAAGGGCGAACCCCGCCCATTCGAACCGGCCCGAGAACTGGCCATTTCTTGTTGTCGCGTCGGTCATGGCTGCCTGCTCCCTTGATTCCTGAGTGACCAATATTTGAGGAGGTGGGGTAAAGTTCCCTTTGTGGGTGGATTGAGCCCGCCTAAATTTCTTCCACCCTTTGCACCAGAAGTAGGGACGCGAGTGATAATGCGCCGAAGAGAGCAAGTGTGATATCGAGTCCTAGCGCACCGCTGACGAGACCTGCCAGCGGTGGGGCGGCCACGCTGCCGGAAGCATAGAGCATGAGGACGGCGGTAAAATTGGTCGACGGAATATCCGGGAACAGATGCTCGCTCCAGAAAGAGTAAACCGCGCTGAGCGCCATAACGCAAACACCTTGCAGAGCGGCGGAGACGAGAGTGCCGGGCCAGCTTTGCGGCATGAAGGCGAGGAGAAGCAGCGACGTCGCAGAGCTGAGGAACAATGCAAAGAGCAAGACACGAAGACCGGTCTTTTTAGCGATATCGCCAGTGAGAAGGCCCAGGCAACCCGCCACCCCGAAAGCCACGAATAGTACCGGACCGATCAGTTTGATCTGGATACCAGCCAGCCCGCCGGACTGAGAAATGTGGTCGATCCAATAGGACAAATAGGTGCCATTTGTCGCGCCAAAGGAAAAGGCGAGGCCGTAGAGGGGCACTGCCTCTGTGCACCGAAGTCGCTCGAACGTCTTGCGCATGTCGAGGCGACCTCCCCGGGCGAAGCCGTCTTGCTTCGACAGGAGAACCTGGGGAGCAACAACGACGCCAAGCGCTATCGCAGCAAATACCCACCACGCGATCCGCCAGGACATCCCCGAGCTGGCCACGGCCAGGGAAGAAGTCCGGAGGCGATGATCCCGAATGTAGTTCCGGTACTGACGATCGACAGGACCCGTTTCTGATACCGCTCCGCAACCGCTTTTTCAGCCATGCCGTTGAAAGGGGGCCAAGCAAAGCCAGCGCTCGCAGAAGCGAGAGCAATCCCGATGCTCATCGATATCAAGCCGGGAGCGAAGGCGGTGAGGGCGAACCCCGCCGTCGCCAGACTCCCCCCTATGAGCACGGGCAACCGCGGTCCGAAACGCGGCGTCAGCCAGCCAGTCATAAACAGGGCAAGAAAGAAGGCGGCAAAGGCCAAACCAGCGATGACGCCGACGGCACGCGTGCCGAAACCGAACTCGTTCCTCAACTGGGGGAGAAAAATCCCGTAAGCTATCCGGCCGGGACCGAAAGTGACGGCCGTGGCGATGAAACCCGTCAATGCAATTCGGCTTCGTACCGCCACTACACCACCTCGTTCTCATCGCACATGCGGAAGTGGCCGGCAGCGGAATGCGTTCCGTGCAGAGGTTCAAATTGAGACTTAGTGTCCTGAGTTATGAAGCAGGTGGCGGCTTTCCTCCGGTAGTTGCGTATTGGAGCGAGCGAAATGGCAGCAGATGCCGAATGTCGGCTTTCTCCAACTCATCGCCGAAACCCGACAGGCCGGTAACGGCCCCGCGGCTGCCGGTCCCAGCGTTACTCTTTTGGCCAATCACGGCCATAGGAGAACTTCGATGGGATTTTCACGATATGATGCTGCAGCCCGAGGACGGGCTGCATGGAGTGCAGGCAAGATCGTAGGGACCAAGCGCCCTTTAACGCAGAAGCAGATCTGGGCGATCCGCTTCTTTCTGGATCGGGAGGGCCGAGTTCGAGATCGGGCCCTGTTCGATCTTGCGATCGACAGCAAGCTCCGCGGTTGCGATCTGGTCAAGATCAAGACCGGTGACTTGGTCACAGGGTCGGAAATTCGAACCCGGGCAATGGTGGTTCAGCAGAAGACCGGACGTCCTGTCCAGTTCGAACTCACCAGCGATGTAAGAGCCAGCCTTCTCACTTGGCTCGAGAGGCGGGCGGGCAGTGTCAGTGATTATGCGTTTCCAAGCCGCGTCGACCACGATCACCATATGAGCACGCGACAGTATGCCCGTTTGGTCGATGAGTGGGTCACAGCCATCGGCCTTCGATCATCCGACTACGGAACGCATTCACTCCGAAGAACGAAGGCGGCCATGATCTACAAGGCCACCGGTAACCTCCGCGCCATCCAGATCCTGCTCGGACACACCAAGATCGAGAACACTGTTCGGTATCTTGGCGTGGATATCGAGGATGCTCTGCTTCTGGCTGAACGGACCGAAATCTGATTAGGGAGCGGTCATCCGCTCAGCATGGATGACCGCTTCGCAAGGCAGGCCATACGCTCACAGATGCCGACACGGGGGTGGAAAGCGGAAATGCCGCTTTCATCAGCCAACTCTTCCAAGCGGAAGTTGTCGAACGACCTGCCAAATGCCGTCGAGCAAGACATTGATCGTCGGCAAAGCTGCTATGGTAGCGCTACGCGCCCGCCCTTTAAGCCTCGTCCTGATGCTGGCTGGCGCGAAGTCGGCTCTCGTTCGCAAGAGCAGTTCTCACGGAAGGACCTTGCCTCCGATCATTTTGGCGACAGGGTTTCAATGATCCGGCAATCGGCGACGATGCCACACTCGCATTGGTCGATCATTCGGTCGAGTTCTGCCTTGAGCGCCATCAGATCAGTGATCTTCTTTTCGACCTCTGCACGATGTTCGCTAGCGATGGCATCAACTGCTGCGCAGGATTGTCCGCGATTGTCGGAGAGGGCGAGAAGCGCTCTGATTTGGTCGAGTGAGAAGCCGAGGTCACGTGCCCGACGGATAAAACTCAGCCGGTTCAGATGATCCGGCTCATAGGCCCGATAGTTACCTTCGGTACGTGAGGGCTCGGGCAGTAGACCGTTCTTCTCGTAGAACCGGATCGTCTCAACCTTGGTACTGGTTTGCTTTGCAAGATGACCGATCGTCAGAATGGAAGAGTTCATTGCATGACCCTGTAGCAAATACAGGGGCACTGTAGGTTCGATGTCGATGTTTGTCGATCTTGACGCTATTGCGTCGCTCTGGCGCTCTCCACCTCTTCACGCACCAAATCGTAGAGTTGCTGCGGGCCGAAGGATTCCAGCGGCCTGCCATTGACGAAAAAGGTTGGTGTCTGACGGACGTTATGGCTCTGAACATCAGCCAAGTCCTGCTCAAGAACGGCGGTGATCTCGGCCGAGGACATCTCACGCCGTGCCTGCTCAACATCCAGCCCCGCCGCCGCTGCAATTTCCCAGGCTTTTTCGAGATCGGGTGCATCATGCACGGCCCATTCCGGCTGTCGCGCCAGCAGGGCCTCCAGCACGGGTTCGTAGCGGTTCTGAAGACGGGCTGTTTCCAAAATCCTGACAGCTTCATCCGATCCCTCATGGAAGGGCGCGTATCGGATGACAAGGCGCGTCTCATTAGGGAAATTCGCCATGATCTGCTTAACGGCTGGATAGAAAGCTCGGCACGCCTCGCAGGACGGATCAAAGAATTCCACGATCGTCACCGGCGCATCCGCCGGGCCGATTACCGGTGAATGCGCCCTGACGAGCGCGTCCCCTTGCGGCGCTGCGACGGGCTGTGCCGAGGTGCTGCCGTAGCGGTCGTAGATATAGGCACCGCCGGCAAACACAATCAGTGCGACAAGACCAGTGAGAAGTACGATGGACCGTCTGGTCATGTTGAACGTCTCCGGTGCGCGAGAACGAGAAGAAGAGCGATGCTCCCAAAGGCGGCGAGCGATAGGTAAGGGAGCGGCAAAATGCCAAGGACCGTCATCTCGACGCCAGAACATGACGGGCCGTCTTGTGTACAAGGCTCGATGGCTGCTGGAAGGATCCTCGCATAAAGGAGGGAGTGGAATGCAGCGATGGCGGCACCTAGGGCAGCCAGTGGAAGTCCGTACCGGGAAACGCTGGCATCACCTCGAAAGCTAGCGACAGCCAGAATGACCGCCAGCGGAAACATGAAAGCGCGCTGATGCCAGCACAGATTGCACGGCGTCTGTCCCATGACCTCACCAATGAAGAGAGCGCTGAGCGAGGCGGCAAGCGCAATGAGCCATGCCGAGAAGACGAACGCCCAGGTATTTGCAGTCGTGCCCGCCCCGGTGGTCATAGCACTCCCTTTCGCCATCGTTTCGCTTCGCTCCATTTACCTTTGCATTCAACTATTTCTGCACCCTGTACCCACTACAGGGTCAAGGCTCCTTAATGAAGTTGTACCGCGAATTTGCACGTGGATCGCAGCGCGAAATCAAATAAACGAAGTCCACTCTTGACCCTATAGTTGCTACAGGGTCTATCTGCGGTGTCACATTAAACCATCGAGGTGACACCATGGCGGCAGCGAGCCCTTACAGACTGCGTATAGAAGGCATGGACTGCGCCTCGTGCGCATTGAAAATCGAGACGGCGATGCAACGCCTGCCGGGCGTTAGCGACATCAATGTCAGCTACGCCAACGAGACGCTAGCATTGCAACTCGATGAAGACCGGACGGCCCTCGGCACTATTGAGCAAAAGATCCGAGCGCTCGGGTACACGCCAGTGATCGAGCAGGCTGAGACGAAGGGGGGGCCGCCTCGGAAGCGCATCACAGAGGCGTGGTGGAAAGGCAGCAAGGGTCGGCTTGTACTGCTGACCGGCGCACTGTTCATGCTTGCCTTCGCCATTGCGCGTATCCTGCCGGATTGGGAGCAATGGCTCTATTCAGGTGCGGCCCTGATCAGCGTTATCCCGTTCGCGCGGCGGGCGGTCGCCGGTGCGATGTCCGGCTCACCCTTCACCATCGAGACGTTGATGACGGTCGCGGCACTCGGCGCGGTCGCCATCGGCGAGGCCGAAGAAGCTGCTGTCGTGATCTTCCTGTTCGCAGTGGGCGAGCTGCTTGAAACCGTGGCGGCAGGCCGTGCGCGGGCAGGCATTGAAGCGCTGATCGATCTCGTGCCCCGGGTCGCGTTCCGCGAGCGTGATGGTGTCATTGAGCAGGTCGCTGCCGAAGAGTTGGCTATTGGTGATGTCGTCGTTGTTCGGCCTGGGGACCGTGTGCCGTCTGACGGCACGGTGATTGATGGTGCATCTGAGGTCGATGAGGCGCCCGTGACAGGCGAATCCATGCCCGTGCTTAAAGAAGCCGGCGCAAACGTCTATGCCGGCAGCATCAATGCAAATGGCGAGTTGCGAGTGTCGATCAGTCATGTCGCGGCCGACAATACCATTGCCCGCATCATCCACATGGTCGAGGAAGCTCAGGAATCAAAGGCCCCGACGGCGCGTATGATCGACCGTTTCAGCCGCTGGTATACGCCTGGCGCTATGGTCGTCGCGGCTCTGATCGTCGTGGTGCCGCCGCTCGCCTTCGGCGGTGACTGGATGACATGGGTATATCGGGGTCTTGCGACGTTGCTGATTGCTTGCCCCTGCGCGCTCGTGATTTCCACGCCGGCGGCTATTGCCTCGGGTCTTGCCGCCGGCGCGCGTCAGGGATTGCTGATTAAGGGGGGCGCGGCACTGGAAATACTCGGTAAGGTCGTAACTGTTGCCTTCGACAAGACAGGAACGCTGACGCGTGGCCATCCCCAGGTGACGGACATTGTGCCGATCAATGGGGACGAGAACGCCGTCCTTGCCATTGCAGCGGCCGTCGAGCGCAGCACCAGCCATCCTCTCGGGGTTGCAATCGTGGAGGCGGCAAAAGTGCGGGGGCTCGAACTGCCCGTCACCTTCGGGGGCGGCGTTGCCACACCCGGCAAAGCGGTCACAGCGCGGTTGAAGGACGGCTTCGCTTCGGTCGGGTCTCCCCGTCATGCCGCCGAACAGGCTGCCCTCGAAGAGAACATTGCCGAGACGATCACCACACTGGAGAGCCAGGGCAAGACGGTCGTCGTGCTTATAAAGGGCAAGACCATCGAGGGATTGATCGCGTTGCGCGACGAACCGCGCGACGACGCTATCGAAGGTGTGAAGCGGCTGACAGATCGAGGTGTGCGGCCACTGATGCTGACCGGCGACAACAAGCGCACGGCCGACGCCATTGCGGCCCATCTTGGCCTTGAGGCAAGCGCCGAATTGTTGCCCGACGCCAAGCTCGCCGAGATCGGTCGCCTCAAAGCTAATGGCCCGATCGCCATGGTGGGAGACGGTATCAATGACGCGCCGGCGCTCGCAGCCGCTTCCGTTGGCGTTGCCATGGGTGCAGGCACCGACGTTGCTCTGGAGACCGCAGATGCCGCGCTGCTCAGAAACCGGGTGACGGGTGTTGCCGATCTCATCGGGTTGTCACAGGCGACACTCGGCAATATTTGGCAAAATATCGCCATAGCGCTTGGTCTGAAGGCCGTCTTCCTCGTGACGACTCTATTCGGCATTACCACGCTCTGGATGGCGATTCTCGCCGATACGGGCGCTACGGTCCTCGTTACAGCCAATGCGCTGCGCCTGCTGACCTGGCGCGGCACCCGCGACAAATGAGCCCAAGCAGTGCGCGAAGGCAGGTCGCGGCTTCCACTTCTCGCCAAGAAAGCCGAGGTGTAATTTATGAGTAATCAGTCCAAGGGCAGTGCCACTTCATCCGAGAAGAGCGAACAATGGGCGCTCGCATGGGTGCTTGCGATCAATACGGCCCAGGCAGCCATTGTGGGGGGATTAGGGTGGTGGGCTCAGTCAACAGGATTGATGGGCTCTGCACTCGATAATCTTGGCGATGCCGGTGTCTACGCTATTAGCCTTTTCGTCGTAGGTCGCGGTTTGGCGGCGAAGGTTCGAGTTGCCCGGCTGTCGGGTATCCTTCTGATGGTTTTCGCTGGCCTTCTTCTATTTGAAGTCGGTCGTCGCTTCTTCACTGGCTCCGATCCGATAGGGCCGGTCATGATTGCCGTGGCAATCGCGAGCGCGCTTACGAATATGATCTGCATGTGGTTCCTGAAATCTCATCGGGAAGGCGGCGTGCATCTGCAAGCCTCATGGATTTTCACGACAAACGACATGCTCGTGAACTCAGCCATCGCTGTTTCTGGTCTCGCCGTAATTCTTTTCAGCTCGCCCTATCCGGATCTGATCATTGGTCTGGGTGTGGTTGTTGTCGTTGTCAGAAGCGGCTTGGAAATCCTTGAGAAGGCCGGCGAAGCTGGAAACGAAGGAAAGTAACATGACAAGTTTGCGAGCCCTATCCGCAGCCTTCCTTGCCCTTGCAGTATCGATCTCTCCTGCTGTGGGACACGACTTCCAGACTGGTTCGATCACCATCGATCATCCGTGGTCACGCGCGACTCCGCCGATCGCCCCGGTAGCCGGCGGCTATCTGACGCTGACGAATAATGGCGGTATGGCCGACCGTCTGGTTTCGATCTCATCGCCCCTGTCAGAACGGGCGGAGATCCACGAGTCGACCGTAAGCAATGGGGTTGCCAGCATGAGGCCAGTGCAAAATGGCGTCGAGATCGAGGTTGGCGAAACGGTCGAGCTTCAGCCTGGCGGTATGCACATCATGTTCATGAAGCCATCGCGTCCTTTAAAGGAAGGGGAACGGTTTGCCGCGAAGCTCACATTCGAGCAAGCCGGAACCGTCGAGGTCGAGTTTGTCGTGCAGGGTATGGGTGCAGGTCCGGCAACAACGAGCGAGCATGACGGGCACGGGGAGCCAGAGCAATGAGCGGCATCAAACTCTTCCGTCTCGTTACCTGGGTTGCTGTCGCCGTCGTCGGAGGGCTTTTCATCGGCTTGTCAGTATCCAAGCCTTGGCAGCAGCAAACTGCGGCGGTCGCGTCTTCGACAGGCATCGCAGCTATCGGCGGCCCGTTCCAGCTCATATCTCATCAAGGCGAGACAATCGGCAATGCCGCGCTGGCTGGAAAGCCTTATCTCGCCTTCTTCGGCTTCACCCATTGTCCCGATGTGTGTCCGACCACGCTCTACGAACTCAGCGATCTCATGAACGAGCTCGGGCCGGCAGCCGACCAGTTCAACGTACTGTTCTTCACAGTCGATCCCGAACGGGACACCCAAGAACTGCTGTCTCAATACATGACAGCCTTTGATGATCGCATCCTCGCATTGCGGGGAAATCGACAGGAAACGGACGCCGTGGTGAAGGCCTTTGCGGCCTACGCGCGAAAAGTGCCTCTGGAGGGGGGCGAATACACGATGGATCACACCGCAGGCGTCTACATGATGGATGCCGAGAGCCAATTCGTCGGCACGCTCGACATGCACGAGCCGCGAGAGATTCGATTGCAGAAGCTCCGCCGCCTGGCGGGCGAGATTGGCTGATGGAGTTCTCCAGCATCGGAATAGCGACGGCTTTCGCCGCTGGCGTCGTATCCTTCCTGTCGCCCTGCGTTCTGCCGCTGGTGCCGGGCTATATTTCCTACGTCGCAGGCCGCACGATTAGCCCAGACGGAATTGCGGCCGATACAGAATTCAGGGCAGCGGGCCGAACTCTCGGCCTCAGCCTCTGCTTCGTGCTCGGCTTCACGACCGTGTTCGTCATCCTTGGGGCCAGCGCCACCGTGTTGAGCCGGCTCTTGCGCATGTATCTTTTCGAAGCGAACCTGATTGGCGGAGGGATCGTTATCGTCTTCGGCCTATTCACGACCGGCCTCGTACCAATGCCCTGGCTCAATCGTGAAGCCCGGTTCCATGCCAATCCGGGCAGCGGAAGCGCTGGGGCCGCTTATCTCCTGGGTCTCGCTTTTGCGTTCGGCTGGACTCCCTGCATCGGACCAGTGCTAGGTGCGATTCTGACCCTCTCCGCTGCCAACGCCACGGTTGCAAGCGGAACGACGCTGCTCGCCGTCTATTCCCTGGGCCTTGGCCTCCCTTTCATCTTGGCCGCTTTGTTCATGCGCGGGTTCATGGCTCGGATGATGTCGATGCGCCGCACTGGCCGCGTGCTCAAAATCGTCGCTGGTGGGGTGATGGTGGTGATGGGCATCGCCATGATCACCGGCCATCTCTCCAGCTTTGCGATATGGCTGCTCCAGACCTTCCCGGCCCTCGGCCGCATCGGCTAAACCGAAGTTAAAGGAAATCTCGACATGCTCAGGCTCGGCCTTCCCATTGCCTTTGGCGGATTTTTCTTCGATCAGGCGACGAAGTGGTGGGTGCTGAACCATGCTATGAATCCGCCTCAGGTCATCCCCGTTACCGGCTTCTTCAATCTGGTGCTCGGCTTCAATACCGGCGTGAGCTTCGGATTGTTCGGCCAGGCTCCGGCTTGGACCCTGGTAGCGTTCACGCTTACCATAGTTGCGGGGCTCCTGGTCTGGATCAAGCGAACCGACAGCAGACTAACGGCCTGCGCCCTTGGGCTCATCGTCGGAGGTGCGCTCGGCAATCTGCTCGATCGGCTGCGCCAGGGTGCCGTGACGGATTTTCTGGATTTTTACGTTGGCAGCTATCATTGGCCCACCTTTAACGTTGCCGACGTAGCGATTGTTTGCGGGGTAGGGCTTTTGCTCGTGGAGAGCGTTCTGGCACGAGGTGAAGCAAAAACTACATGAACAGAAGTCCTCGCCAGCTATTCGAGAGCCATGGTTCGGGGGAAATAGACGTTCTGGTGATCGGCGCGGGTCAAGCGGGTCTCGCAGCCGGTTATTACCTTGCCAGAACAGAGCTTTCATTCCTGATCGTTGATCGCCACGCCCGCATCGGCGACAGTTGGCGCCGTCGCTACGATTCCATGACGTTGTTTACCCCGCGCGCATTCAGTTCGCTGCCTGGTCTTGCGCTCGACGGGGACCCGGACGGCTACCCAACGCGAGACGAGTTTGCGAACTATCTCGAAACCTACGCCAGCCAGTTCGACCTACGGGTGCATTCTGAAAATGGTGTGGCTCGGCTCGAACGCGGGGCTGATGAGCGGTTCACCGCGCAACTCGATGATGGCAGACACGTGGTCGCCACGGCGGTAATCGTCGCGACGGGTGCGTTTCAGAAACCAATAATCCCAACGATTGCTGCCGGCTTCAACAATGCGGTCGCTCAACTGACACCGGAAAGTTATCATAATCCCGGTGATCTCCCGCCTGGCACGGTCCTTGTTGTCGGGGATGGAGCAAGCGGGCGCGACATCGCAGCTGAGCTGGCTTTGACCCATGACGTGCTGCTTGCGGTTGGGCGCAGCCGCCGACTCTTTCCAGAACGCATTCTCGGCAAGAGTACATGGTGGTGGCTGCACACATTGGGCTTGATGAGAGCAAGGCCCGAATCCGCGATAGGACGCCTGATGCGGCGCGCGGACCCCTTTCCTGACAGGGATCGCAGCCTTGACGACTTGGAACGAAGGGGCGTAGGCGTCGCAAAACGCTTGGTCTCTTCACAAGACCGCTTCGCATTCTTTGCCGATGGATCGAACCGGGTGGTCGATTCCGTCATCTGGTGCATTGGATATCGAGATGATAGCGCATGGCTCCAGATTCCAGGCAGTACGCATCCCAACGGAAGCTTTATGCAAGAGGGCGGGCTAGCTCCAGTACCCGGCCTTTTTCATCTAGGTCGCCCATGGCAGCGGAATCGTGCTTCAGCCCTCGTGATGGGCGCAGGTGAAGATGCTTCCGTAGTTGTCGCCGCGTGTCTGAAATTTTGCGCCGGCCGCGACTATAGCATGACGTGACTGCCCCTGTGATAGGTCGCGGATGACGTGGCCACCTGCAACGTCTGGTTTCAGGAGCGACGACCTGCCTAACTAACGTCCTGAATGGGGTCGACTGCGGAACGTCAGCTTTCCTCAATCTCTCGCCAAGACCGGACAGTCCGCTGACGGCCCCAATGGGTTGCCAGTCATAGAGTCCGCGAGCGACGATGAAAGCAGAGGTAGTTACATGCCGCTTTCGAGTTGGCCTCCTTGACATCAAGCTTTCCGTTTGTCAATGAATTGAATTCAGTTCAGCATATTCGAGAAAATGCGGCATTGGGCAAGGTTCGAAACCTGATTGAGGCGGCTGAGGCCGAACTTATCGCTGGCCATGGTCAGTTCGAAATGCAAGCCGTTGCCAAGCGCGCACACGTATCGGTTGGGCTCGCCTATCACCACTTCGGATCAAAAGCGGGATTGATTGCTGCTGTCGTTGAGGCTTTCTATCAGCGGCTCGACGAAGCGGTTTTTTCAAATATCAAATGGCCCAGCGAGTCCTGGGCAGAAAGAGAGCGCGGCCGGATTGGCGCGTATATCGCGTTTCACTATGCCGATCCTTTCGCCCTGCTTGTGATCGGCAGCATGAGCCGGGCGCCTGAAGTGCTCGACGTCGAGAAGGCGTTCACCGACCGGCAACTGGCTGCGGGAGCGCGGATGCTCGACGAGGCCCGGCGGCTCGGAGTTATTTCCGATGATGCCGACCCTCATCTCACCATCGCAATGATGATCGGTGGAATTCGGCAGGCTGTGGTCGGTGCCTTGATGCAGGATCCAAGGCCCGATCCCGAAAATCTGACGAATGATATCTGGGCGTTTATGTCCGCAGCGTTGCGTTTAACCAAAGGAAAGTCGAGTGTTTGATCCTAGGTCGTTCCATACGCCGCAGTCTTCCTACACCAGGCAAGAACTGCTTAAATCCGCATCTGGCGGCTATTTCGGGCCGGGCAACGCTCAGTTGCCGGCACCCCCAATGCTCATGATGGACCGCATCACCGAAATCAGCCTGGGGGGCGGAGCTTTCAGCAAAGGGCATGTCATTGCTGAATTGGATATCGCACCCGATCTCTGGTTCTTTGACTGCCATTTCCCGGGCGATCCTGTGATGCCGGGATGCCTGGGGTTGGACGCGATGTGGCAGATCATCGGCTTTTGGCTTGGATGGTCCGGCTCTCCCGGCAAAGGCCGCGCCTCGGGCGTGGGCGAGGTCAAGTTCAGGGGCCAGATACTGCCGGAAACACGGCGCGTGCGGTATGAGGTTGATATCCGTCAGGCCCGGCGCGGCAAACTCGTTGTAGGGACCGGCGACGGCCGAGTGCTGGCGGACGGTGCTCCAGGCTATGTTGCCAAAGATATGAAGGTAAGTCTCATTCCCCCTGCCGTCTGATCGCCGGCCGAAGGAATGAGCTATGCTCGCTTCCGATGGCTCGCAGCGGCCAGGTGATGGCAGAGATGGGATCGACTGTCGAACGTCTACTTTCTCCAATTCCTCGCCGAAACCGGTCAGTCCGGTATCGGCCCCGATTGCGCCGTTCCTTCGATGACGGGAATCTCCAGTGGGATGACCGGCATGGGGTAGTTTGTTGACGGTCCGCTCTCAGGCGATGTCTGCGAAAAGCGGACGCTGCATTCCGCAATAATGCACCATTGCGCCATGCTAGCCATCCGGGGGCCCAATCGGCAAATGGCCATCTAGGCGGTCCGCAATTACTACAGGAGTAGACGCCACAGCGTTCTGGCAGGTTTAACATAGCGCTCCCGTAGATGAAGCAGCGACAGATGTTAACAATATCGGCAGGGGATGGTCGGCATTGGCGAAAAATCACCTCGAACCGGAGTTTGCGCAAGCGCTGCGACCTGGAGTTTGTTGCTTCCGCGCCGAAACTGCGCTTAGCCGGAGGGTAACGTGCCAGCCTTTAGATAATCCTCATAATTGCCAAGGACAATCTCCTATATATCTTTGCCATGCTCTACGAGGAATTGGCATAGTTTTTTGCACGCTTGCGGCAAGTAGCTCGCTTTGCGTGTGAGAATACCAAAATGTCGATTCAGCGTTGCGGATGGGACATCGATTTCACTGATTTTTTCCGCCACCTCTGGCTTTTCGAGATTGCGGTGTGAAACGAAACTAAGCAGGCTCGACTGGTAGATGAGTTGGGGAAGCTGGACCAGTGTATTGACTTCGATCTTGGCCCTGGGCGGTGGAAGACTTCGTGAACTGAATACGGCGTCTATCCATTCTCGAGTCTTTACTGGCCGGGCAGCAAGAACCCATTGATACCCGCACAACTGCGCCACATCGACAGACTGCCCGACAAGCGGATGATCCTTGCTGGCAACCACAACGACCCGGTCTTCAACGATCGGCTGGCAGTCGAAATCTTCACTATTGCTCGTTGGCCCAAGGACCAAATCGAGATTATCCTTAAGGAGCGCTTCGCGCAGAACATCGCTCATGCCCACGCTGATCTCGAGGGTCACGTCGGGCATGTGCTCGTTGGTCATTCGCAAGACCTCGGGCATCATGAATTCGGCAACAGTTGCGGCGGCGCCAATTCGGATATGCCCCTTCATTCCGTGGGCGTAATCCAGTGTTTCCTTATACACCTCATCCATGCCGCGCACGATATGCTGCGCACGACTGGCAAGCTGGCGACCTACGTCGGTTAAAACCAGTGAGCGGCCATGCCGCTCGAATAGGGGCGCTTGCAACAAATCTTCCATGCGCCTGATACACTTCGAAAGCGCCGGCTGGGTGATGTGTAGGCTTTCAGCGGCGCGATGCACATTTCCATGTTCGACGATCCCGATGAAGTACCGCAAATCGCGTTCGTTGAGCATTCGATATCCAAGAGTTATCAAAAGTGGAATTTTAATCATTAGTATTCATCGGCGGTGCGTGCAAGAGATTGCGTAATGTTCCGCGGGATACCGACAATGAGCTACACCATTCTGGTCACTGCACCATCATTACACCCAGCCGGTTTGAAGCAGTTGCAAGCCCGCGGGTGCAGCGTCGATTTCATCGATCTGGACATTGGCGCGCCAGAACTTCACGCAAAATTGGCGGCACGCCCCTATGACGGCATCATATCAAGGACTGTGAGACTTAGTGCGGAAGGTTTTGATGCCTGTCCCTCCCTCGCAGCCGTATCGCGCCACGGCGTAGGCTTGAGTAACGTCGATGTCGGCGCGGCAAGCGAACGCAATATTGCGGTTTTTCATACGCCTGGCGCTAACGCCCAGGCTGTAGCGGAATACACCTTTGCTCTCTTGCTGGCCTGTGTGCGCCGGATTGTTCGGTTCGATGGATCAGTGCGCAGTGGGCAGTGGACGAGAACGGGCGACGGCACTCAGTTGCAGGGGAAGACGATCGGACTTGTCGGCTTTGGCCGCATTGCCCGAAAGGTCGCTCAATTGGCCCGTTCATTCGAAATGAAGGTCATTGCCTTTGACCCTGCAATGGAGCGTGGCTGGGATGGAGATGTCGAGATCTTCGATTCTCTGAACGACATGCTTAAGAGTTGCGCAGTGTTGAGCCTTCATTGCCCAGCAAAACTGGGCGCGCCGCCAATTATCGGTAGGGCCGAGCTTTATGAATTGCCGAGAGGATCGGTGGTGATCAACACCGCACGTGGTGAGTTGATCGATGAGATGGCGTTGTACAACGCCTTAGAAACCGGGCAGGTCGCAGGGGCAGGACTCGATACATTCGCAGTTGAGCCTGTTGCATCGGACAATCCGCTATTGAGCCATCCCAACACGGTCGTTTCGCCCCACATCGCAGGATCCACGCCCGAAGCGCTCGCGGCAATGGCGCGGGGGTCGGTCGAAAATCTTTTGAGCTATCTCGATCTTATATCAGGAAGGCCGGCTACTATGAGCGCGCAAGCGTTGGCATCGGCGTGCGTCAACACAGTTGTCTGTAACAAGGCGATAAATGGCCGTCCTGCCACTGCGCATACAAAAGGTTCTGGCCGTTGAACGTCTGTCAGTAGGCGTTCGGGTCTTCGCTAACTACCCCAGTGTTCAAAAGGAGGAGAATATGAACATGAACAACACACCCAAAGTCGTAGTGGCCGCAGTGGCTGCGCTGACGGTCGCGGCTCTGGCCTTGCCGGCCACGGCGCAAGACTATCCCAACGCTCCGATTCGGTTGATTGTGCCGTATGCCGCCGGCGGCGGCACGGACCTATCTGCCCGTCTGCTTCAGGAGCCACTTGGAGACGCACTGGATACTTCGATTGTTGTCGAAAATCGTGCGGGTGGAGCAGGTTGGGTCGGCTGGGCAGCACTTGCAGCAGCCGAGCCCGATGGCTACACGATCGGCTACATCAACTTGCCCAACCTCATCGTCGGATATCTCAATCCTGATGCGGGGCGTACCGAAACGTGGGAGGATTTTGATTTCCTCACCAACCACGTGGTCGATGCCGGCGTGATTGCAATCCGAGCCAACGACGAGCGGTTCTCCGATCTGGAGAGTTTGGTCGAATATGCGAAGGAAAATCCGACCTCTTCGACAAGCAGCGGCGTTGGTTCGGCCACTCATTTCGCCGGCCTGCAAATGAACGCGCGGCTCGACACTAACTTTGAATTTGTCCACTCAGGTGGCACCGGAGATTCTATTCCAGCGGTGCTTGGAGGTCATGTCGATGTTCTGATCGCCGGTATCGCGGATGCGGTAAGTTCGTTTGACAGCGGTGAATTGCTTCCCATCGGCGTGTTCGGTCCCGAACGCGTGTCGCTACTCCCCGATGTGCCTACCGTCACCGAAGTTACGGATGTCGAGTTCGATCGTTTGCTCCGGCGCGCGATTGCCGTGCCAAACGGGGTGCCTGAAGATGTTCGCGCAGAACTTGTCGATGCATTGATCGCGGCGCAGACCACGCCAGAGCACATTGAGAACCTTGAACAGGTTGGCCTGCAAGCAGACGACCTGTCAGGCGATGAGCTGGATCAAATGGTGGCCAATTCAGAAGCCGAGATTATTGAGCTCCTGCCAGAATTGGGTTGGAGATAATCTTCCTTCCGATTTGTGCAAGTGTCCCGGGATCGTCCTGATCCCGGGCCAGTTCAAGGAAATCGCAAATGCTGGCCCGTGTGCATCACGACATCCCAATTGCCCTGCTGCTTATGGCTTTTAGTGCTGGAGCGTATGGGGCAACTGCACGATTTGAATCGATCGCCCTCTATCCTCGAGCCCTTATCTTGGTTCTTTCCACTTTCGCCGCTGTGGTGCTCATCGATGGAATCCGAAAGTCGGTGAGACTGCGCCAGGACAAGCCGGTGACTACCGCCCCCGACGAGACTGGATACACGCCCGTTGCCATGGCCCGGCCTCTAGTCGTTTTGGCAGCCACAGCGCTCTATGTTTGGTCGCTTCCATTTGCCGGTTTCTGGCTATCAACCGCGGTCTTTGTTGCCAGCGTAGCCAAACTCATAGGGCTTGTGGGTGTCATACGTCCGCTCGCTGTCTCTTTGGGATTTACGGTGTTTGCCTACCTTCTTTTCGCCTGGCAGCTTGGCGTGCCTTTGCCCCGTGGCGTGGTGTTCTAGGAGAGTGAGATGACATTTGAATTGCTCTTAAGTGTTCTTGGCACCCTGTTTTCTCCGCCCATGCTCGCGTTGATCACACTGGGCACCTTCGCTGGCATTGTGGTTGGCGCGCTGCCAGGACTTTCGGCAACCATGGCGATTGCGCTCATGATCCCTGTGACATTCACCATGGACGCTTTGTCGGGCATTGTCCTGCTTATCGCGATCTATGCTGGGTCGATGTTTGGCGGGTCGGTGCCGGCTATACTTTTGCACACACCAGGCACACCTTCGGCGGCTGCAACCGCAATTGACGGCTATCAGCTCACGCGGAAGGGGCAGGGCGGGCTTGCGCTCGGGATTGCCGCGATTGCCTCAGCGACGGGCGGAACGTTGAGTGCATTGGCGTTGCTCTTAATTGCCCCGCCATTGGCACAGGTTTCACTGTTTTTCAGTGCGCCAGAGTATTTTCTGATCGCCGTGTTTGGCCTTTCAATCATCGCTGGCGTGGTCGATGGGCCGATCATCAAAGCGTTGGCAGCGGGTGTGTTTGGTCTGCTCGTCGGCACTGTTGGCATCGACGTCTTTACCGGATTTAACCGGTTCACATTTGGAATAACCGAATTGCAGGGTGGAATCTCGCTGGTGCCCGCCATGATCGGTCTCTTTTCCATGTCCCAGGTGCTCATCCAGCTCGAACCCGGCAATGAGCCTACCCATCAGACGACGGGTCCGTCGACATTGGGACGAATTTTACCAACCCGGGCTCAGCTCAAGTCTGTACGAGGGGCAATTTTTGGCGGTTCGGCGATTGGAATGGGCGTTGGTGTTCTTCCCGGAGCGGGGGGCGAGATCGGCTCTTGGGTCGCTTATAATGAGGCCAAGCGGTTTTCAAAAAACAGGTCCGAGTTCGGCAAGGGCTCGCTCGAAGGTGTCGCTGCACCTGAAGCAGCCAACAACGGGGTGACTGGCGGGGCGATGATCCCTCTAATGACCCTTGGTATCCCTGCAAATATCGCAACGGCTGTTCTTTTGGGCGGGTTCCTTATTCAGGGCTTGACCCCCGGCCGGAGCCTGTTCACCCAGCAAGCCGAACTGACATACTCGATCATTTTCGGCTTTGTGATCGCCAATATCGTCATGGGCGTACTTGCCATCTCAAGCGCTCGATACCTCGCCTTGATCTCGCGCGTCTCCCCGCGCGTCATCACCCCCTTGATCATTGGCCTGAGTGTCGTGGGTTCCTATGCAATCAACAATAGCCTGTTTGATGTGTGGGTGATGCTGGCCTTCGGTCTGCTTGGCTATCTCGCCCGAAAAGGCGGCTTCCATCCGGCCCCTATTGTTCTGGGAATGCTTCTGGGCCCTATTGCGGAACAAGGATTCCGCCAGACCATGACGCTCGCACGCGTCGCTGGCCAAGACGTTGCTTCGTTTATCGTCTCCCGACCGCCATCCCTCGTGTTGATCGCTATCATTGTTCTCGCTTTTGGTGGCCCGATTATTGCCAAGGCTTGGCGCTCATGGCGTCGGCCAGCCGTCAAACCTACCGGATGACCCAACCATTCCCAATTTTTAGAAGCTCAGAAATTGCGTCAGGAGTATCGATCATGACAACACTTAGCACCAAAGAAGTCCAAGCTATCGCGGCCTACTTCCATTCTGCGCAATGGCAACGCACCATTGAGGCACTCAAGCAGCCAGACGAACCCGTTTATCACATTCACACCTACATCCAGACCCAGATTCACCCCCTTGCTCTTGAGGAGATCGTGAAGGGTTACTTTGCCAAGCGGGGCCAACCGGTCCATCGCAAGATCGAGATCTTCACCTCGGGTCAGGTGGCCGATTCCGGCTCGATCCACGGTATTGAGCCCCATGGCATGCCCCATTTCGATCTGCTTTGGAGCTACAGCGAAACCGATTTGATCGCGCCAGCCGACCGAGCTGAAAATGTCGAGACCTGGGGCGAGAGCTTCATGGTTGATTTTTATAAAAAGTATCCATTCCGAACCGAACTCTCAGCGTCGGACGAAGCTGAGGTCGAAGCCTATTTTCAAAGCAAGGCTTGGGAAAAATACTGCGCGCTCAACGAGCACCCCGACGTGGTTCATATTCACGCCAATGTCGAAACCTCGCTGCATCCCGACATCATCCGCAAACACGCGCTCGTGGCGATGGAAAAGCAGGGTTGGGAGATTGAAGAAGCGGTGCCAGTCGCATTCCAAATGCGGGGGCAGATGCATGGCAAGATTGTTTTTCTGGGCAACAAACCCGAGAAGATTTTCGACATTGCCTGGGCGTTTAATCCCGCAGTCGCGCTAATTCCGAGTACCCGGTACTGGTTGACGACCGAGGACCCGACCTACGATGCGCGCACGATGAAAGAAGTGCCCTTGTTGCTCAAGAAAAATAGCTATCGGTGGCTTTCGCTCGCGGACATTGAAGCCGTCGTCAACGCCGTCTAGGAGCTGTTATGTCCCAGCAATCATCGTATCATACAGCGGCAGTGGGCTCAGTCGGCCGCGTACTCGCCGCGCGTATTCACCCCGATCAGGATGTGCTCGAAGCTATCGAAAGGGTATGTCTGGAACACGGGATCCTTCGTGGCCAGATCACCACCTCGATCGGTAGCTTCAAGAGGGTTCACCTACACTATATCGCCCGCATGCGTCGGGACCCCGATCTGGGCTACAATGAATTTCTAACCCTCCACGGTCCCCACAGCCTTCTGACGGGGCAGGGGCTGGTTTCACCTGGTGACACGCCTGACAGGCTTAATATCCACTATCACGCGGTCATAAGCGGGAAGGACGATGTGATCTATGGAGGTCATATCGAGACGGGTACGATTACCCTGACAACGCTTGACCTTTTCATCGTCGAGGTCAGCGGGATCGAGATCGAACGTGGTATCGACCCCGAGACGGGAGCGCTTGTGACATCGTTCCGGCCAAATGCGGGAGAGGCCAAATGAAGGTTTTTATCACTCAGCCACTCGAGACCGAGGCAGTGGAACAACTCCAGGCAGCAGGCATCGAGGTGATATGCAGCGGCGTCAAGCGTCCCCTCACGCGCACCGAGTTCCTCGATGGCATTGCCGATGTCGATGGTGTGATCTTTGTCTGGCACACCGAGCAGCTCGATGCCGAGGCCTTCGCGCATGCTCCCAAGCTCAAGATCGCGGCGCGTCGCGGTGTGGGCTATGACAACATTGATCTCGACCAGGCGCGCCAGCGCGGCGTTTATGTGACTGTGACGCCTGTTCACACCCACACGATTGCGGACTTGACGTTCGGATTGATGATCAATGCTGCGCGCAAGCTCCATCTCGCCGACCGGTTCGTACGTGACGGGCAATGGACTGAGGCCGGAACATGGGTCGCGCAGCGCTTCATGGGTTATGATGTATCCTATAAGACCATGGGGATTGTCGGCCTTGGCCGGATTGGCCAGCACATGGCAAAACGCGCCAAGGGGTTTGACATGGACGTGCGCTATTTCGACGTCCGCCGCCAGCCCGAGGTCGAAGAGGAGTTGGGTATCCGCTATGTGGAGATGGATGAAATCCTGGCCGAGTCCGATTTTATTGCGCTCACTTGCGCGTTAACCGAGCGCACGCACAAACTGATCAACGCCGACGCAATAGCCAAGATGAAATCCACGGCTGTGCTCGTGCTATCCGCCCGCGGAGGGATCATAGATGAAGCCGCGCTTTACGATGCTTTGGCCAATGGGCGCTTAGGCGCAGCTGGCCTCGATGTGTTCGAGCAGGAGCCGGTGCAGCCTGACAATCCACTTCTCAAGCTCGAAAATGTGGCACTTTCCCCCCATCTTGGCGCAAGCGTGCAGGAGACTCGCGTTCTCATGGCCACTACCGCGGCAAACGATGTCATCCGGGTTCTCGGAGGGGAGGAGCCTCGATTTGCCTTAGTGACACCTCAATGAACGTTGGGGCGCTGAAACTAGATCAACAGATACTTGAAGTGGGAAAGTCCAATGAGTGAAGGTTTTCGGGTGAGGCAGGAATGGGACCGCGTCGATGCGACGGTTATCAAGCGGGCCAGCGCCTTGCCAGTGGCAAATGTCAGCGACTGCATGGGACGAATGTTTGCCGGCGGCGCCAGTTTGCGCCCCATGCACAGGGATGGCCTTCTTGCTGGCCCAGCTCTGACCGTGCGGTGCAGACCAGGGGATAATCTGATGCTGCACAAGGCGGTCGACATGGCCAAGCCGGGAGATGTGATCGTGTGCGATGCCGGTGGCGACACGACCAACGCCTTGATCGGGGAGTTGATCATAGCACACGCCAGGAAGCGTGGCGTAGCCGGCTTCGTGCTCAACGGTGCTATCCGCGACTACCAAGCGATCCGCTCTGACGACTACCCTGTCTTTGCAGTGGGGATCACCCATAGAGGGCCATACAAGAACGGGCCGGGAGAGATAGGATTTGCAATCGCAATCGACGGCATGACGCTTGAAGCTGGCGATTTGATTATGGGCGATGGTGACGGAGTGCTCGCGTTGCCTAGACTTCAGGCGCAAGCGATTCTTGATCGTGCAGAAAAGAAAAAGCAGGCCGAGGACGTTCAAATGGCCTCGACCTTAGAAGGTACTTTAGATCGAGGATGGGTGGATCGTACGCTTTCGGGGAACGGCTGCGTGTTTGTTTGATGCCTTCTGTTCGATTTATTGCGCTCAATTTGCGGTCATGAGCGAGGACGTCCGAAGTAATAGGCGTATTCGACTACTCAAACGGTGGAGCGTGAACTGCTGGATCGTACGGACACGCACCTTCCTGTCGCCGAAGCAGTGAAAAGAAAGGAGGTCCTTAGTCACAGCAACAAGCGGCGTGCGTTGATACTGGTTGGCGCTCAAAGATCGGGATATGAACGGCGCAACCACCGTGTTCGACCTTCTCGAGCCAAAACACCCTCCCCAAGAGCTGTTGAGCTCGAGCAATCTCCCCGTCTCGGTGCTCAACGACCTCAGAACTGTACTGCTTCGTCGCTACGTTCAAGCATATTTGAGCGACTACTTGTGCTGGCGGGGAATAGGCTCACGTCCGCTTCTGGGCAACATGGTGCGCGCCCCGAATGACCGAAATGGGGTCGGATGCGGAACGACGGCTTATCTGACACTACGGCCAGAACCGGACAGGCAGCTTGCGGCCCCCAACGAGCATTGAGAGATCCGGACGGACCACACCCGGAAAGTCATGCCTTTGTGCCAGCCGCTCGGCTCTATGCAGTGTGCCACTGCTCAGGGGTGAGCGTGACGTGCTCGAACTGGTCGAAAGTTCGACTATAGGAGTGTCCGCCGAGCCGCCCGACTGCATCCATGCCAATCTGGTCGACATGCAGATTGTCGTTGACCAGGTTTTGACGCACATGGATGCCGACGACCTCGCCCAGAACGATTTGGCGGGCTGGGCTGACTTCGAGCGTGAACATGCGTTTGCACTCAAGTGCTGTGGGTGCCTTCAGAATGCGCGGCGCGCGGACGGATAGCCCGGGGCGGGTGGCCAACCCGGCCGCCTCCAGCTCGTCGATGTCGTCATCGAACTTGATGGCACAAATCTCCATTTTTTCGACGAGCGCGGTATCGCAAATGTGGACGATGAACTCCCCGGTATCCCGGATATTGCGGGCGGTGTCCTTGAGCGCGCCATCAGCCTTGTTCTCAATGCCAATTCCCACGATCGCAGGATCGTGGGTTAGGACATTGAAGAAGCTGAAGGGCCCCGCATTGGGTTTGCCGGCACTGCTTAAGGTGGTGACCAACGCAATGGGCCGCGGGATCACCGTGCCGATTAGCCATTTGTAGCGCTCTCGCGGCGTGAGTTCAGCAAAATCAAAGTGTCGGAAGTCCTCGCTCATACTCATGCCGCCACGCGGTACGTCTCAAGCGGCGTGTGGCGGCTGAGATTTTCAAAGCCATCTTTGGTCACCAGATAGCAATCCCCGATGTTCGCGCCAGCACTGAGTGGCTCAAGCCACTGAGCGTGCAAAACGAAGACCATTCCCTCTTCCAGCGTGTCGTAATTGTGCGAGGAGACATTGAAGCTATTTTGTGCTCCGGCCATGCCCACTGAATAGCCCCGAGTTTCGTGGACACCCTCGGGTTAGTTTTCCTGCTGTCGTTCGAACTCGACGGGTGACAGCATCCCGTTCCGGACGTGCTTTCGTTTTGGGTTGTAGAACATTTCGATGTAGTCGAACACGTCCTGCCTTGCCTCTTGGCGTGTTCGATAGGTTCTGCGCCGTATCCGCTCACGCTTGAGCAGATTGAAGAAGCTTTCTGCCACAGCGTTGTCGTGGCAATTCCCCCGTCGGCTCATTGAATGCTCAAGATTGTGATGCTTGAGAAATGCTGCCCAGTCCATGCTGGTGAACTGGGAACCCTGGTCGGAATGAATCAGGACCTTGTTCTTGGGCTTTCGACGCCACACTGCCATGAGCAAAGCCTGCAACACGACGTCGGTTGTCTGGCGGCTGTGCATTGACCAGCCGATGACACGACGTGAGAACAGGTCGATGACAACGGCCAGATAGGCAAAGCCTTCCTGGGTTCTGATGTAGGTGATGTCGGTCACCCACGCCCTGTCTGGAGCCTCCACATCGAACTGGCGGGCCAAGGTATTGTCGACCACGATCGAGGGCCTGCCGCCATAGGAGCCGGGCCGTCGCTTGTAGCCGATCTGCGCCTTGATCCCGGCAAGCCTCGCAAGACGAGCAATGCGGTTGGCACAACTGGTCTCTCCCTGATCGAGAAGGTCGTCATGGAGCTTGCGGTAGCCATAGACCCTGCCGCTTTCCTTCCAGGCATTGCTGATGAGCTCCGTCTGACGTGCATCTTCCAACGCCCGCTTGCTCAGCGGATTCTTCAGCCACGCGTAGAAACCGCTGGGTCGGATGCGCAGGCAACGGCACATTGCCCGAACCGTGAACTGCTGGCGATGCTCGGCAATGAACGCGTATCTCACTTTGCATCCTTGGCGAAATACGCGGTGGCTTTTTTTAAGATGTCGCGCTCCTCGGTGACGCGCGCCAGTTCCTTCTTCAGTCGCCGGATCTCTGCTGTTTGATCCACATCGTCCGATCCCGAGGGCTTAGAGAACTTCTTTTTCCAAGCATAGAGCGAATGCGGGCTCACGCCGAGACGCTTCGAAACCTCCGCAACGGGGTATCCCCGCTCGGTAATCTGCGCGACCGCATCACGCTTGAACTCATCACTGAAATTGCCAGACCGCATCATGGCCTCCTTGCCTCAAATTTAGGGAAGAAGGCGTCCAGAAATCTAGGGGCTATTCACACAGAATGCCCGAGATTGGGATTATGGGGACCGGCGAGCGCGGGATAGATGTGATCGAGCGAGCGCCCCTTGGCTTCCCAATCGGGCTCACTCACCTTGCCTCTGGGGATGGCGAGAGGTCCCCCGTCAGGAGCCGTGCTCCAATTGTAGGGCATAGTTCGAGCCGCCGGAGAGTCGAGCAAGCCGTTCTCGACAAACGGTGCGAACGCCGCGTTGTTAACGTCGCTCATCGACGCTCCCGGCTTGATCAACGCTTCTGCACGTTTGACGCCCTTCGTGCACACATCGAGAACGAGCTCTTGTCGTTCTGTAATTTCACCCACAGCGATCATTCGGGCGGTCTGGGCCGTGTAGCCCTGATAAGTGACGTTGGACACATAGAGATTGACCAGATCGCCCGGTCGGACGACGCGGCCATAGGGTTTTCCGCAATGGGTGCCGTATTGGTTGATGCCGATCTGATAGCCATCGCCAGTCTCGCCGCCGCGCGCCATCTGGGCGAAGGTAAAGGCCGCCAGGATTTCCTGGTCCGACACCCCCGGCCGCGTCGCGTGATAGGCCGCCTGCGTCCCGATGGAAATCAATTGTGCGGCGGCGCGGAACATCTCGATTTCGCGCCGCGAACGGATCTTCTGCATGCGGTCGATTATGGAATTGGCGGTCTCCATGCGAGACTTTGGCAGGTGCTCCGACAAGGCCGGCCAGAACCGGTCGGCAGTCCGGTCGCCGATGCAGCCGAACTGCCCCGCCCCGAGCCCGAGATCGCTCAGCACGTCGGCGCATGCCTTAATCGTAAGGGCCTGGGATGTCCCGGGCCGGTCGGCGTATTCGCGGCCGATTGCACCGATCTGGCGTATGTCGGCGACACCGACAGGTTCACCCCCGGGCGGCAGGATCACAGATTGGGTGAAGAATGACAGCAGGACGGGTTCGCGGTCGGAATCCGTTGGTATGATCAATACGCCTTCACGCATCCAATCGCACACATATCGAAGATAGGCGTTCGAAATGAACGCAGCATTTCAGCGCTCCAAAAGCAGCCCAATATCACCTGTTGCGAACAAAACGGGAATGCGGTTCGATACTGCATGTCTGTCATTGATCGATTCGTCGCCACCGACACGAGCTATCTGGATGTGTTGAACACCAACCAACGCCAGGCGGTTGAGCATGGGGTAGGGGCCTCCGCACCCGGACCGTTGCTGGTGATCGCTGGCGCGGGGTCCGGCAAGACAAACACGCTGGCCCATCGTGTGGCGCATCTGATGGTCAACGGCGCCGACCCTCGACGTATGCTGCTTTTGACCTTTTCGCGCCGGGCAGCGACCGAGATGAGCCGACGTGTGGAACGCATCGCCGCGCGTGTCCTCGGAGTGGGATCGGGCGCTGTGACTGATGCGCTGACCTGGGCGGGCACGTTCCATGGCATTGGTGCTCGGCTGCTGCGCGAACATGCCCATCAGATCGGCCTCGATCCTGCGTTCACCATCCATGATCGCGAAGACGCCGCCGATCTGATGAATCTTGTGAGGCACGAACTCAAGTTGAGCGAGACTGCCTCTCGGTTTCCGACCAAAGGCACGTGCCTGTCGATCTACTCTCGGGTGGTCAACGCTCAGGCCGACCTTGACGAGGTGCTGGAAAAGACATTCCCGTGGTGTGCCATGTGGGGCGCCGAACTTAGGACGTTGTTCGGTGCTTATGTCGCCGCCAAGCAGGCCCAGAACGTTCTCGATTACGATGATCTGCTGCTCTACTGGGCCGTGATGATGGATGAGCCGGCGATTGCCCAGGCCGTGTCCGACCAGTTCGACCATATCCTTGTCGATGAATATCAGGACACCAACCGGCTTCAGTCTGCGATTCTTCTGGCCATGCGCCCAAGCGGGCAGGGGCTGACGGTGGTGGGTGACGACGCCCAATCCATCTATTCGTTTCGGGCCGCTACGGTTCGAAACATTCTCGATTTCCCGGTATCGTTTTCGCCCAATGCCGAAATCGTCACGTTGGACCGCAATTATCGGTCGACCCAACCGATCCTTGCTGCGGCCAACGCGGTCATCGAGCAGGCGACCGAGCGCTTCACCAAGAACCTTTGGTCCGAGCGCCAGTCGGAGGCCAAGCCTCAGCTGGTCACTGTCCGAGATGGTGCCGACCAAGTTGCCTACATTGCCACATCCATTCTTGAGGCGCGTGAGGCGGGCACCCCGCTCAAGGAGCAGGCTGTATTGTTCCGAACCTCCAGCCATTCAGGTCCGCTCGAGATCGAATTGACCCGCCGCAACATACCCTTCGTCAAGTTCGGCGGGCTCAAATTTCTCGATGCAGCCCACATCAAGGACATGCTGGCCGTCCTGCGCTGGGTGGAAAACCCGCGCGATCGCGTTGCCGGCTTTCGGATGCTGCAGTTGATACCGGGAGTGGGCCCAGGCACGGCGGGGCGGGTTCTTGATGCCCTGGACACAAGTTCAGATCCGGTCTGGGCGCTCTCCGAGGTGCCTAAGCCCTTAAAGGCCGGGCAGCACTGGACCGACCTTGTCACGCTGTTTGGACGGTTGTCTGGGAAAGAGATCGCCTGGCCGCTCGAACTGTCCTATGTGCGCCAGTGGTATGAGCCGCTGCTGGAGGCCGGGTATGAAGACGCACACATTCGCACTGCCGACATCATTCAGCTCGAACAGATCGCGAGCGGGTATCCGAGCCGCGACCGCTTCCTGACCGATCTCACCCTCGATCCCCCCGACGCCACCAGCGACCAGCCGGGTGTCCCGCTTCGGGATGAAGACTACCTCATTCTTTCGACCATTCACTCGGCCAAGGGGCAGGAGTGGAAGTCGGTCCATGTGCTCAATGTGGTCGATGGCTGTATGCCCTCGGACCTGGGCGCAGGAACGACCGAAGAGCTCGAAGAAGAGCGCCGTCTGCTCTATGTGGCCATGACTCGGGCCAAGGACGAGCTGCACCTGCTGGTGCCGCAAAAGTTCTACGTGACCCAGCAGTCGCGCCATGGCGACAGGCATCTTTATGCCCAACGCACCCGTTTCATCCCGCGGTCATTGACGCATTTGTTCGACGATGTGCTCTGGCCGCCAGTGACACCGGTGCGTGCCGATCTTGCGCCATCCCAGCCGACACGTGTTGATATCGCAGCAAAGATGCGCAGCATGTGGTGAGTGGGGGCGCGGCACGGAAATGAGATCGGACGCCACAGTTGTGCGCTTAGGCGTCCGGCATCGCCTGCCTACCGTGTTTTGAAACGCCAAAGGCAAGTTCTTGATGAAGCGTCTGTGCCACTGTTTTGGGCAGATGTACGGCCTACTTGGCCAACACAGACTTCCGCTCAACTACCTCTTCGGGTCGTCCCAGCGAGGCAATAAGAGCGCCGGTTATCCGAGAATGCAGCCCCTCAATGTGCTCGGGATCCATATGCCCATCCATCGGCGACAAAAGACGGCTGGCCATAGCCTCCCAGTCTTCAATGGAGATGGCCTGGCCGCTCGGCATGGCTGCTGCCGTACGCAGCGCATCGACAAGAAGACTTTGAATGGACCGGACAGACAGAGGATGGAACGGCTGGACGACATCGCCGAGGATGCTTTGCGCAGTTCGCTTCGCCCAATCCATGCACTGCCCCCCGGATGGTTCGAGCGATACTGGCGCATTAAAGACGTTTGCTCAATCCCAATGCGCGTCAGCTGAGGACACGTAACTCTCGGAAGCTGCAGCATCGACGGCACGAACCTACAAAGCCAAACTCAACTGCTCGGCATTATTCTCTCGCTCTGAACTCTCAGCAAAGCCTGACAGGCTTACCCCAAGCAGCCGTATGCCTTTTGCGACCGGAAACACCGGGTCGAGCAGAGCATGGGCGACGGCTTCGACTTCACCCAGGGTCCGCAAAGCGTGCGGCATGGTGCGGCTGCGGGTGATGATTTCGAAGTCAGAATATTTGACTTTCAGGGTCAACGTGCGCCCGTAGAGCGCTTTGGCCTCGGCATGGCGCCAGACCTTGTCGATGATGGGCGCCAGTTTTTCTCTGGCTTCGGACAGCGCGTGCACATCGTCAAAGAAGGTGTTCTCGCCTCCCACCGATTTTCGAATGCGATCGGCTTTGACCCGGCGATGATCAACACCGCGGGCAATCCAGTAGTAATAGCTGCCCGATGACCGGAATTTCTCCTGCAGGAAGGGCAGGGGTTTTGCCTTGAGATCGGCTCCCGTCTGGATGCCGAGTGCTTTCATCCGCGCTGCCGTGGCCGGGCCAATGCCGTGGAATTTCTCAATCGGCAGAGTTTCGACAAACGCCGGCCCTTTCGCCGGCGTGATGACGAACTGGCCATTGGGCTTGTTGTGCCCAGACGCCATCTTGGCGAGGAACTTGTTGTAGGAGATCCCGGCAGAGGCGGTCAGACCTGTCACCTCAAAGATCCTTGCCCTGATCGCTTCGGCAATCTCGCTGGCGATCGCCATTCCTTTAAAATTCTCGGTGACGTCGAGATAGGCCTCATCAAGCGAAAGGGGCTCGATGAGCGCGGTGTATTCTCCAAAGATTTCATGGATCTGCGCAGAGACCGATTTATAGACCTCGAACCGTGGTTTGACGAAGATCAGCTCGGGGCATTTGCGCGCCGCTGTGACCGATGGCATGGCCGAACGGACGCCGAACTGGCGTGCCTCATAGCTGGCGGCCGCGACGACACCCCGTTTTTTCGCGCCACCCACGGCTACCGGCTTGCCACGCAGTGCGGGATCATCGCGCTGTTCGACCGAGGCAAAGAAGGCATCCATGTCGACGTGGATGATCTTGCGTATGCCGTCCTGTCCCACCTCGGGTTCGGCCACGTCCGGTGCTCCTGCTGCGTTGAGGGGACTAGCGCTCAGCATCTTGAATGAACATCAGTTCATCGCGATCGATCGTTCGCACAGTCGTATAGGGTATAGACAGCCGATACTCGCCCTTGTCAGGATCAAATATCGAAAAGCGAAAGCCCAGGATATACATGGCCAGCGCCTCCTGATCGGTCAGCTCTGGCCAGGCGCTATCGCGGCCGGCCAGCGTTATCGCATGTCGGAGTTCTGTCGGCTGTGTGATCGGGTTGGCATGCATCACAATTGCACCATCTCGGATGGGTCACGGAATTGGGTATCATCGCCGGGCAAAATCCACCGGATGGTGGCGCCGCCGGAGTCGCATTGTGGGCATCGTGCCCAGCGCTCAAGGCGCTCGAGGCTGCACTGCCGACCGTGCGTGCCGACAAGCGTCGTCCGATCCAAAGCGACGGCAGGGCAGGCTCGAACCCGTTTGAACGCATAGTGCCGGCGCTGACACACAAGGACTGGGCGCCAGCCCTTGTCCTGCGCATCAGAGAGCTTCGCCCAGTAGGTAACCGGTGTCGGCTGCACAAAGGCCGTGCACTGGTTCCTCGCGACCGAGGGGCAACCGCCATCCTCGGCGACGCGCTTTAGGAGATCGGCTATGGTGATCATGCCAAACCGGCGCACGGCGGTGTGCAGCTGCATCTGGCCCCGCCGGTTGCACTGGACGCATTCGATAACCAGAAGCGGAGGTCCAAACGCTGCAATGGTGTCGGTTTGTTTGAACATGTCGTTTTCGATTCACAGCGACGAGACCGCGAGTCATAAGACGAGAACAAAGATAGAACAAGATTGCACTGCGCGCATTTTTAAGATGTGATCAGAGCGCAAGGAGGCGATCATGTGCAATCTCTACAGCCACACCTCGGCCCGCCAGTCGGTGATTGATCTGACGCGCGCCAGGTCGGTCTCCGACAGCGTCGGCAACATGGCGCCATTGCCGGGCATTTTCCCGGACTATGCCGCTCCTGTCGTCCGCAACGTCGCCGGGGTGCGTGAGTTGGCCATGGCCAGATGGGGAATGCCGAGCCCGCAATTTGTGCTTAAGGGGAAAAAGACCGACCCTGGCGTCACCAACATCAGAAACACCAGGAGCCCACACTGGCGCCGATGGCTGGGCACAGAACATCGCTGCGTGGTGCCGTTTACGAGCTTTTCCGAGTTCGATCATTTGCCGGGCGCTGACGGCAAGAAGCGTGGCGATACGTGGTTTGCTCTGGATGAGAGCCGACCGCTCGCAGTTTTTGCCGGCATTCACGTGATGGCCTGGACCTCGACCCGCAAGGTCAAGGAAGGCGAGGTGACAGCCGATCTCTATGGCTTTCTGACCTGCGACCCCAATGCGGAGGTCGCAGCCATCCATCCCAAGGCGATGCCTGTCATTTTAACGACGCCAGAAGACATCGAGACCTGGCTGACTGCCCCATGGGAAGACGCCGTCCAACTCCAACGTCCTTTGCCCGATGGTGTATTGAAGATCGTCGCAGTGGGACAAAAAGCGGATGAAGCGGCATGAGTATGGTGCCGAGGTCAGGGCCAAACATCGTCATGCGCCGCAGGCTCTTGGCGCGTTACCGAAAGCGGCTGGAAGCGTTCCAGCGTGTGCCGGCGCGTTGGCGTGAAGCCGAGAATGCCGATATTGGCGAACAGACCTGCCTGGCGTTGATTGCAGAACTGGAAAGGGACTTGAATGGAAAAGGCGACAGCGCCCAGCAAACTGATCGTGGTGATGGCGTTCGAGGACGATGGGGAAGGGGGGATGCGTCCGGCATTTGAGCCCAGAGAGTTCCAGAACGAGGGGCGTGCAAAGATCGAAGCCGGCTCTTTGGTGAATGCCTATCCGGCAGTGATTGCATGGTCACGCGAAGCCAAGCCGGATATCGGCGAATATGGCGAGCCTACTGTGCTGTTCAGCTTTGGTCCGGTGCCCGATATGGAGTAGCCGCCGGATGAGCTTCGATGTTTGCCCCCTAGGGGCGCTTACGATTGTGTCACGGTTCCGATGGCTATCAGCTCAGGCTGATACGACGAGAAGGCTTCAGTGCTGCAGGAGGCAGGATCACGCCTTTCGATCTTCAATCCCAAGTCCGATGGGCAACGAGTGCTAGGTCTCGCGGCCATTTGCGATGATCCAGTGGCTCGATCGCGGCTTTAGTTCCGGGCCTGCAGAAGCCGCTGGTCTGACGTTGGCGCAATGTAGGCTGGGTCTCGGTTGGAAACGGCGGATGCGCCGCGGACTGTGGTGCTACGCATCAGGTTCGTGGAGATCAATGCGGGGACAGATGGTCGCGAGGCTACAGCATTAGGGCGGACCCGTGTGAAGGGAAGTGTCTGTAACGTTTTACATAATACTAAAACTTTCGGAACATAGGACCGATGTGGTAGGTCAAGCAGCAGGGTAAAAGGTGCGACCATTCCAGCCGGCCTAGTTAGCATTATGTAAAACGTTACAACAGCGGTTGCCTTGAGGCTCGTCCTTCTTGCGCTGATGCTAGTCAGCATCATATGACATCCTTGCCAGTTGACCCAGGATCTCACGATCGGAAATGCTACCCGCGCCATAGGCTTCCGTGAATGCATCAAGATGAGCCAAAAACACAGTGACATCTGAAACCTTTCTGCCAGGAAGGATGTCAAACCAGATCTTCTCGACATAGCTCGTCTCATCAATCCAATCGAGGACCGCAGCATGTGGATTCTCTCGAGCATCCAGCGTCTGCAGCAGCAAGCGAATGGCTAAGATCGCGTCTGCATCCCGAGGATTATGTGTCGCGGCCCATTCGAATGCGCCGCCGTCACCTTGCCGATATAACGCATTCTGAGCTAATCGGATCGAACGTTCGACCCCTTCTACATCGTGTACTTTCAGTCGTTCGAGGTTATAGAACGTCGAGTCGGTACCTATCATATTGTCGAGGATATGATCATTCACGGCTGCCACCGGAAAGAGGGAGATTCGCACGAACTCCCCGATATCCAGTGCATGCACGTGTTCGAAAGTGGTGCGGACCACCATGGCCAAGTCGCTGAACACTAAATTGCGCTTCGACAAGGCATATTTCGGAAGTTGCTTCTGGCTGATGTGTCGCCTCTTTCCAAGCCATTCTCGTGCTTGCCTCTCAGTGATTTTCCGACCACGCGAAATCAGAATGCCAGTTGCAACCGCTATCAATTGCAGTCCAAGTTGATGTTCAGCTATTTCTTTCGCAATCCCATCGATATCGAGTTTCGCGTCGCGGTGAGCTTCGTAGAGATCCAGGCCCATTGCGGTCAGAACGGCTTTCTCAAGATCGTCATGATGGACGAAATGCAGACCTTCGACGGGTAAGTGAGAATCCAGGTATCGAACTGTAATTCGAGCTTCGTCGGTAAGAGCACCGCTCCGTCGCCACTGGGCATCAGTTGGTCCCAAGTGGCTACGAACTATCCGCTTTACACTGTTTGGGCTCATCTCATAGCGGAGGGCCAACGCGCGATAGGAAGGTGCGCTCTCACCTTCACTCCGCGCCAAATGGCTCCTCAACAGTTCCAAATCCCGTGCGTATCGATCTGTGCGACTGGTTTTAGGCGGCGGACGCCGCTTTGCCGGATCGAAATTCTTGCGAATGGATGCAGCAATTTGGCCAGCGATCTTTTTCTTCTCAAGCAAAGACAGCGGCTGCTTGCACTTCATCACCTCATTAAAGCAATGGCTGAACAAGGCGTCCTCGCCGGGAAGGGCCTCAACTGATTGCGTCCATCGTGCGACGCGTTTGAACGCGGCGTCACGAGCATCAGAAAAGTGGCGCTGTCGGATATTTGACATCAAGATGTGGATTAATGTTTAGAGAATTGACAGGGATGTTACTGCGGATCGCAAGGAAATACGGTTTGCCTGCAAAAGTCGCTTACCGTCGAGTGAAATAAGGGGTGGTTCATCGCAATGCCCATGAGATGTCACCTTGCTGCTTGGATCCTACAGACACTCTGTTGTTGGGCACTAGGATGATGTAGGGCCATGAGCCTCGGTGCAACCAATTTCTGCTCGCGCAGCGACCCTCAAAGCCACATCGATGCTTAAGAGGGCGGGGTAAGCGTGTGTTGGATTGAAATTCCTGTCCTCGGTAGAAGCGGGCCGCAACCCATTCGATAAAAAGGAGAATATAGTGGCTGACGATGAGAAAGCGAGCAGTTCGGGTTTGTCTCCCAAGACTGAACGCCGAATTCCGAGCTATCCTCCCATGTCAACGCAGATGAATCAGATCGCCGATCTTATTCGGGGCCTCGAGGAACGCCGAGCAAAAAAGGAGGCTTCGCCCAAGCTTAGAACACTGCGTGAGGCACTCTTTTCGCGAAGACAAGAGGATGACCAATGATTAGCTCCTGCGCCCGGGCAGGGATCCGGATGCGATCTGTGACATGGTAGCTGCCGGTCGGTTCGCCGGAGTTCACTGCCCACCGCTTAGGAGACGACATGCTGCTTCCGACTGGAAGATGGAAGGCGATGTGCGAGGGTCGTTTGCAATACCGCGAGCTGGCTCATTGGCTGCGGAAGCATAAATTTAGAAATAAATGCGGCTGCACGGGTACGCCAGAAACGATCTATTGTTCTACTATGGTATTAGATCATAGTCCAGTAGTTGGAGGCCGACATGGCAGTAGGTATCACAGAAGTCGAATTCGGTTTGGCTCGCGCATACAGTCGGAATCTCGCAACGCTTGAGAAGAAAGCACAAAAAATCATCGATCGCCATGATGCGACGATCGCCGCGCTTCAGGCCCGCGTGCGGGAGCTCGAAGCTGAGGTCGAGTGCGAGCGCAAGGCGCGCAATTTGGCTGAATTCCGCGCTAACCGTGCCCGCTTCAATTAAGCGGGCAGCAAGGGGACGCTGCCAGCGTTGCCGGCGCAGTCCCGGCGAGCGACATTCCATCAATCGCAATCACATTACCGGCCGCAACGGGTTATTTGTTCCGGACGTCCGCGTGCGCGGCATCGATCCCTCGGAATCGTTGAATCCGGACGTGTAAACGATGTCGCTGTCAGGTGCTGTAAAGTCGCTCCAGTTCACTTCAACGACGACATTACCCCGCAATCTTGAGAACGGCGGTGCAAAATTAGTCCACGGTAGCGGCTGGATTGTCCTGCTGCGGGCGGCTTAAAAGTCGTCCACCTATTTTCCTTCTGCAATTTGTGCGGGAGGGACGAGGGATCTACACCGTGGACTTATATTTGAAGGTTCGTCTGGCTTGCGATGGCGGCATGAGCCAGCGCGAAGCAGCCAGGCATTTCGGCATCTCGCGCGATACGGTTCGCAAGATGATGGCGTATTCTGTTCCGCCGGGCTATCGGCGGCAGGCGCCGGTGCGACGCCCGAAGCTGGACGCGTTCATCGCGATCATTGATCGGTGGCTTGACGAGGACCGGGCGGTCCCGCGCAAGCAGCGTCATACGGCCAAACGCGTTTTTGATCGCCTTCGTGACGAACATGGGTTTGCCGGCGGCTACACGATCATCAAGGACTACATGCGCGAGCGGGACCGGCGCGGTCAGGAAGTATTTGTGCCGCTGGCCCATCCTGCCGGACATGGACAGGCCGATTTCGGGGAGGCTGTGGTTATCATCGGCGGGGTGGAACAGAAGGCGCACTTTTTCGTGCTCGATCTGCCCCACAGCGACGCCTGCTATGTCCGGGCTTATCCGGCAGCTGTGGCTGAAGCATGGGTGGACGGCCATATCCACGCGTTCGCCTTTCTGGGCGCAGTGCCGCAATCGATCGTCTACGACAACGACCGCTGCCTGGTGGCAAAAATTCTTCCTGACGGCACGCGCAAGCGGGCAACGCTGTTCAGCGGGTTTTTGTCCCACTACCTGATCCGGGACCGTTATGGCCGCCCCGGCAAGGGCAATGACAAGGGCAGTGTTGAAGGACTTGTGGGCTATGCCCGCCGCAACTTCATGGTGCCGATCCCCCGATTTGCAACCTGGGACGCGTTCAACCTGTGGCTCGAGGAGCAGTGCCGCAGGCGCCAGGGCGATCGGCTACGCGGGGAGAGCGAGACGATCGGCGAACGGCTGCAACGCGATCTGGCGGCGATGCGGCCGCTGCCGGCATCGCCCTTCGAGGCCTGCGACCAGGCCAGCGGCCGGGTCTCCTCCCAGGCGCTGGTGCGCTACAGAACCAACGACTATTCCGTCCCTGTTGCCTATGGCCATCAGGACGCCTGGATCCGTGGCTATGTCGATGAGGTGGTGATCGGCTGCGGCGGGGAGACCATCGCCCGTCATCCGCGCAGTTATGGGCGCGAAGACATCGTCTTTGACCCACTGCATTACCTGCCGCTGATCGAGCACAAGATCAATGCGCTCGACCAGGCGGCCCCGCTCCAGGGCTGGGAACTTCCCGAGGCGTTCGCCACACTGCGTCGCCTGATGGAAGCGCGGATGGGCAAGCAGGGCCGGCGCGCCTATGTGCAAGTGTTGCGTCTTCTGGAAAGCTTCGATCTGGCCGACCTGCATGCGGCCATAAAGCAGGCGCTGCACCTGGGCGCCATAAGCTTCGATGCCATCAAGCATCTCGTCCTGTGCCGGGCCGAACGCCGGCCACCCAGGCTCGACCTTGCCATCTACCCCTATCTGCCCAGAGCCAGTGTCGAGACGACCTCGGCCAAGGCCTATATGGGTCTGCTGGACCGCGAGGAGGAACTGGCATGAGCAGCGATGCTCCCGAACTCCTGCTTGCCAGCCACCTCAAAGCGCTCAAGCTGCCGACCTTCCTGCGCGAGCACCACAAGCTTGCCCGCCAATGCGCGCTCGAGGACGTGGATCATGTCCGCTATCTTGCCCGACTTGTCGAACTCGAACTGATCGACCGGGAACGGCGCATGGTCGAGCGTCGCATCAAGGCCGCCCGGTTCCCGGCCGCCAAAAGCCTCGACAGCTTCGAGTTTGCCGCCATCCCCAAGCTCAACAAGATGCTGGTGCTGGAACTGGCGCGCTGCGAATGGATCGAAAGGCGCGAGAATGTTATCGCGCTCGGACCCAGTGGCACGGGCAAGACCCATGTTGCGATCGGTCTTGGCCTGGCAGCCTGCCAGAGGGGATTGTCCGTCGGCTTTACCACCGCAGCCGCCCTGGTCAGCGAGATGATGGAGGCGCGCGACGAACGTCGCCTTCTGCGCTTCCAGAAGCAGATGGCTGGCTACAAGCTGCTCATCATCGACGAACTGGGCTTCGTGCCGCTGTCCAAGACCGGGGCCGAGTTGCTGTTCGAGTTGATCTCGCAGCGTTACGAGCGCGGCTCCACCCTGATCACCAGCAATCTGCCTTTCGACGAATGGACCGAGACCTTCGGGTCCGAGCGCCTCACCGGCGCGCTCCTCGACCGCCTGACCCATCACGTCAGCATCCTCGAGATGAATGGTGACAGCTATCGCCTCGCCCAAAGCCGGGCACGCAAAGCCAGCCGCACGTCCTGAAAAACGCAATGTTGGGGGTATCGAACACCGCTCGGGCTACGCCCTCCCGGCGCTCGATACCCCCAACATCAAGTGGCCTGGTTTTGCGCCGCCCAATGGCCGACTTTTACCCCGCCGTTGACAGCAGGAAGAAATGGAAATTTCTGCCATGAGGGCCCTCATAAAACTGATCGATGGGAAAGGTGTGGGTGAGAAAATGAACGCCCTCACTTGGGCAGTCATTGACACTACCGGTGCGGAGCATGAGCTGTTGACGTCCGATCGTCCAATTATTCGAACGAATGGACTAATGGCAGAGAACGGGCATCTGGCGCTACCGATAGGGCCTCGAAAGCTGTTCCTCGCAGCCAAAGATGTGGAAACGGTTGATCGTATATCTTCGATACCTACTGCCGAACTGGTCACGGAGGCGAACCGACAGGTCGTCGAGTTTGCCGTCCGGTTCGTTTACGGCACGGATGATCGCCAGCTACGGTTCGTCCAAAACCGCATGGCGACAAAAGAACAGCCGAGAATAGTTTCCGGCCTGAACAAGCGGGGCCGCGAGCATCTTTTGAAGCGGGCAATGAACTAGCCTGCGGCTCTTTTCTTCCCGCCCTCGATGATCTGCAGCCCGCCCAAGGCAGGCGGCAGGTCAGGGGGCGTAGGATCACGTTCGATGTCTGGGAGGTGAATGCCACAGCCCTTTCGATATTTTTGCGCTTTGAACCGATCTGCAGTCCAGGGACAATCAGCGGCCAGCAGGTCGAGCATGTGCGCCAGCGAGGTTTCTGCACCGAATTTCTCTGCCAGCCGAGCAAGCCGATATTGGCCGTTTCGCCTGCACAGATTGCACTGCACACGGACCACGACCCACGGATAGTCGACGATGAGGACCGATTTCGGACGCTTCATGAGTCCGGATTTTAAATCCGGAACATAGAGAGAACAAGGTGCATGGTATTGCCTGCGACTTAAAATCCACCAGCGCCGATTTAAAATCTATATCAAGGACTTAAAATTGGGTTGCCCTGAATCTAAATTCGGGCGACGCTCGAATCATGATGTCGCTTGCCAAACCCACTTCGCCCTTTAATCAGCCCGTTCCGATGGCCGCGGCATTGGTCTATTATGCGTGCGATCCCGATCTACATCCGAAACTACGGAACCGTCCTAGGGCGGTCGTTACCCCTTTTCAGGATGAGATACATCCGGACCGGCCATTAACGATTGCGAAACTTCTGCAGTTGCCAGAGGCCGGGGAGTACGTAAGTGAATACAGAATTCGGGAAGCAATCCGATCGGGTGACCTTGTCAGCGAAAGGTTTGGCAGCCGTATCCTTGTGACATTGCGTGAATTTCGGGCGTGGAGATACAGATGCCAAGACCATCAAAAGGCGCACGCCTCTGGCTCAAACCCGCGGAATACGGAAAAGACGGCAAGGTCCGGAAGCGATCGGTCTGGGTCATTAGAGACAGCAGCAAGTCGGTCGTCACTGGCTGCGCTCCGGAAGACCGCGCGGGCGCTGAAAAAGCGCTAGCAGAATACATCGACGACAAATACGAACCGGAAACCGTCCGGCAGCGCCCGGCAGCGGATATCTTGGTCACCGATGTATTGAATCTCTATCTGCAAGAGAAAGCGCCTGATCACGCTCGGCCCGAGAAGACCACGGCTAGTGTGCTGCAGTTGGCAGAGTGGTGGCAGGGTAAGACCCTTGCTGACGTCACCGGGCGCAGCTGTCGTGCATATACGAAATGGCGCGTGGGACAGCCGTGGAAGTCGGCGAAGCCCGAGAAGACGGGCAATGCACCGCGACTGGTGACGGAAGCCGGTGTCAGGCGGGAGCTGGAGGACCTGCGGTCGGCAATCAATTTCCACCGGAGAGAGGGTCTCTGCAGAGAGATCGTGGAGGTGACCTTGCCGCCCAGGTCGCCAGCGAAAATCCGCTGGCTGACCCGTTCCGAGGCGGCTCAATTGCTCTGGACGTGCTGGCGGATGCGGGAGATGCGGAACGGCAAGCCCACGGGACGGCGGACCGGCAAACATCTGGCGCGGTTCATTTTGGTCGGCCTTTATACGGGCACTCGTGCATCGGCGATCTGTCAGGCAGCCCTTAAACTCGGTAGCGCGAACGGTTATGTCGACCTGGAACAGGGGGTCTTTTACCGTCGGCCGCATGGGAAAGCCGAGACTACCAAGCGGCAGCCGCCTGTGCGTCTGCCACCCAGGTTGCTGGCTCATATGCGGCGCTGGGCTAAGGACCGCGATGAAAAGACGATCTCCAAAAAATTCGTTGTCGAATGGAATTCCAAGCCGGTCGGCGAAGTGAACAAGGGTTTTGCTGGTGCTGTAGCGAAAGCCGGTCTGGGCAAGGATGTGACGCCTCACGTCCTACGGCACACGGCAGCCACCTGGATGATGCAGAATGGCGCGGATCTGTGGGATGCTGCAGGGTTCTTGGGGATGTCCGTCCAGGTCCTGGAGAGAGTGTATGGCCATCACCACCCTGATCATCAGCGATCGGCGATCACTGCGGTCACGTCTAAGCGGAGTGGAAAGTGAAGGCGAGGCCCATCATAGAGCGTCAGGCGTTCGATCACCTTCTGATGATTAAAGCCCATATGCTGTCGCTGGACAGAGGGCTAAAGGCGATTAGAAAAGGGCGGACCCCCCTAACCTTGGCCAAGATGAGACAATGCTATCTTGATCGAAGGATGATCATCGAAGAGCTGATGCTCCTCTCGGTCTCTGCCCATTCAGACGCAGGTCACGCGCTTGAGCGAGACTTACGATCTGGATTTAACGCCAAACGCAAGATGAAGCGGCTCGAGGTTCACAACCCCGAATTCTTCCCCAGAGCTATTGACCTTATCCCAGGAGATGAGGATGGCATCGCCGCTTGTTTTGTGGAAGTCACGGACGAGACTTTGAGCCGGCAGTTGGCAGAAGATTTTTATACCCACGGTGACAACTATCTGCACGCAATGTGGAAGGGAATGGACAGGACGCAATACGGTGCCGCCGTCGAGGATCTTAGCTTGTTCTTCAGGCTAACGGAGAGGCTGATGCGGACTTTCGAGGTCGATATCTCGGGTAAACGATACATGATGATCGGCCACCTGAATCTTCACTCGACCGAAAATCCCGAGCTGTTCAAAGCTGCAATGGAACCGTGAACATCTGTTCTAGGGGGACAGGATGGGGACAGAAACCCCCAGAACAAACCGAGATGATCCGACATTCAGCCTTGCATTCGACCGGTTGAAACCATAGGAAAACCGGGTCTTTATGGTGTGCAGCCTTCCAAGAGCCGACCGCTCATAACGGTCTGGTTGGGGGTTCGAGTCCCTCCGGGCCCACCATTTTCAATATCACACACGCCGCACCGTCCGCCGCATGACGCGCAAAAGCCGGGCCATGTGGTTCTCTGGCGCTCCAATGGGGTGCGCGTAACGTGGCGCGGGTCGCAGTCTCGGCCTTGGGTTCGAGGCTTCGCCTCGCACCTTCACCATCCTTTACGGCGCTTCCCGCTTTTAGGAAACCCGCGCCCAGGCGCCGACGAGTCGGGGATAGAAAATGCACGGGTCGGTTCCGGCCTGGGCTTCGTGAATCAGTCGCTCGTGCAGTGTTTCAATTTCGATCTCTGCAGCGCTGGCTATACCCAAAGTTTCCATCGCTGACGTCAGGCTTCTGGTGGATTCGACGATGAACTCGAAGCCGTCGACGTCCTGATCATTGCCGATCCGGGTCAGCCCGATCATCTCGGGCGCCATACCCGCGGTCCGGTAGGCGGGATAGAGCATAGCACCCATATCGGCGGTTCTGCCTGACCGGCGATAGACCTCGGTGATGCGCTCGATGCAGCGATGCAGGAGGGGCAAGGCGGGCTGAGCATAAGAGGTCGAAATATCGAACTCGATGAAGCTGACGAGCGTGCCGGGCTTTAGCCGCTCCGCCAGCCCGGCCAGGGTGGCGCCGGGATCGGTCATGTGGAGCAGAAGGAAGCGTCCGATCACTGCGTCGATGTCGGCGGGGATTTCCATGGCCTCGAGCGTGCCGGGGACAAACGAGATATCGAGCCCCTTGGCCTCTGCCCGCGCACGAGCCACCGAGAGAGCCGCCTCCGAAGGGTCGAGGCCGATAATTGCGCCATCGGTTCCCACGATGTCGGCTGCGATCAGGGAAACGTCGCCAACCCCGCACCCTACATCGAGCACACGCATGCCCTTCTCAAGCCCCGCCCGCAAGAGGATATCGCGGGTGAGATCGGCAAACAGGGCGGCCTGACGCTCGAGCCGAACCAACTCGCGTTCGGAATGACCCAATATGTAGGCCTGCTCTTTTGCTTGAGTTTGCGATCCGCTCATTGGTGTCCTCTGAAGATGATTTGCCGGGATATGGGTCCGAACCTGCGGGGAGTTCTCAATTGCGTTGTTAACGCGGCCTACACGCGCGGTCCGCTAAAATTGGGTCAACTGGTATCCTGGGTGGAACCTGAGATGTTGTACAGTCGCATTCAGACAAGGCAAGCAAGTATCGCGCTGGTTGAAACCGGCAAGGACGGCTTTCCGGTGCTGTTTCTGCATGGGAATTCGAGCTCCAGCGACGTTTTTGCGCGACAGCTGGAAAGCCCGCTTGCAGAACGCCATCGCCTCATCGCGCTCGACCTGCCGGGTCACGGTGCATCCGATGACGCCATCGAGCCGAAGGCAGCCTATACTATTCCCGGATTCGCCAACACGGTTGCCGAAGTGCTCGACGCCCTCGCGATTGACCACGTCGCTGTCGTTGGATGGTCGCTTGGCGGGCATATCGGCATCGAACTGCTGGAGCGCGAGCCTCGCATCGCGGGGCTCATGATTATGGGAACGCCGCCGGTATCCCGCGGCATTTTGGGCATGCTGCGCGGCTTCCAGCCGCAATTCGACCTGACGTTGACCACGAAGGGGCGGTTGACGCCCCGGGAAATGGACAGGCTCGCTCGCCTGTGCTTCGGGGAGTCGCCGCCGCAGCGCTTTCGTGATGCGATAGCGCGCGCCGACTGGCGCATGCGAAAGATCCTGGGGTATGGCCTGATGATGGGAGCGGGAGCCGATCAAAAAAAGGTCGTCGAGCACAGCCCGGTTCCCCTGGCTGTGGTCAATGGCGAGCGGGAGCCGTTTGCGCGTCTCGATTACCTCACCGGTCTTGACTATGCCAATCTCTGGGATGGGCAATGTCATCTTATCAATGCGGCGGGACACGCTGCCTTTCTTGATGCTCCGGGTGAGTTCAATGCGCTGCTCGGGCGGTTCATCGAGGATGCCGCGGCATTTGCCGTGCTCAGCCAGACGTCCGACCTTGGCCGGCGCCACGGCTGATTTTGCCTTCTAGATTATTGTTTTGTCGCGCTTCCGAACCGGATAAGTGGTACCCTTATCCTGAAAACGCTCTAGTGCAGGTTCGCCGGCTCCACTCGCCCTGCGAATATGGCGGTGGCCATCGGGTCGACCTTGGCGCGGTCTGGACTGAAGAGAAAGTCGAGTTCCGCTTCGGTTGCGTTCATGAAGGGATAGCGCGCAATGACGCTTTCTCGCACGGCGCAATAATCGATGCCCATCAAGCTTAGCTGCTTTTTCAACCCGTGATACTGGCGCGGCGGGCACAGGGGGCGCATGCCGAAAAGGCGGCGGTAGAAAGCCTGATGCTCTACCCGCACCGAGGCAAGGCCTAGATTGGCACCGTAATACTCGGAAGCCAGAAAGCCCAGTCTTGCCGTGATATAGGGCAGTTCAGGATGCTGACCACTGACAGAGGGGTGCACGGCAAAGCGGGTCGGATCGACGATGACGTGACCCTTGTCGATTTCCGGTCTCAGAGTTTCAGGAAATGCGTCCACGGTAGGGGAATGCGGATTTTCAGGGCTGGCATGATGCACCCTGATGGTGCTGGCCATCTCGCCGTCCATGTAGACGCCGAAAACATGGACATTGTCAGCGTGATCGTAATCGTCGGTCAGGCGCTTTTCGAAACCGATCGGAATCATGCCTTCACGAACATAGGCCGCGTAGCGCAGGCGGAACGCATGTTCGAGTTCTTCAGCTCTTTCCAGACGACGATATTGAATCCTGTCAAGAAAATCGATCAGACGCTGGGAAAACGAAATCGCCCCAACTGATGATACTGAACTCATGGAACGCCCCCTAAACCACACAGGGAGCTACTTTAACAAAATTTTAACTAAGGTCAATTGAAGGAATATGTCAGGGCGGTGTCAGCGGGGCGGCGTTGCTGAATCTGCTTCGTCTGTGAAGACAGTAATACTGTGCTTTAACCAAGTATTAACTATGAGTCGCGCGATAGATGTGCATTAAGCATCAGGATGCTGCAAAAAGGATTTGCGGGTTTTAAGAAAAAATGCAGGCCGATCGCGTGTTCCTGCTCGGCGTAAAATTGTCGAATCCCGGAAGCGGAGAGGGGAATATTTAAAATTGCCGAGATAGCGTGAGAAAATTTTAAAAGCTTTCAATTTATATCGTATTGGTTCTGCAGGGGTATGGCGAAGCAACCATGGGTACAGTCTCTCCCGAAAACGCGCCCGACCTCCCCGCTGAGGTTTATATTTCCTCGGTGAGCGCTCTTTATAGGGACCGGCGTTCTCTTTTTTCCGGCACTGCGAGCGCTATTGCCGCTTCGCTGGTGACGGGCTGGATAAGCGGGATCATCTGGCTTGCCATGTGCGCCATTCCGCTTGCGCTGACCGGCATCTTGCGCTGGATGGACATGAATGCCTATGAGCGCAACGCAGCAAGTCCGCAAACGGTAGAACAGGCGCGTGGCTGGGAGAGGCGCTACATCATAGGCTCGTCCACCTTCGCGGTGCTGCTGAGCCTTTGGTGTTTTCTTGCTTTCGCGCTCTCGTCCGATCCAGCCGTCCATCTGGTGAGTTTTGCGGTCTGCCTTGCCTATATGATCGGAATCACCGGGCGCAATTATTCATCCGACCAGCTGGTTACCTTCACCACGGCTTGTGCGGCGATCCCCATGGTCATGGGACTTCTGCTTCACCTTGAAGCGGCCTATCTGTTTCTTGCGCTGGTGCTCGTGCCGTTCTTCCTGAGCGTGAGAACCATCGCCACGCGGCTGAGATTTACGCTTTTCGATGCGGTGGTCGCCTCACACGATCTCCGTGCGCTCGCCACCCATTTCGACACTGCCGTCAACAACATGCCGCACGGGCTATGCATGTTCGACGCCGACCAGCGGCTCGTTGTTTTCAACGATCGCTTTACGAGCCTGCTCAATCTCGATGCAAGAGCCACCTGGAAGGGGCAGGAAATCGCCTCGCTGCTCGATACGGCACTTGTGGCCAACGGTGTGCCGCGTCATGCGTGCGACACGGTATTTTCCGCATTTCGGAAATGGATGAAGGCCGAGGGGACGGAGGCCCTCGTAATCGACGCCGCCGGGCACAGAATTCTTCAGCTGACCTTCCAGCCCATCAAGGCTGGCGGATTTGTGCTGCTGATCGAAGACATCACCGAAAAGCGCAAGGCAGAGGCGAGGATCGAACATCTGGCCCGTTACGATGCGCTGACCGGCCTGCCCAACCGATCGCATTTTCAGGAACAGTTCGAAGCGCTGATTGCCCGTGGCAATCCTTGTGCGCTGCTCTTTATCGATCTCGATCAGTTCAAGGTGGTCAACGACACGCTGGGCCACCCGTGCGGGGACGCTCTATTGTGCCTTGTGGCCGACCGGCTTCGCAAGGTGATGAAATCGTCCGACATCATTGCTCGGCTCGGTGGAGATGAGTTCGTTGTCCTGCGCGAGCTGAAAGGGTCTGCTGACGAGGCAAGCCTTGTCGCTCAGCGAATTGTAAGGACGTTGAGCGATGTATTTGCTGTCCAGGACCATCAGTTTGTAATTGGCGCGAGCATAGGCATCGCCATGGCGCCGCGTGACGGCACGAGTTTTGAGCAAATGCTTAAATGCGCCGATCTGGCGCTTTACACCGCCAAGTCGGATGGTCGCGGTGTCTGGCGCTTTTTCGAGCCCGAAATGGATGCCCGGGTGCAGGCGCGCCGGGCGCTGGAGATCGATATCCGCACGGCGCTCGACAATGGAAATTTCGAGGTGTTCTTCCAGCCCATCGTCAATCTCAGGTCGGGCAAGAGCACGGTGTGTGAAGCGCTGGCGCGTTGGCGGCATCCCCAAAGGGGGCTGATATCGCCCACCGAGTTCATCCCCGTCGCTGAGGAAACGAACCTGATTATCGAGTTGGGCGATTTCATATTGCACGAGGCCTGCCGACGGTGCGTGACGTGGCCGGGCAGCGTGCATGTTGCCGTCAACATTTCTCCGGTTCAGTTCCGGCGGGGGGACGTCATCGCTTCGGTGATTTCCGCCCTTGAGCATTCGGGCCTGCCGGCCCATCGGCTGGAAGTCGAGATTACGGAATCGCTTCTGCTCGAAAATACGGCAGCCATCGGGGCCATATTGGAAAAATTGCGCGACCTTGGCGTGCGCATCTCACTTGACGATTTCGGCACGGGCTATGCCAGCTTGAGCTATCTGCACCACTTCCCGCTCGACAAGGTCAAGATCGACCGCTCCTTCCTGCAGGACGTGGAGGTGAGCAGCCGCTCCCGGCGCCTGCTGGCGGGCGTGGCGAGTTTGAGTTCGGAACTCGGCATGTCGGTGGTCGTCGAAGGCGTGGAAACGCCCAGGCAGCTTGCCTTGCTCAGAGAGCTGCCCGGGGTCGATGAAGTTCAGGGCTTCCTCTTTTCACCGCCTATCCGTGCGACGGAGATCCCCCGCTTTCTCGCGGCGGGCAGCTTCGATTTCGAAAAGGTCGCCTGAGCACGGCTGCGACGGCTTGGGAGAAGCACGATGACCCAAAAGCGGGCGATGGTCAGGACCCTGACCACGATAGATGAATTCGACAGAGGGAACGGCGTCGTTACGCGGCTGTTTTTCAATGCAGACATATGCGGCGCTCAGGTTACCACTGGAACCACCTCGCTTCCCGTTGGAAAGAGCGTGGCACTGCACCACCACAATTGCGACGAGCAGATTGTCATTCTGAGCGGAAATGCCGAAACCGAGTTCGATGGAGCGCGACGCCCCGTTGGTCCCATGGAAGTAGTCTATGTTCCTGCCGGTCAGAACCATTGCTTCCACAATGTGGGCACGACCCCGGTTGAGATGTTGTTCATCTATGATGCCGGCGAGGTTACCCGGACCTTTGCGGCCACGGGCGAAACGGTCGTCCATCTCGGCTCGGGCGACCGGGCACAGCCTGGCCGATAACGGCAGCAACTGCTCGTTTGCAATGGCGTAAACGGGGCAGGGCCTGGGGGCTGTCAGCATGAGCCGGTATCGGACGGACACAGAATGTCTGCGTCCAGATCGTAGCGATCGGCCAGACGGGTCAATGTTCCGTCTGCGCGGATGTTGGCGATCGTGGATTGCACAGCGCGCTTGAGCGTCAGATCGCCTTTCCAGAACCCCATGCCCAGCGGAATGCGTTCGAGGGGTGGACCGAGGACGGTGATGGCGAGGTTGGTGTTGGAAAAAGTGGTGCTGGCCAGCAGGGCTTCGGTGATCGCCGCATCGTAATCGCCGGCCTCCAGGCGGGCGCGCAGGGTGGCGGCGTCGTTGACGATGGTCGCGGTGATGGCGCGCTGGCGCAGATACTGGCCCAGCCCGATCCGGTCGAGACCCGTGAGGCCGGCCAGAAAGCCCACCGGGCTTTGCACGGTCTCGATGGTGGTGCCGGGCGGTGCGATCAGGGCCCATCCGGTCACGAGATGCGGGTCGGTGGTGTCGAGGAACGAACGCGTCGTCGAATTGACCGCGATGCCTCCGGCCAGGACCTGGCACTGGGCACGGGTGATGCGCCAGCTGCGTGGATTGAAATCGCGCCCCATCGACGCGTTGGAGACGATGTTGAGCCGCCAGCCAAGCCGTTCGGTGATTTCCTGGAGCAATTCGACCTCAAAGCCGGGCCTGTCCGCTTTGCCGGTCACAAGCGGCGGGTAGAGGGGCGGCATGCACACATTGAGCCGACCGAGCCTGTCGACCTCGTAGCGCGCGCTGTCGGGCGGCAAGAAGCTCACGGCAAACAGCAGCGCAAAGCAGAGCGCCAGAGGGGCCATGTCGAACAGCCAATGGCTCTTGCGTGGCCTTTTGTGAGCGGGAGCCGACATCAGACTTTCCGGAATTCCCACATGGCCAGAAGGAACAGGCCGACGGCCATGATGCCAACCACCTGAAAACCGAGAGCTGGATCGAACTGATTGAACTTGATCAGGATGCCGCGCATCGCATCGACGGCATAGGTCAGGGGGTTGTGCTCGACGATGATGACCAGCCATTCGGGGTAGGTCACCAGCGTCTGGGCGCGGGTCAGTGCCGGATCGAGCGGGAAGACGGAACTGGCGGTGAAATAGAGCGGCAGGATCACGGCATTGGAGAATACCCCGAAGCTCTCGAACCCACGCACGTAATTGGCAATGACGATGCCGAAGGCGGTCAACCCGAACGCCAGGGCGAACATCAGCCCGATAGCTGCAAAGATCGTCTCCCAGGTCAGGGTGACGCCGACGAAGCGCGCGACGACCAGCACCATGCAGCCATGGATGACGGCGGTCGTGGCGCCGCCCAGGACCTTGCCCAGAAGGATCATGTTGCGTGACATGGGTGAGACCAGAACCTCGCGCAAAAACCCGAACTCGCGGTCCCAGATCAGCGAGACCGCAGACTGGATGGAGGTGTAAAGAATGTTGAGGACGATGACGGCGGGGAAGATGAACTGGAGATAGGTGTAGGGCACCACGAACCGCACTTCGCCATACACTTCGCCCCGGAAATAGGGGTTGAGACCGATGCCCAGGATCAGCACCCACAGCAGGGGCCGACTGACGCCGCCGATCAGTTGTCCCTTGTCGCGCAGCGAGCGTTTGACCTCGCGCAGCCAGATGGCATAGACGCCGACCAATTGTCCCCACATGGCGGTCATCGGGAGCTCCTATTCGTTGAGATTACGGCCGAAGAATTCAGAGGCGGGGTCGGTGAGCACAAGGTCGCGGATACGGTTCCACAAATAGGACCTCTGTTCGAGGAACCGCGGATCAGCGCGCATTTCGACGGTGAGCCGTGGTCGCGGCAGATCGACCCTGATGGTTTCGAGCACCGTTCCGGCGCCCATCACCACGATGGTATCGGCCAGCACGAGCGCCTCATCGACGCTGTGGGTGACAAAAACGACGGTGGGGGTGAGCCGCCGCCAGATGGAGAGCAATTCGCCCTGCATCAGTTCGCGCGTTTGCGCGTCGAGGCTTGCGAAGGGTTCGTCCATCAGGAGCACGCGCGGTTCTCCCGCCAGCGCGCGCGCCAGGGCCACGCGCTGCTTCATGCCGCCCGAAAGCTGGGCCGGATAGGCCTTGGCCGAGCGCGACAACCCGACGAGATCGAGATAATGCCGGGCCCGTTCGGCGCGCTCGGCCCTGGAGAGGTCGAGGCTTTCCAAAGCGAATTCGATATTGGCCTGCGCATTGGCCCATGGGATCAGGCGGAAGGCCTGAAAGACAAAGCCCATATCGGGTCCAGGTTCGGGCGGCCGACCATCGATCCGGATCGATCCGGCATCGGGAACGATCAGGCCGTTGGCCAGCCGCAGGATTGTGGTCTTTCCGCATCCCGAGGGGCCGATCAGGGCAACAAATTCGCGTTCGGCGATGTCGAGCGAAACGCCATCGATCGCCGTGTTGACCGACCCGTCCGGCTGGACGAAGCGTTTGTGGACATCTGCGAATGTGAGCAGGGTCTTTGACGCCTGCGGCTTTGGTGCCACGCGGTCACCTCCCGGGAAATGGACGACGCTCATCGATCGGCGGGGTCCATGGTATCGTCAGTGCCCAATTCGGCCAGAACGGCATCAACAGGCCCGAAATCGACCCAGTCTTCGAGCGCCAGAGGCTCGAAATCGGTGAAGTCTTCGGTCTCATACAGCCAGTCGCTGGTAAAGCTCAGTTCCTCAACGCTCATGCCGCCATTGACGCTCCAGCTGCCAACAAAGGACTGCGCAAGCATCTCGAGCACTTCGGGGCTGACGTCGGGGCGAACCTCCATCATCGCGTCGACCCACATCTGGGGGTTTTCTGCGAAGTCGCGCGAGAGCCTGGTCAGAGCCCGGATCACAGCTTCAACGTCCTCGCGCCGCTCGGTCAGAACCTCGCCGGTGACGGCATTGACCTTGTTGATCACAGGCGCGCCCTCATAATAGGCGTCCTGATCGATCAGAACATGCAGACCCTGAGTGTCGGGCAGTTCGCTCCACACGCCGATCGACATGGTCGTGGCATCGACCTGCCCGGCCAGGAGCGCCTGGGCGCGGATATCGGGCTGGCCGAGCGAGACGATTTCGGAATCATCGATTGAAACGCCCTGGCTCGACAGCACCAATGTCGAAAGCGAGTGGTCGAGACTTCCCACCCGTCCAACACCAAAGCTGCGGCCGGCAAGATCGGCAGGCGTTGCGATATCGTCCTTGGAGGCGATGAGGAACGGCAACGATTTGTTGGGCGAGGTCACCGCGCGGAAATCGGTAGCGCCATTGTGGATCACCTGCAAAAGCGCATCGACACCGATATTGGCCATTTCGCCCTCGCCCGATTGCAGCGCGGCGATGGCCGAGGGGGTCTGCTGAACGCGAACGAGTTCGACATCGACGCCTTCGGCTTCGAAATAGCCCAGCTCTGCGGCCAGATCCATTACGGAATTGGGAACAAGCGGCGGCTCGAGGTGGGTCAGGATCAGGCGGAAGGGCTCGCTCGATTGCGCCAGCCCGGCGCCGGTCATCAGGGCCAGGCTCGCGACCGATCCGGCCAGAGCCAGCATCATTGATTTGGTGGTCATTTACTCTCTCCCTTGGATGTTTAGCGCCGCCATCTGGCAAGGCGCAGTTCGACGAAACGCAGCCCCTCGGTCACGACGACCCCGATGGCTGCGAGCGAAAGGACGATGACGAAGTACTCCGCCATCCTGAACGTGTTGCCATAGATGGCCAGAAGCCCGCCCAGACCACGCACGGCGGTATAAAGCTCGGCGACCACGGTATTGATGAGACCGATCGTAGCGCCAAGGCGCAGGCCGACAATGACATAAGGCACGGCGCCGGGTAGCACGATACGGGTAAAGATCCGAAGTCGCCCAGCGCCGACCGAGCGGGCCATTTCGACAAGCTCGGGATCGGACTGGCGCACGCCGGCATAGGTGTTGATCAGAATGGGCATTACGGCGCCAAGAAAGACGATGAACACCTTGGCTTCCGAGCCCAGTCCGAGCAGTACGATGATAAGGGGAATGAACGCGACGCGGGGGGTGGCCGAAAGCGCATAGACATAGATCTCGAGCGTCCGGCCAAGCAGGTTGAACGCGCCCATGGCGACCCCGAGCGGGATGGCACACAGGATCGCAAGGCCATAGCCCGAAAGATAGACCGACAGGGAATCGACAAAAGCGGTCTGCAGGCGCCCCTCCTGCAGCAGCCCGCCTGCCGCCTGCAGCGTTGCCCAGGGCGAGGGGATGATGTTGCGCGCCACATTGACCGACGCGATCCACCACAGAACGATCAGCATGGCGAGAAACCCGATCCGGGTTGCCGCAACCAGCCATGGGCCCGGGTCTTCGCCCGGTTGAATGGCCATGTCTTTGGGCGGGGGCTGGCTCATGGGTGCCCCCGCGTCTTGCCGACGGCAGGCGGCGCCTCGCGCAGGTCGCGACCGGTGAGTGACAGGAACACGCTTTCAAGGCTCGGCTGATCGACCGAGACCTGGCGCAATCGGGTTCCGAATTCGGCCAGCAGAGCATCGGCGCTGCCGGCGTCTTCTGCCCTGATCAGCAACTGACCTTCGGCCCCTTCCACGGTGCCGGGATATCGCGCGACAAGAGCTGCATGGGCGTCAGGCGTGCGGGGCGTCACGCGAAACAGGCTCGTGCCATGCGCTGCCTTGAGCGTTTCCGGCGTGCCGGTCACCAAAATCCTGCCATGATCGATGATGCAGATCGTATCGCAGGTATCGACCTCCTCGATATAGTGGGTTGTCACGATGATGGAGAGATTCTGGCTGGCCCGCAGCTGTTCGAGATAGGACCAGATCTTGGCACGCGACTGTGTGTCGAGACCGATGGTGGGCTCATCGAGAAACAATATTCTGGGCTCGTGCATCAGGCCGCGTGCGATCTCGAGGCGTCGCCGCATACCCGAAGAGAGGGTTCTCACCACCGCATCGCGCCAGTCGGAAAGTTCAACCAGCGCAAGCATCTCATCGATGCGCCGGCGCCGGTCAGCCCGGTTCATCTGATAGACCATGCCGTGGAAATTAAGGTTCTCATAAACCGAAAGGCGCGTATCCAGCGTTGCCTCCTGGAACACAACACCCAACCGCTTGCGGGCCTGCAAGGGGTGCCTGACGACATCGATACCGGTTATCTCGGCCCGTCCGCCATCGGGCCTGCTGATCGTGCACAAAATATCGATCAGGCTCGACTTTCCCGCACCATTGGGGCCAAGCAAGGCAAATGTCTCGCCCTGCCGCACCGACAAAGACACATCATCAAGCGCCAGAACACGACCAAAGCGCTTGGATACGCTTTCAACCAAAATCGCGGGCGTGCCGGCGGAGCCATCGTTCATCAAAGATCTCCCTGTGCACGAGGCGTAAGCGTGCAAAACGCAAAGACCTCATCTTCGGTCGGAACCTCCACGAAACGCCGGTCTATCGAACTGAAAAGCCGCTGCATTTGCATGACTTATGGCCCCCCAAGAAAATTGACCAATGCACCGAAAGGCGTTTCGGAAAGGCTACGATGGGTCGCGACGATGAGAGCGGCCAGCGCGATGGACACATAGAGGTGGCGCTTTGCGAGCCATTTATGAGTGCGCGGGGTGAGCGAAAGCAGCAGGTAGCCCCCCAGCAATGGCGGAACGGGAACAAGGTTAATGACCAATGTCCAGACCGCCATGCTGGACGTCATCCTGATTGTTGCGTCGGCCAACGCGGCACTGCTGATCGGCCAGTGGACCGCCACCAACGGCAGCGACAACAATACAACGCGACTGAAGACAAACAGCGCCGCAAAGGTCAGCAGCGCCACCACGACCGGGGTGGCACGTCCCATCCTGTTTTCGACTGGATCAATGGCAATCGGTCGCACCCAACACACCCTTCCGACAATTCCGGCCAACAGACCGAAGAGATCGCAGTGAACGAAAGGATTGAGCGTGAGCTTGCCGTCATAGACTACGCCCCGGTCACCCAGAACGCGCGCAAAACCCGTAGCGCAAAAACCCATAAAAGTCATGACAATGATGGCTGCAATGGCGCGCGTCAGAATCTGCAGAAAACTCAGATCGAACACCGGCGATCCTCCACGGCGATGCTGTCCATGGAACAGAATAACACTTTTGCTCAGTCCTTGCTTGGATTGGTCGGTCCGTTCTGCAGGGCACGGCATGCATTTGGACGACGCTGTTGTTTACGACAGATCGATTTTGCTTGCGGGCAATCTGGTGGCGGCATAGGCACGAGCATGGTTTCAATTCTTTATGTCATGGCTGCCGATCCCGAATTTGGCCCGCATTTGCGAGCCCGGATCGAACCCGTGATGACGGGCGTCGGTCCGGTCGAGGCGGCTGTTGCCGTCACGCGCGCTCTTGCGGATGCGAAAATCGGCGATGGCCTGCCCGATCTTGTGGTGTCTCTGGGTTCAGCCGGCTCGGCAACGCTGGAGCACACAGGGGTCTACCAAGCCATCTCGGTTTCTTATCGCGACATGGATGCGACGGCGCTGGGATTTGGGCGTGGGGTGACCCCTTTTCTCGACCTCCCGGCCGTTTTGCCGCTCGAACCGTAGATCCCCGGCATCGCGCAGGCGCGACTCTCGACCGGGGCCAATGTGGTATCGGGAGTGGGCTACGAAGCGATCGATGCCGATATGGTCGATATGGAATCCTTTGCTGTGCTGCGGGCCTGTCAGTCATTTGGCGTTCCGCTGGTCGTCCTGCGAGGCATTTCCGGTGGGGTGAGCGAACTCACGGGAATTGCCGACTGGACGCGCGACCTTGCCATTATCGATGAAAAACTGGCCCGTGCCGTCGATCTTGTCGAAGCCCATGCAAACACCATTTTCTAGCAACCAAGTTCGGCCGGCTTCATTGACCTGCCACATCGGTATGACAATTATGGAAAAATGATTTCTGTTGCTTCCTACAACATCCGCAAAAGTGTGGGCACCGACTGGCGGCGCGATCCGGGCCGCATTCTCGATATTATTTCCGAAATCGGTGCCGATATCATTGCTCTTCAGGAAGTCGACAGGCGGTTCGGAAGCCGCGCCGCGTCGCTTTCGCCGGAAATGGTTGCCGATCGGACCGACTATTTCGCCATCAGTTTCGGGGTGCGCGAGCAGAGCCTTGGCTGGCACGGCAATACAATCCTCTATCGTCAGGGCATCGAGGTGCTCGACACCAAAACCCTGACCTTGCCCGCGCTCGAGCCGCGCGGAGCGGTGCTTGGCGATTTCCAGGTCGGCAAAGAGCGATTGCGTGTCATCGGGTTGCATCTGGGACTTGTTGATCTCTGGCGACGCCGGCAGGCGCAATCGGTGCTCAACCAGCTCGATATTCTCGATGAGACACTGCCGACGGTCATCATGGGTGATCTCAATCAGTGGACGACGGAAGGTGGGTGCCTCGCCCATTTTGCCGAAAATCATCAGGTGGTCGCGCCGGGTCCGAGCTTTCATTCGTCACGCCCTGTGCTCAATTTCGACCGCATCATCACGACGATGGACATCGATGTGGCCGCTTCGGGTGTTCACATGTCTGATCTGGCCCGCAAGGGATCGGACCATCTTCCGGTCTGGGCGCGGATCAGGATAAATGCCGAGGCGCGCGAGATTGCGCAATCGGCCTGACGACGGGGCTTGCATTGGCCAGTGATATTGGCCATCTGTCACCCACGACGGACTTCCCCGAAATAACCTGAGTTTTTTTATGGCCGCGCCACTTCTCGCCCTGCAATCGATCCGCCTCGTCATGGGGTCGACGCCCCTGCTGGAAGGGGCCGACCTCTCGGTTGCGCCCGGGGAAAAGATTGCGTTGGTCGGCCGCAATGGATCGGGCAAGTCGACCCTGCTCAAGATTGCCGCTGGCACCATCGAACCAGACGGCGGCGAGCGGTTTTTCCAGCCCGGTGCCACCGTGCGCTATCTCCCTCAGGAACCTGATTTATCAGGCTTTGAAACCACACTTGCCTATGTCGAAGGTGGTTTGGAAGGAGCTGACGACAATTACAGGGCGCAGTACCTGCTTGAACAGCTGGGGCTGACGGGCAAGGAGAACCCCGCCTCGCTTTCAGGCGGGGAGGCGCGCCGCGCGGCGCTGGCTCGCGTATTGGCGCCTGAACCCGACATCCTGCTTTTGGACGAGCCGACGAACCATCTGGACCTGCCGGTCATCGAATGGCTCGAAGATGAGCTCAAATCGCTGCGGTCCGCCCTCGTCCTCATTAGCCACGATCGCCGATTTCTGTCCGATCTGACGCGCAGCACGGTGTGGATCGACAGGGGCCAGACCCGCCGCATCGATCAGGGCTTTGGAGCATTTGAGGCCTGGCGCGACGATTTCCTCGAGCAGGAAGAAAAGGAACAGCACAAGCTGGCGCGCAAGATAGCCGCCGAAGAGCACTGGGTGCGCTACGGCGTTACCGCGCGCCGCAAGCGTAATGTGCGGCGTATGGACCTGCTGGGGGGATTGCGCCAGCAGGTCAAGGATTATCGGGGCCCGCAGGGCACGGTAAAAATGACGGTGGCCGAGGGCCGCAGTTCGGGTGCAATGGTCGTCGAAGCCGAGAATATCCGCAAGGCGTTTGGCGAGCGCGTGGTTGTCGACGATTTTTCGACGCGCGTCATGCGCGGCAGCCGGGTCGGCATCGTCGGCCCCAATGGCGCGGGCAAGACCACGTTGATCCGTATGTTGACGGGCGAACTCGAACCCGACAGCGGCACCGTGCGGCTCGGAACGCGACTCGAACTGGCGGTGCTCGACCAGCGCCGCGCTTCGCTCGATCCCGACGCCACGCTCAAGGATGTGCTGACCGGCGGCGGCAGTGATACGCTCACCATCAATGGCCAGCCCAAGCACGTGATCGGCTATATGAAGGAATTCCTGTTCATCCCCGAGCAGGCCCGAACAGTGGTGGGCAAACTCTCGGGCGGGGAGCGCAACAGGGTTACTTTGGCGCGGGCTTTGGCGCTCCCATCGAACGTTCTGGTGCTGGACGAGCCGACCAACGATCTCGATCTCGAAACCCTCGACCTGCTCGAGGAAATGATTGCCGACTATCAAGGCACCGTCATCGTCGTCAGCCACGACCGAGACTTTCTGGACAAGGTCGCGACTTCGATCATCGTCGCTGAAGGCGACGGGAGCTGGAACGAATACGCCGGCGGCTACGCGGATATGGTTGTCCAGCGCGGGGCAGGGGTTTCGGCCCGCCGGGTCGAAAAAACGCCGGCCAGCCCCAAGAACAAGCCGGCTCCCGCCGCGCCGCCGCCGCAACAAAAGCGCAAACTGTCATTCAAGGACAAGCACGCCCTCGAGACGCTGCCAAAAGAAATGGACGGCGTGCGTGCCAAAATGGCCTCGCTCCAGACCACGCTTGACGATCCCGGCCTTTACAATCGTGACCCGAGCACCTTCGACAAGGTCACCGCCGATCTCGCCATCGCGCAGCAAAAACTGGCCGAGATGGAAGATCGGTGGCTGGAGCTGGAAATGCTTCGCGAGGAGATCGAAGGCTGACTGTGCCTCTCACAAATCTGCGATCACATTTATCCTTTCCCGATTGTAAACCAATATCCTGCTAGGTGAGCGCCGGAACTCACGCGCACAGAATATGCCGGGTTCCGGGCCAATTGACCGCTTTTCAAGGATGTGCGGTGATCCGCGGGGGACCATCCGGATGCAAAGGGGCGTGGTGCCGAAAGGCAACACCGAGCCCTGCTGCGTCGAGGAGGGCGGAACAATGTCGCGCCTGCCATATTTCACATCGCGCCGTGCAAGCCACCCGGACAACAAAAAGCAGACAAGATGACCTCATTGACCACTCCACTCCCCCGTCGCCGATTCCTAGCCGGAGCTGCCAGTCTTTCGGCCCTGACTCTCGCCGGTTGTTCGAGCATGAGCACGCCCGCGCCAGAGCTGCCCGCTACTCCGCAATTCGACCCGTTTTACGCCAATGTGTATCGCGGCGTGCAGGATGGCGAGTTCTACGTGCCGGCAGTCGATCTGCGCTTTGTCGATTCTGCCTATTACCGCCGGGTCGTTCCAGACCCCACGGGTGAACGCCCGGGTACGATTTACGTCGATACGGCCAATTATTACCTCTATCTGGTGCAGGAAGACGGGCAGGCGATGCGTTATGGCGTCGGTTTGGGCCGGGAAGGGTTCGGCTGGTCGGGCCGCGGGACGATCGAGTTCAAGCGCCGGTGGCCGACCTGGACGCCGCCCGCCGCGATGATCGAGCGCCAGCCCGAACTCGAGGAGTGGCGCAACGGTCAGCCAGGCGGCCTCGACAACCCGCTTGGCGCGCGTGCCCTCTACATTTTCCAGAATGGCCGCGACACCCTTTATCGCATTCACGGCACCCCGGAGCCCTGGACCATCGGGACCAACGTCTCCTCGGGCTGCGTACGCCTGATGAACCAGGATATCATGGATCTCTATTCACGCGTTTCGACAGGCAACACGCTTATCGTTGCCTGATCGCGTTCAGCGTTTGCGCCGAACCCGCCCGTCCGGTACCAACCGGGCGGGTGTTTCTTTGTAGCAGGGTATCATGCGTTCATTCGACGTCGTTGTGATCGGAGCGGGGGCCGCGGGCATGATGTGCGCCGCAACGGCCGGGCAACGCGGACGGTCGGTCCTGATTGTCGATCACGCCGAGGCGCCGGGCAAAAAGATACGCATTTCGGGCGGTGGGCGGTGCAATTTCACCAACATCCACACGACGCCGCAGTCGTTCCTTTCGCAAAACCCCAAATTCGCCATCTCGGCTTTGAAGCGCTACCGCCCGGCCGATTTCATCGGGCTGGTCGAACGCTACTGCATCGCCTATCACGAAAAAACGCTTGGCCAGCTCTTCTGTGACGGATCGGCCCAGCAGATCATCGACATGCTGCTCGATGAAATGAAGGCCGGCGGGGTGACACTGGAACTCGGTGTCGGCGCGGAAGCGATCGAGCGAACGGACAACGGCTACATCCTGCGGTTGCCGGACGGTCCGGTCACCTCCCCAGCACTGGTCATTGCCACGGGCGGTAAATCCATTCCCAAGATGGGCGCCACCGGTTTTGCCTATCAGGTTGCCACCCAGTTCAACGTTCCAATCGTTACGCCGCGCCCTGGCCTTGTGCCGCTTACTTTCGAGCCGGGCATGCTCGATCGCCTGCGAGGGCTGGCCGGTGTGTCGGTGGATGCACAGGTCAGCTACGGCAAGACGGTGTTCCGTGAGGGCCTGCTGTTTACCCATCGTGGACTGAGCGGGCCGTCGATCCTGCAGATCTCGTCCTATTGGCGGGAGGGGAATCCGGTGAGCGTCGATCTCGCGCCGCAAACCGATATCGGCCAGTGGTTGGCCGATGTGCGCACGCGCAACGGCAAGCAATCAGTGCTGAACGCACTTGCCGAATTGCTGCCCCGCCGCTTGGCCGAGCTTGTGATTGCTGAAACCGGCATTGCGGGCAATCTCGCCGATCTTGGGCGCAAGGGCATGGATGCGATTATCTCCGCCGTATCGGGCTGGCGTGTCAAACCGGTTGGTACGGAAGGCTATCGCACGGCCGAAGTCACGCTCGGCGGCATCGATACCGCCGCTCTGAGCTCAAAAGACATGCAGGTCAAAGCCGTACCCGGTCTCTACTTTATCGGTGAGGCTGTAGACGTCACCGGATGGCTCGGAGGCTATAACTTCCAATGGGCCTGGGCATCGGGCAAAGCCGCCGGACTGGCAATTTAGCCCGGACTGAGCACCGTATGGACGGTTCCCGCGACGTTGGCGAGGCGCAGATGCGCGCTCGATGGCGAGAGCTGGCTCGAGGCGAGCATGTAGCCGACCACGGCCAAGACGATGATCGCGAACCAACCGATGATAAACCCTCGTCGGTTGTAGCCCTTGATCGGGGCCGATGACCTCGGGCGGTCAGAGGTGCGGGCAAGGCTTGGGAAACTCATAAGTCACAAATCCGAGAGGGTGGACGTTAGCCTTGGTTATCGCTGGTCATTGTGCTGGGCCAATGGCGCAAACATGCCCAGATCAAGGCATTAGCGACACAATCGGGCCCGGTGCGAATATGGGTGATTCAAAAGAAACGAGCGGGCGTCCAATTGTGTTCCCAAGCCCGGAATCGTTATGGATTCTTGTTCCATTGGGGAACCAAGCGGGGGAGGCGACGTTCAAATCCCATGACGGCTGGAACACCGATCGGAGCATGAGTTGAGCCCCGCGGTCCCAGCCCGAGAACTTGAAACAAGCGATTTCAGGAGAAAACTAATGTATCGCAAGCTTCTTGCCTCGACCGCGCTCGCTCTGGTTGTTACCGGCGGCGCCTACGCTCAGGAAATGGCCCCGGCCGACCCGGCCATGGCCCCTGCGGACCCCGCGATGGAGGCGCCCGCAGAACCCGAAACTCCGCAGGAGCCTCTTGTTAGCGCTGCTGACACCGGCATCAATGCCGATGGCTGGCTGGCCACCGAAATCATCGGTGAAACCATCTACAATTCTACAGGTGACGATGCCGAAGCTATCGGCGACGTGAACGACTTCGTGCTTGATCAGAATGGCGAAATCGGCGCCGTCGTCGTCGGTGTGGGCGGGTTCCTTGGCATCGGCCAGAAGAGCGTCGCCATCAACTGGGCCGATCTTGAACTTGCCCAGGATATGGATGGCAACAATCGCCTGATCGCCAACATGACTCGTGAACAGCTGGAAAATGCTGCCGAGTTCGATCGTCAGGAATGGCTGGCCAGCGAGGCCGAGACAGCCGCCGAAATGGACGCTGGGGCTGGCGATGCAATGGCTCCCGCTCCTGCTGGCGACGCAATGGCACCCGCCGACCCGGCTGCGGACGCGATGGCGCTTGAGGAAGCACCGGCCGACGACGCCGCTGTGACTGAAGAGGTTGCTCCGGCCGAGGACGCTATGGCCAGCGAGGAAATAGCCCCGGCTGACGATGCGATGGCGAGCGAGGAAACGGCGCCTGCTGATGATGCCATGGCGAGTGAAGAACCCGCTCCTGCAGAAGATGCCATGGCCAGCGAGGAAGCACCGGCTGAAGCCGACGCTGCTGCTGCCAGTGATTTCGACAGCATGGAGGCGGTCGCAACCGCAGATATTTCGGCTGACGAGCTGACGGGTACGGCAGTTTACGGTGCGGGTGACGAGGAAATCGGCTCGATTGGTGACATCCTGCTTTCGGAAGATGGCACTGTAGATGCGGTCATCATCGACTTTGGTGGTTTTCTGGGCATCGGCACCAAGCCGGTTGCCGTGGCCTTCGATAACCTGACCTTCGTCCGCGATGAGAATGGCGGCCTGCTCTTGCGCACGCCGCTCACTGCGGAGGAGCTGGAAGCCGCTCCCGAGTATGACGAGGAAGCCTATCTTTCGGCGCCCGAGGACAACGCGCTGATCGTCGAATAGCACCCCATCACACGTGAGGGTTGAAAGGGCCGGCTGATAGCCGGCCCTTTTGCTATGGCGCAAGGAGAAAACCGCCGCTTCCAACGGCATGGCCATTGAGATGCCAAGAGCGAAAAGAATGGCCTTGTTTGTCTCGATGGCGGGGCGGTGGCCGTACCGCCGCCGAAATCGCCGGAGACCTGGCTCGCCCAACGCTGCCAAGACAGAGCTGCTTGAGAGCCTCGGGCAATTCCATCCAGCCCGACAAAGGGATTCGCAAAGATGCCGATCTGACGCGCGACAAGCTGTGCAAGCCCAATGCCTTGCCAATGATCGCTGAAGGGTAAAGATACAAAAAAGGCCGGTCGCTGAGACCGGCCTTCTCCTTGATGCGATACGCTCTAATCGTCGTCGTGATCGCCGCCCGATGTCCCGAAATACCAGCCAATAGCGATAGCAGCCACCGCTGGCCAGAACAGGGGACCCTTGGCGCGCGACGCGATCCGCAATCCGGCCGATGCGAGCGAAACAGTAGAGGCCATCATTGCGGTATTGGCTGCGTCACGGCGGCGTTCCTCCTTCTTTCGGTTGTTGCGCGCCACCACGATAGCCAGCGAAATGCCGGCGATTGCGATAAAGCCCGCGCCCATAAGCAGGGCAGCGCCCAGCGGGCTGGTTTCTTGGGCCAGCCAGATGTAGAGCGCCGAAATGAGAAAGCCGATGCCAACAAGGCCGATCAGTGCGATTACAGCATACACTGCAACCGACTGACCCATGGATCGGGCAGTCGAACTAACGCGGCCGGTTACAGCGGCGAAAGGTGCGGTCAGCGCCATGGCGCCGCTCCTTAAAGAATTTTGGAAAGAACGTAGCCGATGCCGGCCGCGATCAGCACCGACGAGATCGGCTTTTCGCGGATCATCGTCTTTAGTTCGCCCTCCGCGGCCTCGAAACTGTCCTGGACCTGCTCCAGCGTTTCTTCGCCCTTGCGTTCAGCGGATTTGCGGAGCCGGCGGGCTTCGGTCTTGGCTTCACCGGTGCGGTATTTGACGACATCGCCAAGGGTCGCGGTAATCGCGGCCACGTCTTCGCGCAGGGCTGCGATTTCAGCGTCCAGATCTTTTGCAGGATCGTCACTATCGGTCTTTGCTGTGCGGGCGGTTGTTGCGGCTCGGGCCATGATCGGCCTCCCATGTTGGAGTTGCACTCGCAACCCTAACGCGGGAACAAAAAAGAGGTTCCGGGCTCATCGCCCGGAACCCCCCGAATTTAGGCGGTTTGCGCCGTTTTCAGGCTGCGTTGGGGGAGGTGAGGTTCATTACCCCGACCGCGACGGCGTCGGGACCGAACTCTCCATCACCCTCGAGCTTGAGAATGGTTGCCAATTGTGTGCGGGCGCGGCTGACGCGGCTTTTGATTGTGCCTACGGCGCAATCGCAGATTTCGGCAGCTTCTTCGTAGGAAAAGCCCGACGCGCCAACCAGGATCAGGGCTTCGCGCTGATCTTCGGGGAGTTGGTTCACGGCCTTTTTGAAATCTTCCATATCGAGCCGACCGACCTGTTCGGGATGGCTCGACAGCTTTTCGGCCATTGCGCCTTCTGGATCGGATACTTCGCGCTTGCGCTTGCGCATCTGGCTGTAGAACTCGTTGCGCAGAATGGTAAAGAGCCAGCCCTTGAGATTGGTGCCGGGCGTGAATGACGATCGCTTGTCCCAGGCGCGCACCAGAGTCTCCTGCACCAGATCGTCGGCCTTGTCGGCTGCGCCGACAAGCGACATGGCAAAGGCACGCAAATTGGGAATTACGGCGAGAAGTTCGGCGCGGAAATCGTATGTATCTGACATGGCCGCCTCCTATTCGGACTTGGGCTTGTCATCGTCTCCGAGCTTGCCAAGTAGCTCAAGCAGACGATCGGGAACCGGCTCTGCGACGACATCGTCGTAGAGTTCGCGTAGCTTGAGCCCAATGAAGGCCTGGGAATCGGCCCCCAGGCTCGGCTTGTCTTCGCCCTCACGGACCTTTTCGTCCTGATCTTCACTGGTCATGATCTTACTGCTGAGTTGCGTCACGTTTACCCCACAAAGCGACTTCTTGTTGGCTCCGGAAACGCCAGGAGTCAAAAAAAGTTCCATCGTTGCGGAACTTTTTGTCAAAGGCCCCGTTATCGGTCCATTGTCGCTGCTTGCGCGTCAAGCGAGACGACTATGCGAGGGAGCTATATTTATGAATCTTGCTGAGTTGATTGCGCCGCACATTCCGTATCTGAGGCGTTTTGCGCGGTCGTTGACCGGTAGCCAGTCGAGCGGCGACGCCTATGTGTCGGCCACGCTAGAGGCTCTAGTTGCCGACAGGTCGATTTTTCCGTCCGACCTGGACTCAAAGGTCGCTCTTTACAAAGTCTTTTCCCAGCTCTGGAAATCGGTCGATATCAATCTTGCTGACCTGCCGCCAGCCGCTCATGCATGGGAAGAGCAGGCGCGCAGGAGCCTACGCGCAATCGCGCCCTTGCCGCGCCAGGCGTTCCTTCTGATGGCGGTCGAGCGGTTTTCAAATGCGGAAGGCGCGGAAATTCTCGGTGTGACCGAGGTTGAGTTTGCCGACCTCATCGAGACGGCTTCGACGGAAATGGCTCGCCAGGTGGCGACGACCGTCCTCATCATTGAAGATGAACCGCTGATTGCTATGGATATCGAGCAAATGGTCGAAGCGCTGGGCCATTCGGTGACTGGCGTCGCGCGGACCCACAAGGAAGCCTTGGAGCTTTTCAATCAGCGCCGTCCCGGCCTGGTCCTTGCCGATATTCAGTTGGCCGATGGAAGCTCGGGCATTGATGCCGTCAACGATATGCTGCGCTCGGCCAGCGTGCCGGTCATCTTCATTACGGCGTTTCCAGAACGGCTCCTGACGGGTGAACGTCCGGAACCGGCTTTCCTGGTCACCAAACCCTTCCAGCCCGACATGGTCAAAGCACTGGTCAGCCAGGTGCTGTTCTTTTCCGAACAAATGGAACAGGCGGCCTAAATCGGTGAGGCGCCGGAACCACCCGGCGCCCCGGTTCGTTCTCCCAAAAGTTCAGTATTTATGGGAGTACGGTCCATGCTCGGTTGGGCACTTGCATTTCTTGTAATAGCTATCATTGCCGGCGTTCTCGGATTTGGCGGGATCGCTGGGGCAGCATCTTCGATCGCGCAGATTCTGTTCTTTGTATTTCTCATCGCAATGGTTATTGGTCTCGTCATAGGTTGGGGTCGGCGAGCACGTTAGCCGCCCCGTGCCGGGGCAAAGATCGGGCCACCCGCCGGGGTGGTTTAAGTGGGGCTTGTGGAACACTCGGACAAACATGCATCGTCTATGAAGGGCCAGGACAACGGAAAGTCAGGAGAGGGCACCTATGAAAGCTCTCGCCGCTTCGCGTTCGCCATGCGCGCCCTCAGTCGAACGCCGGTGTCGCTAAGTTATCAGAACCGCGATCTGCGCTATGAGTGGGCGGAAAACCTTCCCGCCGGCATCGAGTTGAACGATGTGCTGGGATATACCGATGCCGATTTTCTGCCCCGGTTGGCCGCCGAGCGTCTGCGTGTCACCAAACTTCATGTTATCGAGACCCGGGAGCCGCAACGCTTCGAATTGCCCGTGAATATTGGCGGCGAGGTGCGCTGGTTCGACATCTGGATCGATCCCGACCTCGACCCTTCCGGCCTGGCCATGGGGGTCTATTCCACAATCATAGACGTCAGCGCCCAAAAGCGCCGCGAGGTCCAGCTCAAGAACCTGTTGCGCGAGGTCAGCCATCGCTCACGCAATCTGCTGGCGATTGTCTTGTCGCTCGCCTCCCAGACAGCCCGCAGCGCGACCAGCGTTCCCGCTTTCGTTACAGCGTTTTCCGGTCGGCTCCAGGCTATCGCCCGAGCCCAGGATCTCATTACTGATCGGGACTGGCAGGGGGCGCTGCTGAGCGATCTGATATCGCGCCAGATCGCGCTGTTTCATCGCGACAATGCGCTTCCGGTGGAGCTCAAGGGTGATGACCTGGTTGTTTCGCCCAACGCGGCTCTCTATGTCGGCCTCGCAATTCACGAGCTTGCCTCAAATGCCGTGCGAAATGGCCAATTGTATCCGGGCGACGGCGCCATTCACGTGGCTTTCAGCGTGGAGCCGCGTTCCGATGGTGGGCGCAATCTGATTGTCAAATGGACCGAACGGCTGGGTGCCGGATCGACGGCGCACGAGGTTGAACCTCTGACCCGCAAATTTCTCGAAAGCGTGGTGCCGCTGGCTGTCGACGGGATGGGCGAGCTTGCCGTCAACGGCGGCCGCGTGGATTACGCCTTGCGTATCGACGGCAACCACATCACCTGATCACAAAGTCTTTTGGAAACGCGCCTCAAAACGAGGAAAGACCGGGAAGCCTTTTGGGCTCCCGGCCTTTCTGATAGCGAAAGCGCTTGGGGGAAACGCATTCGCGTTACCCATTAATGCGAGCCGCTCAAATTGGTTCCGGCGTGTGCACAAAAAAAGAGGATCGCCGGGCAGCAATCCTCTTAGGGTCAGGGCTTGGCACGATGAAGGTAGGGGCGCCTCCATCGGCTTTTCCTAAAACGCGCCGGCCCGCCGCTGGTTCCATCGACGCCCGTTATTTGTTCAACCATGTTGAAGGCACATGGACGCCATGACGCTAAAGGTGCTGGAAAGCGGCCGGAACTCGTGCAACACTGAACTTCTCTGAGGGGAGGAACAGACATGAACCATGGGTTGCGATATGCCGCAAAAGCCAATCGTTTACGACGCCCCCACCCCTCAGCCGCGGGCCAGCGATGCTGAAACGCTTCGTAACGAAATCCTCGAAAAGCTGACCTATGCCGTCGGTAAGGATCCGATTGTCGCGCGCCGAACGGACTGGTTGACTGCGACCATTCTGACCATTCGCGACCGGATCATCGATCAGTGGATGGAATCGACGCGCGACACGTGGCGGACATCGCAAAAACGCGTCTATTATCTCAGCCTTGAATTTCTGATCGGCCGCCTGATGCGCGATGCCGTGTCCAATCTGGGCATGATGGAGCCGGTGCGTGAAGCGCTGGCCTCGTTCAATGTCGACCTTGATGAATTGATCGAACGCGAGCCCGATGCGGCTCTCGGCAATGGCGGTCTTGGCCGTTTGGCCGCGTGTTTTCTGGAATCGATGTCCACCGTCAAGGTTCCCGCTTATGGCTATGGCATCCGCTATGTCCACGGGCTTTTCCGCCAGGAAATGAGCGATGGCTGGCAGGTGGAATTGCCCGAGGACTGGCTTGCGCACGGCAATCCATGGGAATTCGAGCGGCGCGAAAGTGCCTATGAGATCGGGTTTGGCGGCTCTGTCGAACCGGTCACCCAGCCTGACGGCAGCGTGCGGCAGGTCTGGCATCCGGCCGAGCATCTCAACGCCGTGGCCTTCGATACGCCGGTGGTGGGTTGGCGCGGCGCGCGGGTGAATACTCTGCGCCTGTGGAGCGCCCAGCCGATCGATCCGCTGCTGCTCGACCGCTTCAACTCGGGCGATCATATCGGCGCGCTGGAGGAAAGCGCGAAGGCGGTTTCCATCACGCGGGTGCTCTATCCCGCCGATTCGACGCCCGCCGGTCAGGAATTGCGGCTGCGGCAGGAGTTCTTCTTTTCCTCGGCCTCGCTGCAGGACATTGTGCGCCGCCATCTGCAGCAATATGGTGATCTGGGCTCGCTCCCCGACAAGGTGGCCATCCAGCTCAACGACACCCATCCGGCGATTTCGATTGCCGAGATGATGCGTATCCTGATGGACGTGCAGGGACTGGCCTGGAACGAAGCGTGGAAGTTGACCAAGGCCATCTTCTCTTACACCAACCACACATTGTTGCCCGAGGCGCTGGAAACCTGGCCCGTGGCGCTGCTCGAGCGGCTGTTGCCGCGCCAGATGCAGATTGCCTACGCGATCAACGCCATGGTGCTCGAGGAAGCGCGCGAAAAGGGGCTCGACGACTCCCGGATCGCGGCGATCTCGCTGATTGACGAAAACGGCGGGCGTCGGCTGCGCATGGGGCAATTGGCATTCGTCGGGTCCCATTCCATCAACGGCGTTTCCGCGCTTCATACCGAATTGATGAAGCAGACGGTGTTTGCCGATCTGCACAAACTCTATCCCGAGCGCATCAATAACAAGACCAATGGCGTCACGCCACGCCGCTGGCTGATGCAGTGCAATCCTGCACTGACCAAGCTGATTTCCGAGCGTATCGGGCCCGAATTCCGGGATGATATCGAGCAATTGATCAAGCTCGATGTGCATGCCGAGGACAAATCGTTCCAGGATCAGTTCGCCGCCGTCAAACGCGGCAACAAGGAACGGCTTGCGGCGCTCATCAAGGAGCGGGCGGGCGTTACGGTTTCGCCCGACGCGCTGTTTGATATCCAGATCAAGCGCATTCATGAATACAAGCGCCAGCTGCTCAACATCATGGAAGCAGTAGCGCAGTACAACATGATCCGCGCCCATCCCGAAAAGCGCTGGGTGCCGCGGGTCAAGGTGTTCGCGGGCAAGGCGGCGCCGAGTTACTGGAACGCCAAGCTCATCATCAAGCTCATCAACGACGTTGCCAAGGTCATCAACAACGACCCGGCGGTGCGGGGGCTTTTGAAGGTGGTGTTCCTGCCCAATTACAACGTGTCGCTGGCGGAAACGATTATTCCGGCTGCCGATCTGTCCGAGCAGATTTCGACTGCCGGCATGGAAGCGTCGGGGACCGGGAACATGAAGTTCGCGCTCAACGGGGCGTTGACCATCGGGACGATGGATGGCGCGAATGTCGAGATGCGTGAGCGGTTAGGCCCTGAAAACATTGTGATTTTCGGGATGACGGCTGATGAGGTCGATGACGTTCGGGCTCAGAACCGTTCGCCGCGCGAGACGATCGAGGCGAGCCAGTCGCTGCGTGAAGTGATCGAGGCCATCGGGTCGGGCGTGTTTTCCCCGGACGACCGGGCACGCTATCGCGGCCTGATGGACGGGCTTTACGATCATGACTGGTTCATGGTGGCGCGCGACTTCGACGCGTACTGCGCGGCCCAGCGCAAGGTCGATACTTTCTGGAATGACCGCAAGGTCTGGAATGCCATGGCGATCCGCAATACGGCGCGAATGGCCTGGTTTTCCTCGGATCGCACGATCCGCGAATATGCCGATGACATCTGGGGAGCACCGCACATCTGACGATTTGACTGCGGGACGCCGGAACTGGGGGGTCCCCGGCGGGTTCATTACAAGAGGCTGATGCGTTGACATCAGAGGGGGAGTAGAACACTTGGCGAAAAAGCAGTCCGACTGGCAGGCCGATCCCAAACAGATCGCGCGCGTGGTGAACGGCCAGCACGATGATCCGTTCGCGATCCTGGGGCTACATGAGAGTGACGGCCAATGGATCGCCCGTGCACTCGTGCCCCACGCCCAATGGACCGAGGTGCGCACGCTCGACGGCAAGTCCTTGGGAAAGCTCGAAAAAAGGGACGATGCGGGATTTTTCGAAGGCCGTGTGGCCATAGACCGTTTTCAGCCCGTAATCTACCACGCCGGCAATGAAGGGGGAGAGTGGGACGTCGTCGATCCCTATTCCTTCGGCCCGGTGCTTGGCCCGATGGACGATTATTACATCGGCGAAGGATCCCATCTGCGCCTGTTCGACAAGATGGGCGCCCATTTCATGACATTCGAGGGGGTGGAGGGCACCCATTTTGCCGTCTGGGCGCCAAACGCGCAGCGGGTTTCGGTGGTGGGCTCGTTCAACGATTGGGACGGGCGGCGCCATGTCATGCGGCTGCGCAAAGAAATCGGGATCTGGGAGATATTCCTGCCCGGTGTTCAGCCCGGCGCTCAATACAAATACGAAATCATCGGCAAGGCGGGAAACCTGCTGCCGCTCAAGGCCGACCCCTACGCGCAGCAATCGGAATTGCGGCCCAGGACGGCCTCGGTGGTTGCCGATCCGACGCCCTTTGCCTGGACCGACGACGCTTACATGGAAGCGCGCAAATCGCGCGATTACCGCCGCGAGCCGATGAGCGTTTACGAGGTTCATCTTGGCTCCTGGCGCAAGCGGCCCGATGGCGGGTTCCTGAGCTATGACCAGCTTGCCGAGCAATTGGTGCCCTATGCCGCCGATATGGGATTTACCCACATCGAATTGCTGCCGATCACCGAGCATCCCTACGACCCGAGCTGGGGGTATCAGCCGACGGGGCTTTACGCGCCCACCGCGCGGTTCGGCGACCCGGCGGGATTTGCCCGGTTCGTCGATGCGGCGCACAATGCCGGGTTGGGGATCATTCTCGATTGGGTGCCCGCGCACTTTCCCACCGATGAGCATGGACTGGCCAATTTCGACGGCACGGCGCTCTATGAGCATGCCGATCCGCGTCAGGGCTATCACCCGGACTGGAACACGGCGATCTACAATTTCGGGCGCAAGGAAGTCTCGAGCTTTCTCACCAACAATGCGCTCTACTGGCTGGAAAAATTCCACATCGACGGGCTGCGCGTCGATGCGGTCGCATCGATGCTCTATCTCGATTATTCGCGCCAGCCGGGCCAATGGGTGCCCAACAAGCATGGCGGCAACGAGAACATCGAAGCCATAGCCTTTCTCCAGCGCGTCAATGCCGAAACCTACGGCCAGCACCCGGGCACCTTTACCGCCGCCGAGGAATCGACGAGCTGGCCGGGAGTAACCGCGCCGACCTACGCCAAGGGGCTGGGGTTCGGGTTCAAGTGGAACATGGGGTTCATGAACGACACGCTGCGCTACATGCAGCGCGAGCCGATCCATCGCCGCTTCCACCACCACGATCTGAGCTTCGGGCTGCTCTACGCGTTTTCGGAGAATTTTACCCTGCCCCTCAGCCATGACGAGGTGGTGCATGGCAAGGGATCGCTGCTTGCCAAGATGCCGGGCGACGACTGGCAGAAGTTCGCCAACCTGCGCGCTTACTACGCCTTCATGTGGGGCTATCCAGGCAAGAAGCTGTTGTTCATGGGCCAGGAATTCGCCCAGCGCGAGGAGTGGAACGAGGCTCAGGCGCTCGATTGGTGGCTGCTGGACGCGCCATCGCATGAGGGGGTGCGGCGTCTCGTGTCCGATCTCAACACCGTCTATCGCGAACTGCCGGCGCTGCACGGGCGCGATTGCGAGCCCGAGGGGTTCGAGTGGATCATCGCCAACGATCACGCCAACTCGGTGCTCGCCTGGGTGCGCAAGGCGCCCGACGCCGCTCCTGTGGTGGTCATCACAAATCTGACACCGGTTCCGCGCGAAAAATACCGCCTGCCGATGCCCGCGGCGGGGCGCTGGATCGAGCGCATCAACACCGATGCGGGTTGGTACGCGGGTTCCAATACGGGCAATCAAGGTGTGGTCAATGCAACCGAAGGAAACGAGTTCGGTTATCCGGCAACCGCAGAGATCGTTCTGCCGCCGCTATCGACCCTCATCCTGCAATTTGAACCGGGATAGGCGCTAACAATTGGCGATCGTGCGGTCGAACCGGAAAAGTCTGCAACTTTTGCTGACCGCACTCAAAGAAAAAGAATGCAAACGCTGCCGGAGAGGGACCAGCCGGAGGCGCAACAAAGGAGAGGAACATGGTCACCAAGAAGAACCCTGCGCCGCTTGCGCGTGACGCCATGGCCTATGTCCTGGCGGGCGGACGCGGCACGCGCCTGATGGAATTGACGGACCGACGTGCCAAGCCTGCGGTGTATTTCGGGGGGAAGTCACGCATTATCGATTTTGCGTTATCGAATGCCATCAATTCGGGCATTCGCCGGATTTCGGTGGCCACCCAATATCAGGCGCACAGCCTGATCCGGCATCTGCAGCGCGGCTGGAACTTCCTGCGCACCGAGCGTAACGAGAGCTTCGACATTCTGCCGGCCAGCCAGCGGGTGGCCGAGGACATGTGGTATGCGGGCACGGCGGACGCGGTTTACCAGAACATCGATATCATCGACGACTACAACACCAAGTACATCGTCATCCTGGCCGGCGACCACGTCTATAAGATGGATTACGAGATCATGCTGCGCCAGCATGTCGATACCGGCGCGGACGTCACCGTGGGGTGTCTCGAGGTGCCCTCCAGCGAGGCCTCGGCGTTCGGGGTGATGCATGTGGACGGGCGCGACCGGATCGTCGAGTTCATGGAAAAGCCCAAGGACCCGCCCTCGATTCCCGACAAGCCAGGCATCTCGCTGGCCTCGATGGGCATTTACGTGTTCGAGACCAAGTTCCTGATGGATCAATTGCGCCGCGACGCTGCGACGGAAGGCTCGAGCCGCGATTTCGGCAAGGACATCATCCCTCATATCGTTGCCAAGGGCACCGCATGGGCGCACCGGTTTCCGCGCTCCTGCGTGCGCTCCGAGTACGAGCAGGTTTCCTACTGGAAGGATGTGGGGACGATCGACGCTTATTGGGAAGCCAATATCGATCTGACCGACATCACCCCCCAGCTCGATCTCTACGACCGCGAATGGCCGGTCTGGACCCATGCCGAGATCACGCCGCCCGCCAAATTCGTCCACGATATCGATGGACGACGCGGGCATGCGATCTCCTCGCTTGTGTCGGGTGACTGTATCGTTTCCGGCGCTCAGTTGCGGCGCACGCTGCTGGGGACGGGCGCACGGGTCAATTCCTATTCCGAGCTCAACGAGGCGGTGGTCCTGCCCCAATGCACGATCGGGCGCGGGGTGCGGCTCAACAAGGTCGTGGTCGATGCACGGGTGGAAATTCCCGAAGGGCTCGTGGTCGGAGAGGACCCTGAATTCGACGCGAAATGGTTCCGCCGCACCGAAAGCGGCGTTACGCTCATCACCCAACCCATGATCAACCGGTATCTTTCTTCGAAATGATGGACGTTCTTTCGGTCACATCCGAAATCTACCCGCTGGTCAAAACCGGGGGGCTGGCCGATGTGGCCGGGGCGCTGCCGGCGGCGCTGGCCGATCACGACATCGCCATGCGCACGCTGGTGCCCGGCTATCCGCAGGTCAAGGCCGCTATCAAACGCGGCCGGACGGTCGCAACGTTTGACGATCTGTTCGGCGGGCCCGCCGAACTGATCGCGGCGCGGGTGGCGGGGCTCGATCTGATCGTGCTCGATGCAAGGCACCTGTTCGAGCGAACGGGTGGCATTTATGTGGACCAGGCGGGCGCCGACTGGACAGACAACTGGCAGCGTTATGCGGCGCTCTCATGGGTGGCGGCGGAGCTGGCCAAGGGGCTGGTCGAGGGCTACCGGCCCTCGATCATCCACGCCCATGACTGGCAGGCCGCCATGGCGGCGGCCTATGTGGCGTTCGGCGGCGACACGCACACGCGGGTGATCGTGACCATCCACAACATCGCCTTTCAGGGCCAGTTCGGGGCCGATATCTTTCCCCATCTGCGGCTGCCCGCACAGGCTTTCGATATGTCGGGGGTCGAGTATTACGGCGGAGTTGGGTTCTTAAAGGGCGGGCTGCGCTGCGCCCATGCCATCACCACGGTCAGTCCGACTTACGCTCGGGAAATCCGCACGCCGGAATACGGCATGGGGCTCGAAGGGTTGCTCAATGAGCGCGGGCACGATCTTTACGGCATTCTCAACGGGATCGACGATGCGGCCTGGAACCCGCAGACCGATCCTGAACTGCCGGCCCATTATGCGGCGGCCAACATAAGGCCGCGCGCCACGAACCGCGCGGTGCTGGCCGAGCGCTTCGGGATCGAGCCGGGCGAGGGGCCGCTGTTCGGGCTGGTGTCGCGGCTGACCTGGCAGAAGGGCATCGATATCGTTGCCGAAAATGTCGATTGGCTGGTCTCGCTGGGCGGTTCTCTGGCGGTGCTGGGGTCGGGCGACGCGCTGCTCGAAGCGGCGATGAGCGATGCGGCGGCGCGCCATCCGGGACGGGTTGGGTTCGTGCGCGGCTATGACGAGCCGCTCTCGCACCTGATGCAGGGCGGAGCCGATGTGCTCATGGTGCCTTCGCGGTTCGAGCCATGCGGGCTGACCCAGCTTTATGGTCTGCGTTATGGCGCGGTGCCGCTGGTCAGCCGGGTCGGCGGGCTGGCCGATACGGTGATCGACGCCAATGAGGCGGCGGTGGAAGCGCGCGTGGCGACCGGCGTGCAGTTTTCCCCGGTCGACGGGCCGGCGCTGGGCGAAGCGATTTCGCGCACCGTCTCGCTGCATCAACGGCCCGATATCTGGTCACGCATGCAGCGCAAGGGCATGAAGACCGACGTTTCCTGGACCAACAGCGCCGGCAAATATGCCGGTCTCTATCAAAAGATTCTGGGGGAAGCCCAATGAGCATCCGGACTGTCGCCACCACGCCGTTTTCCGATCAGAAGCCGGGGACATCGGGGCTGCGCAAGCGGGTCACGCATTTCCAGCAACCCAACTACGTTGAAAATTTCATCCAGTCGCTGTTCGATAGCCTGCCGGGCCGGGAAGGGCAGACGCTGGTGATCGGCGGGGACGGGCGCTATTTCAACGACAGCGTCATCCAGATCGCCATTCGCATGGCGGCGGCGAACGGGTTCGGCAAGGTGATGGTCGGGCAGGGGGGGATTTTATCGACCCCGGCCGCCTCGCACATCATCCGCCACTACAAGGCGTTTGGCGGGCTCGTCTTGTCGGCCAGCCACAATCCGGGCGGGCCGGACGGCGATTTCGGCATCAAATACAACGCCTCCAATGGCGGGCCGGCGGCTGAAAAGATCACCGATGCGGTCTATGCGCGATCCTTGGAAATCACCCGATACAAGAGCGTGGATACGCCCGATATCGATCTGGGGCAGATCGGCGTGCATGACGTTGCGGGGATGAGCGTCGAGGTGATCGACCCCGTGGCCGACTATGCGGCGCTTATGGAAACGCTGTTCGATTTCGACGCGATCGCGGCGATGTTCGCCGCCGGGTTCACCATGCGGTTCGACGCCATGCATGCGGTGACCGGGCCTTATGCCAGGGCGATCATCGAGGGACGGCTGGGCGCTGCAGAGGGGACCGTGGTGAACGGCACCCCGCTGCCCGATTTCGGTGGCGGGCATCCCGACCCGAACCTGGTTTATGCCAAGGACCTTTACGATCTGATGATGGGCCCGGATGCGCCCGATTTCGGCGCGGCATCGGATGGCGACGGGGATCGCAATCTGATCATCGGCAAAAACCGGTTCGTGACGCCTTCGGATTCACTGGCGCTGCTGGCGGCCAATGCGCATCTGGCGCCCGGATATGCCAGGGGGCTGGCAGGGATTGCGCGGTCCATGCCGACCAGCGCGGCGGCGGACCGGGTGGCCCATCGGCTGGGGATCAAGCTCTACGAGACGCCCACGGGCTGGAAATTCTTCGGCAATCTGCTCGACGCCGGGCAGGTGACGATCTGTGGCGAGGAAAGCGCGGGGACCGGGTCGGACCATGTGCGCGAAAAGGACGGGCTGTGGGCCGTGCTGCTCTGGCTCAACATTCTGGCGGCGCGCAAGCAGGGTGTCGATGAGATCGTGCGCGAGCATTGGGCGACCTACGGGCGCAATTATTATTCGCGGCACGATTACGAAGAGGTCGATGCCGATAACGCCAAGGCGCTGATGACGGATCTGCGCACCAAGCTGCCGGGGCTTCTGGCCAACGGGCTGGATGGGCGCAAGGTGATCCTTGCCGACGATTTTTCCTACAATGATCCGGTGGATGGTTCGACCGCCACGGGGCAGGGGCTGCGGATCGGGTTCGACGACGGATCGCGCATTGTGTTCCGGCTTTCGGGAACCGGAACGGTCGGAGCGACTTTACGGGTTTACATCGAGCGGTTCGAGCCCAGCGACGGCATGCATGACAGGGATACCCAGGAGGCTCTTGCCGACCTGATCGCACTGGCCGATGTTGTTGCCGAGATCAAGGCGCGAACCGGCCGCGATGCACCAAGTGTGATTACCTAGAGCCGATCCGGCCCGGATCACGCTCCAGGTCCTTATTTTCTCGCGCGATCGAACCGAAAAAGTCTACAACTTTTTCTGATCGCACTTTGACAGAAAGCCCGTCGATGTCCCCAGATAAAAAGCCTGCCTCGCCCGCGCCGCTTGGTGCGACGGTGACCGAAAAAGGTGTGGCGTTCGGCGTCTATTCGGAAACCGCCGAAAAGATCTGGGTGTGCCTGTTCGACGATCAGGACGAAGAGACCGATCGGGTCGAGATGAGCCGGGGTGAGGGCAATCGCTGGTCGGTGGATATCGAGGGGATCGGGGCCGGCGCCAGCTATGGGCTGCGGGCCGATGGGCGGTACGATCCGGCGCAGGGGCATTATTTCGATCCCAACAAGCTTCTGGTCGACCCTTACGCGCGGCGGATCGACAGGACGTTCGTGCGCAGCCCCAAATTGCGGCTGGCGCGCGACGAGTCAGTCGATACCGCGCCACTGGTGCCCAAGGCGCTGGTGCAGGGGGCGGTGGCCGATATCGAGTTCAAGCCCGATCACACCCGCCCGAACCTGATCTATGAGCTCAATGTCCGCCCTTTCACCATGCGCCATCCGTCGGTGCAGGGGCCGCTGCGGGGCACGCTGGCGGGGATGACGACGAGCTATGTCATCGAGCATCTGCAACATATCGGCGTCGATGTGGTCGAGTTGATGCCGATTGCCGGGTGGATCGATGACGGGCATCTGCCCTCGCTGGGGCTGACCAATGTGTGGGGATATAACCCCATCACCTATTTCGCCACCGACCCGCGGATCATTCCGCGCGGGCCGCAATCGCTGCGGCATATGGTCGAGACCTATCGCGAGGCGGGGATCAGGGTGGTGCTCGATGTGGTTTACAACCACACGGGCGAAGGGGATTCCCAGGGGCCGGTCATTTCGATGAAGGGGCTGGATGCGCTGACTTATTACCGCCATGTCGAAGTCGATGGCGCGATGGAACTGGTCAATGATGCGGGCACCGGCAACACGCTGCGGTGCGACCATCCGGCGGTGCAGGACCTGGTGATCGACAGCTTGCGTTACTGGGTGACCGAATTCGGGATCGCCGGGTTCCGGTTCGACCTGGCGACGGTTCTGGGACGTTCACTGGACGGGTTCTCGAGCGATGCGGAATTGCTCGAGCGGATCCGCACCGACAATATCCTGAAAGATTGCCTGTTGATCGCAGAGCCCTGGGACCCCGGGCCGGGGGGATATCATGTGGGCAAGTTCGGCGAACCGTTCATCGAATGGAACGATCAGTACCGCGATATCGTGCGGAAATTCTGGCGGGGCGAGGATCACATGATCGGGGCCCTGGCGGGCAAGGTCGCGGGATCGGCCGACCAGTTCAACCATGATGGGCGCAAGCCCTCGGCGAGCGTCAATTTCCTTGCCGCCCATGACGGGTTCACGCTGGCCGACCTGGTTGCCTATGAGCACAAGCACAATGAGGCCAACGGGGAAGACAATCGCGACGGGCACGACGCCAACTATTCATGGAACAACGGCGCCGAGGGCGAGACCGATGACGAGGCGATCAATACGGCACGCCGCAACGACATAAGAGCTTTGCTGGCCACGCTTTTTGTCTCGCATGGTTCACTGATGCTGACCGCCGGCGACGAGTTCGGCCGCACGCAGGGCGGCAACAACAACGCCTATGCGCAGGACAATGAAATCACCTGGCTGGACTGGGAAAACGCCGATGGCGATCTGGTCAATTTCGTTGCTGCACTCTCGGAGATGCGTCGCAACCATCCGGGCTTCCGCAGCGACAAATTCCTGACCGGGGAAAAGAGCGATGGGTACAAGGATGTCATGTGGGTCCGGCCCGACGGGGCCGAAATGACCGAAGAGGACTGGAAGCGACCAAATGGAAGCGTTCTAGGCATGTTCCTGCATGAAGCAGGCGAGATTTTGCTGGTCTGGTTCAACAGGCTGCGCGAGGAAATCGAGGTCGTCCTGCCCCCTGAAAAGGGGCTTAGCTTCGAGGTTGCCCTCGTATCGGCGATCGATGCTGAAATCGTCATCGAAAATTCCCGCCTGACCCTGCCGCCCCGCAGCGTCGTGATTCTGGCGCACACGAACGGCAAATCCTGAGGGCCGCCAAGTCTTCGGACCCATCGAAACCCGGTCATTGGCGGCCCAAACAGGGTTGTCGATTGTAGAAATGCTGCTGGACCCCGGGAACAAGCCCCGGGGTGACAGGGAGGGGGTATGGAGACGGCGTTGCTTCAAACTCTTCCCGGAAGCCAGGGCAACGCCAGCCAAAGACGTCTGAATGTCGATTCAGCCTAGCGCGCCAGCGCCTGTTCTGCGGGCAGGTAATTGTATCCCAGAACCTGGGCGACCGGTTCGCAGGTCACGGCGCCATGTGCCACGTTCAATCCGTTGCGCAGGTGCGCGTCATCGGCCAGCGCCTGTTTCCAGCCCTTGTTGGCGAGCGCCAGGGTAAAGGGCAGGGTGACGTTGTTGAGCGCGTAGGTCGATGTGCGGGCGACGCCGCCGGGCATGTTGGCAACGCAATAGTGAACGATGTCATCGACCACATAGGTGGGGTTGGCGTGGGTTGTGGGCTTTGAGGTTTCAAAACAGCCGCCCTGATCGATGGCCACGTCGACCAGCACCGCGCCGGGCTGCATGGTGGCCAGCATTTCGCGCGTAACCAGTTTGGGCGCCGCGGCACCGGGCACCAGAACGGCGCCGATGACCAGATCGGCCTCGGCAATTGCGGTGGCAACGGCAGCGCGATTGGAATAGAGCACCCGAGCAGAAGCTCCGAAATGGTTCGAGAGGCGTTCGAGCGCCGCGGGGCTCTTGTCGAGAATGGTCACATCGGCCTGCATGCCGACGGCCATCTGCGCTGCATGGAAGCCCACGACGCCGCCGCCCAGCACGGCCACCTTGGCCGGGTGAACGCCGGGAACACCGCCCAAAAGGACGCCGCGTCCGCCATGGGACTTTTCAAGCGCCGTTGCGCCGGCCTGAATGGACATGCGCCCGGCCACCTGGCTCATGGGCTTGAGCAGGGGCAGGCCGCCCGACGGCTCGGTCACGGTTTCATAGGCTATACAGACGGCGCCTGACTTGACGAGATCGGCTGTCTGGTCGGGATCGGGAGCGAGGTGGAGATAGGTAAAAAGGATCTGGCCCTTTGAAAGCATGGCGCGCTCTGCGGCCTGCGGTTCCTTGACCTTGACGATCATTTCGCTTTCGGAAAAGACCCTGCCCGCATCGGGGGCGATTTTGGCGCCGGCGGCCTCATAGGCGGCGTCGGCTGCGCCGATCCCGGCGCCGGCACCGGTTTCGATCAGGACGTCGTGGCCTGCAGCGCCAAGCTCGGCGGCGCTTTCAGGGGTCAGGCCGACCCGATATTCATGGTTCTTGATTTCTCTCGGCACGCCGATACGCATGTCGATCTCCTCTCCTTGTGAAGATGACAGTGTAACGCCGCCTGGGCACAGTGATGTTGCAGATTGCATTGCGATTATTTACATGAGCGGGATGTTGTTGCGCCATACGGGGAAAATGCGTGATGAAATTGCCCATCGATGAGATCGACCGCAAAATCCTGCGCGCCATACAGAAGGATTCAGCACGGTCGATGAGCGAGCTCGGCGACCAGATCGGGCTTTCCGCATCGGCTTGCCACCGGCGTCTCAAGGCGCTCGAGGAACGCGGTTACGTCGCCGGGTATCATGCCGTGCTGAGCCGCGAAAAACTCGGGCTTTCGATGCAGTTCTTCATCGAACTGTCGCTGACCAGTCAGTCCGACAAGACCTTCGAGGCGTTCGAAAAAGCGGTGCGCGACATTCCTGAAGTTCTCGAATGTCATCTGATGGCCGGGCAATCGGACTATATCCTGCGCGTTGTCTGTGAGGACGCAGCAGCCTTCGAGCGGCTGCACCGCGATCTTGTTGCCCGCCTGCCGGGGGTGGCGCGAATTCATTCAAACTTGAGTATTCGTGAAGTCAAACAGTGGAGCAGCTTCCCGATATAGTTGCTTTTTTGCCTGAAATTGTGTTCCTCGCGCGGAGATTCACCGAAATTTAATCGTAATATCGGTTTGTTTGCGTATCTCACGCAACAGGTGTCCTCATGAAATTCACCCGCCCGAAGATTAAAAACATAAAGCTGTCCACTTCGGTCGTTCTTCTTTTTCTCGCTACGCTTGCATTGTCGGTTGGTAGTATTTTCCGGCTGGTCGATAGCGAATTGCGGAACGAGATTGCCCGGACGGCTCATCACAATCAGCAATCGAACCTGCGTGTCGCCGCGACAATGTTCGCCGACGCTGTAGAGGGTGGAGAGGTTGCCTGGAACGCCGAGGGCGAGGTTACGGGTGTTACGCTGCCTGCCATTCCCGAGTTCACCGACAACACGCTGATCGACAAGATCACCCAGGTGACCGGGGAGACCGCCACCGTTTTTGTTTGGGACGAGGAAACACAGGATTTCTGGCGCCGCACCACAAACATCATCAAGCCGGATGGGACACGCGCCATCGGGACCGAGTTGGGCCAGACCGGCGCCGTCTATCCGGTGGTCATGTCGGGGGAAACCTTTCTTGGCGAAGCCGTCATTCTGGGCAATCCCTATTTCACCGCTTACCAGCCGATAACGGCGCCGGACGGAGAAATCCTGGGCATACTGTATGTGGGCGTGGAAAAGGCCAAGATCGTTGCGTTGCAGGATCAGGTGCTGATGCTTTTGGCGGGGCTGTCGCTTGCGGTTTTCCTCGTGGCCGGGGGGCTGGTGCTCGTCGCGTCGCGCCGGCTCATGCGGCCCCTCGCGCGGCTGGCTTCGGCCATGGAGGATGTCGCCGCCGATCCGGTCAATGCGCAGGTGCCTTACGCCGATCTCGGCAATGAGGTGGGCCTGATGGCGCGGTCAGTCGAAGTGTTTCGCCAGAACGGGGTCCGGGTTGCCGAAATGAGCGACAGCGAGCGCGACGCGAGCGAAAAGCGGCGCGTCGAGCGTGCGGCCATGATGGAGCAGTTGCGCGACGCGTTCGGCGCCGTGGTGGACGCGGCGGTGGAGGGCGATTTCAGCCGCCGGGTGGATGAGGCGTTCCCTGACGAACAGCTCAACGCGCTGGCCCGCAGCGTCAATGGACTGGTATCCACCGTTGCCAATGGCCTTGAAGAGACGGGGGACGTTCTGGCGGCCCTGGCGCAGACGGACCTGACAAAGCGCGTCGAGGGCGAATACAGCGGGGCTTTTGACAAGCTCAAATCCGATACCAATGCGGTTGCCGACAGGCTGGAAGAAATCGTGGGGCAGTTGCGCCAGACCTCGCGGTCGGTTCGCACGGCGACGGGTGAAATCCTCTCTGGTGCCACCGACCTTGCCAACCGCACGACGCGGCAGGCGGCAACCATCGAGGAAACGTCGGTCGCCATGGAAGTTGTGGCCACGGCCATCGCCTCGAACGCCAAACGGGCACAGCAGGCTCTGGAGCGGGTCAACGAGGTGTCGGAACTGGCCGGCAGCAGCGGCGAGGTGATGACCAGCGCCACCCACGCGATGGAACGCATTACGACCTCGTCGGGCAAGATTTCCAACATCATCGGCATGATCGACGATATCGCTTTCCAGACCAACCTTTTGGCGCTCAATGCTTCGGTGGAAGCAGCGCGGGCCGGGGAGGCGGGCAAGGGCTTTGCGGTTGTCGCGATCGAAGTGCGGCGGCTGGCTCAATCGGCGGCGCAGGCCTCCGCGGAGGTCAAGGCCCTGATCGAGCAGAGCGCCAGTGAAGTCGATGGGGGCTCGAAACTCGTGGCCAACGCAGCGGGCATGCTCGAGCAGATCCGCGAGGCGATCATGGTCAATGCCCAACTGATGGGCGATGTCGCCAGCGCCAACAGCGAGCAGGCGAATTCGGTCTCGGACGTGAACCGGGCCGTCAGCCAGCTCGACGAGATGACCCAGCACAATGCGGCGCTGGTCGAGGAAACCAACGCAGCCATCGAGCAGACCGAGGTTCAGGCGCGCCAGCTCGATGAGATCGTCGAGATCTTCCGCGTTTCGGATGGCAATTCCGATGACATGCAGCCAAAGGCGAGGGCGGCTTAGATAAGTTGCCCACGGCAAAACCAAACCTCCTGTGCAGTCTGCCCAAGCCTTAGGCAATTGGCTGGGCTTGCACAGGATTTGGCATTTTTTACTTTACAGTCAAAAATCGCCGCGCTTGTATCACCCTTGGCAAAACCAAGGGGTAAATCCATCATGCTTAACCGCAGAGTGTTCACGCTGGCCGCCGGGTCGCTGGTTCTGGGCGCAAGCCTTGCCGCACCGGTGATGAGCCAGGAATTGACGCCGGTCCGCTTCACGCTGGACTGGCGCATCGAAGGGCCGGCCGCCGGCTTCATGCTGGCGCGCGACAATGGCTATTTCGAAGAAGAAGGGCTCGATGTGACCTTCGATGTCGGCAATGGCTCGGTCGAGGTCATCCCGCGCGTTGCGACGGGTGCCTATGACATGGGCTTTGGCGACATCAACTCGCTCATCAAGTTTCTCGACGAAGATGCAAGCCAGCCGATCAAGGCGATCATGATGATCTATGAGACCCCGACCTTTTCGGTCGTGGGGCGCTCGTCGCTGGGCATCACCGAAGACCCGGCATCGCTGGAAGGCAAGACGCTGGGCGCGCCGCCGCCCGATGGCGCGTTCGCCCAGTGGCCGGCTTTCGTTGAGGCTTCGGGGATCGATACGTCCGATATCACCATCGAATCCATCGGCTTTCCGGTGCGTGAGCCGATGCTGGCGCAAGGGGATGTGGACGCGGTGTTCGGGTTTGCCTTTTCGGTGATCCTGAACCTCAAGGCGCAAGGCGTGCCCGACGAGGATATCGTGCCGATCATGATGGCCGATCACGGGCTCGAGCTGTACGGCAACGCGATCATGGTCAACACGACATTTGCGGAAGAAAATCCCGAAGTGGTCGAGGGCATGCTGCGCGCGCTGGCCAAGGGTTTTGCCGATGCGGTGGCCGATCCGGCAGCGGGTGCCGCGGCGGTGGTCGCGGCCAACGACATTCTCGATATCGCCATCGAGACCGAGCGGCTGGAAATGGCCAACGAGATGAACATCAATACCCCTTACGTCCAGGAAAACGGGTTCGGGGGCATCGATTTCGACCGTCTCGACCGCGCCATCGCCCAGCTTGGCACCTCGATCGGCATCTCGTCGGATATTTCGGCAGCGGACGTGTTCGACGACAGCTATCTGCCGCCGGCTGAAGAGCGCATGTTCGAGTAATCACGCTTTGGCCGGGCTCGATCAGAGCCCGGCCACCAAAGGGGGGCAGACTATGAGCAAACCGCTCGTTGAAATCGACAATGTCGACATGCGCTATGGCGGCGCCGATGGCACGCTGGCGGTGTCGGGGCTCGATATGCGCGTCGCCAAGGGCGAATTCGCCGCCGTGGTCGGGCCGTCCGGGTGCGGGAAGTCGACGCTCATGAAACTCGTCACCGGCCTGCATATCCCGCAGACGGGGGTGGTGACGGTGGCGGGGAGCTATGTGACCAAGCCGGTTTCCATCGTCGGCATGGCGTTCCAGAACCCAACGATGCTGCCCTGGCGCACGACGCTGGACAATATTTTGCTGCCGCTCGAAATCGTCGAAAAGCACCGCCATAGGTTGCGCCGGCACAAGGCGGAATATGTCGCCAAGGCCGAGGCTTTGCTGGAAACGGTGGGGCTGAAGGGCTTCGGCTCGAAATTTCCCTGGCAGCTTTCGGGCGGCATGCAGCAGCGGGCCAATCTGTGCCGCGCGCTGATTCACGAGCCCGAATTGCTGATGCTGGACGAACCGTTCGGGGCGCTCGATGCGTTTACTCGCGAAGAACTCTGGCAGGTGATCCGCGACCTGCATGCCGCGCAGGGGGTGACCATCGTTCTGGTCACCCACGATCTGCGCGAAGCCGCGTTCCTGGCCGACACCATTCATGTGATGAGCGCGCGTCCTGGGAAGGTGGTGAACGTGCACAAGGTTCCCTTTCCGCGCCCGCGCGAACTGGACGTGATGTATGAGCCGGGGTTCAACGACATGGTCCACGCGCTGCGGGCCGAAATCGCCGAAGCGAGGGCCGTGGCATGACCGATACGCCCGCTCCAACTGTCACGGTCAGCAAGCCGATTGCGAAAAAGCCGTTCAACTGGCTGCCCTGGATGCCGTGGATCTATACGGTGGCGCTGTTTGTCATCTGGGAAATCGGGGTGCGGCTTTCGGGGCTGCCGCATACGGTTTTTCCGGCGCCAACGCGGATTTTCGAGGCAATCATCCAGTATTGGCCAGCCATCCAGCGCCATTCGATCCAGACGCTTTATACCACCACGCTCGGGTTCATCCTCGCGGTGATCGGCGGGCTGGCGCTGGGGCTGTTGATCGGCTGGTCGCGGACCATCTATGCGGGGCTCTATCCGATCATGGTGGGGTTCAATGCCATCCCCAAGGTGGCGCTGGTGCCCATTCTGGTCATCTGGTTCGGTATCGGGACGGTACCCGCGGTGCTGACGGCCTTCCTCATCGCCTTTTTCCCCATCGTCGTGAATGTCGCCACGGGGCTCGCCACCATCGAGCCGGAAACCGAGGATGTGCTGCGGGCGCTGGGGGCGAAGAAAATGGACATCATGCTCAAGGTCGGCATTCCGCGCTCGATGCCCTATTTCTTCGGCTCGCTCAAAGTGGCGATCACGCTGGCGTTCGTCGGTTCGGTGATCTCGGAAACCGTCGCGGCCAATTCCGGGCTCGGCTACATGATGAGCGCCGCCCAGAGCCAGTTCAACGTGCCGCTGGTCTTTGCGGGGCTGGTGATGCTCGCCGTCGAGGGCATTGCCATGTACGCGCTGATGGCGTGGATCGAAAAGCGCACCACGGGATGGGCGCATCGGTCGACGACGATGGCGGGGTAGGATCCACGTTTGGTCGCGCTTCCGAACCGGATAAGTGGTGCCCACTTATCCTGGAAGCGCTCCGCTCAGGGCATCTCTATAATCACGTCCCCCGCCTTGGTTTCCTGCTCGACATAGCGGTGCGCTTCGGCGATAGCCTCAAGAGGCATGACGCGGTCGATGACGCCGTGGAGTTTGCCTTCTGCGACCAGTTCGCTCAGCAAAAGCATGTCCCTGGCCTTGTCGGGCAGGGGACGCAGGCCGGTGGTGGCCAGTTTGCCGCGTTTGCCCTGCTTGTCCCTGCCGGTGAGCATGGCCCACAGGATGGCGAAGGAGGGGGTGGTGGTGAGATAAATGCCACCCGGTTTCAGCGCCCTCCTGCATGCCGAAAAGCTGCTTTTGCCCACGGCATCGAAAATCACGTCATAGGCGGCTTCGACATTGGTGAAATCGGACGTATGGCGGTCGATGATGGTATCGGCGCCAAGGCTTGAAACGAGATCGGCGTTGCGGGCGCTGCACACGGCGGTGACCTCTGCGCCCATGTGGCGGGCCAGTTGCACGGCCACGGTGCCGATGCTACCCGCTGCGCCGTTGATGAGGATCGATTGTCCGGGCTGCAGCTTTGCCTCGTCGCGCAGAAACGGCATGGCGGTCAAAAAGCTGTAGGTGAGGCCGGCCGCTTCGCCGAAGTCGAGCGCGTCGGGCATGATGGCAAGCGGCGCGTCTTCGGCCAGGGCGACATATTGGGCCATGGCTGAAGGGTTGGGTTCGGTTGTGCCGAACACGCGATCGCCCACCGAAAACCGGGTGACCTCCTGGCCAGCGGCCACAACCTCCCCAGCCACGGCGCCGCCTGGAATGGGCGCCTTGGGGCGCAGCAATCCGGCGAAGAACCGCACGATAAAGGGGTCTGCGGACCGAAAGGCGCAATCGGGCAGGCTGACTGTCGAGGCGCGTGTGCGGATCAGCACATCGCTGGGACCCATCACAGGCATTGCAGTTTCACGCACGGTGATGGCCTGGGGCGGGCCGTAACGCTCGATCCAGGCGGCCTTCATCGGGGCGGCGGGTACGGGGTGTGTCATTGGCTGTCCTCGTCATACTGGAACGCTTCTTCAAGCGGCACGCCAAAGGTGCGCGCTATGCGGAAGGCAACTTCAAGAGAGGGCGAATAGCGCCCCTGTTCGATGGCCACGACGGTCTGGCGGGTGACGCCGACTTTTTCGGCCAACGCGGCCTGGGTCATCTCCCCGGCGTGGAACCGCAGGGTGCGGATGGTGTTGGAGATTTTTGGTTTTCCCTTGCCCATCCGGTCTATCCGATCCGGTAGTAAACAAGCTGGGATGCGGCGAAGACGCCGCCGGCCAGCATGGAGATGCCAAACAGCGCGTGAGGCACCAGAACGGTATCGAGGCCGAACGCCAGCGCGGCAATGACACCGGCGGTCGCCACCGAGAGAACAGCATAACCATTGCGCATGGAGCGGGAACTGACCGCCAGATCGCGCTCGTCCCCGGCTTCATCGACCAGTTCCTCGCGCTGGACGATGCTGACGACGATGGTGACCACTATAGAGGCCACGATGTTGAAGACGATCACGTAAAGAATGGCCCAAAGCATCTGCCAGGCCCCGGCGGATGCATCGGGCGGAGGGCCATCGGTCGCAAGGCCCCAACCCACCCATGTCGAGATGATAAGGGCACTCGTCACCATGATCAGTGCATTCCATTGTTTGTAGCTCATTGCATTTCCCGCGTTTTGATGTGTGGGGAGACGCATAGAACTGAAATTTCTATAAGTCAAGTTTTTTTGACATTAAGTCCGAAAAAGCAGATACAAGGTCGTATTTATCGGACTATTAGGATTGGAACTGCTCAGTACGGGGCGCGCGCCCGGCACACGAGATCGCACGCGGCAAGCGCCAGCGGTGAGCGAGGGAGGGAAAGTGAAGCCGGGCGCGTTGAGTGAAAAGCGTCAGAAACGCCCGCGAAGCTGCCCGCCGAATACGGCGTTGGTGGCGCCCCCTATATGGCCCGCGTCATGACTGACCACCGCACCGAACGCCAGTTCCGCTTCGGTTTCCAGGGCAATCTGGTAGCGCAGCCCGAGGTCGATCTGGCGTCCGGCCGGGGCCAGGGTGGCGCGATGGTCGGCCATAACAACCGCGCCATCCTGTGTGCGCCCGACCGGCAGGGTGAAGTCGACGGCGCCCGTTTCGAGCCGCAGGGGCTGGGAGATGGCAAAGGTCAGCTGATCGGCGTCGCCCAGAACATTCGCCGTCGACAGCCCGACCTGAAAAGCTGAAAAGGTCAGGTTATCCATTGCGGTCACATAGCCTGAGCCGGCTTCGGCAACAGCGGTGCCTGTCTCAAGGCCGGCAAAAATCATGCTCCCGGCCCCAATTTCGAGTTGGCTGGACAAGGCGGCCGAATTAATGGCCGCGCCGGATGGCGCTCCCATCAGGCCGAAACCGGAAAGGCCGAGAACCCCGCCCTGTTCCTGGGCGGTCAGCAAGGAAGCCTTGAGGCCGATCGCGCCCAGATCGAGGCCCAGCGCCGCGCCAACCCCTCCCACGGCGCTTTCCGACAGAGTCGCGTGACTGGAAACAAACCCGTAATGCTCAACGGTCAATGGTCCGGCTTCAACCTGCCCGACCATCCCCGCGCCACGGCCTGAAAGCGAAGCGAGCGATCCGGTCATCGCGGCCGGGCTGCTCAAACCGCGAGAGGATGAGACAATTTCCGCGCCGCCCAGGGCTGCCACGGTCAGGCGATATGTGCTTGTCCCGAATGTGGTTTGTCCCGACTGGCGGTCGCTTCCACTGACGGCCAGGGCGTCGACGACGGAACTGTCGCCGAAAAGCGGCAGGGCGTGCGGCCGCTCCGGACCGGAATCGGCGGCTATGGCAAAGGTTTCGGCGGGCACCAGAAAGGGCGTATCGAGGCCATCGAAAACAGCGATGTCCATGCCCGACAATGCCCGGCGCGTGGCGTTGCCATAGGCCGCCCCGGAAACCAGCGCCGCGCCGGCGAGCGTCGTGCGCTCGGCGCTGTCGAGTGAGCGGCCATTAACCAGCGATACGCCGTCCACCGGGCTGAGCGCCGCAGCTATATCGAGCACGCCCATGCCCCATTCATCCGAATAGGCCCTGACGATGCCGCTACCGAAATTGACGGTGCCGTCCTGGGCGAAATCGACAAAATCGGAATAGGCAGTCGCCAGAAGGCGCTTGGTCCATTCCTGCGGTGAGAGCGAGGGGAAAGCCTGAGCCATTATGGCAACCGCCCCGGAAACCTGGGGAGCGGCGAACGAGGTCCCCGTGCCCAGCCCATAGGAGGTATCGCTGGAAACTCCCGCCGAGCGTGTGGTTCCATCGGCGAACAGGCACTGGCTCGCCATCTCGCCGCAGGCGGCAGAGAGGCGTGAGGTGCTGGTGATCTCGTTGGCGCTGTTTGTCTGGAACAGTCCGTTTCCCACGGCAATCCACGCATCGAGCTCGGGGATGAACAGTGGCAGTGCGCTGGACGCGTCGTTGACGGCCAGGGTGTCGTCATTGGACATCGCCCAAACGATCACACCGCTGGACTGGAAGGCTTCGAGTTCATCGAAATAGGTGCTCCAGGCGGCCTGGGTTCCCCCGGCCAGGCCGGCAAAAGCCTCCGCGACGGTCGAGCCATTCAAAGTCATATGATCGCGCACATCGGTCACGAGGAGTTCGCGCGTGGGGTCGCCCGGTGGCGTATAGAGCAGACCCCAGGAATTGTTCTGGGCGACGGCATCGAGGCTGGCGGCTTCGGCGGTCGCAGCGGCGAGTTTGTCGAGATCGATGCCGGTGCGGCTGCTGTCATCGAGATAGCTTGTGAGATGCAAATCGGCATCGGGGGCGAACCCCATCATGGACCCCTGATCGTCGCTGCCGGCAATCAGGGCCGCGACGTGGGTGCCGTGCGAGGAACCTCCGGCGACCGCAATGTTGCCGTTTGCAACGATGTCGGTGCCCGCAAATTCCTGATGGGTCGTGCGGAATCCGTCGTCAACCACGGCGACGCGCTGGCCCGCTCCAGTCCAGTTGCCCGAGAGCACAAGGTCGAGCCTTGCGAGTTCATAAGGATGGGACTGGTTCGACCCCCCGCCGCTGATAGCGGCATCGACACCCTGAAAGCGGGAGGAGTTGCGTATCTGAGCGGCTTGCACCGTGTCGAAGGTGTGGGCGACCGAGGCGCTGACCCAGTCATTGGAATAATCGGGCTGAGGAAGATTGGAATCCGCTGATCCGCCGCCGCCATTGCTCCCCCCACCACACCCGGCGAGGGCAATGCACAGGCCAACCAGCGATGAGAGCTTCGCAAAGCGGTGGAAAGGTCCGTGCAAAAATTTGATCCCGAATCTTGGCAATTACCGATGGTCTGCAGAAAATGACAGGGGTCGGGGACACCGGCCACGGCAATTTCGGACAATTCCCACTTTTGCGAAGCGGGAGGGGCACCGAACGCGGCGTTTCACCGCGTTCGATATCCGGGCTTTGTGCGTGCGAGGATCAGGGACGGCCCCGACCGGCATCTTCGGGCCGGCCGCGACCTTCATTCTCGTCGTCGTCCTCCTCCTCGAGTTCGACCTCTTCTTCTTCCTCATCATCATCATCGTCATCGCCATTCATATGGGCGGCCAGCACAGCACCACCGCTCATGGCGTTGGCATGCTCGAGGGCCTCGGTCGAGCGTCCGCCGGATGCCTCGTGCGCGGTCTGCAGACCGGTCAGGCGCTCATTGACGGGCTCTTCGCCATCCGGGTCGCTGACGTCGGCCTCGCAGCCGGGAATGGGCTCAAGGCCGAGAAGTTGCGCGATGGACTGGGGGTCGCACGACACGACCTCCTGGGCCAGCGCGGCGCCCGGTGCTGCCATCGAGAGACCGACGATTACGGAGATGAGCGACAGTTTCATGGAAATTTCCCTTTTCGGTCCGCCAGGCGTATCAGGCGATCAAAGGCCCAACCCGGACGCCTCGCGGACAAGCGCGCCGTGGCCGGCGCAATACGATGAAACAGAGCGAGTGACACCGCGTATGCGGGGGTACAGTCTTGGTGCTAGCGGCGCCACCCGTTCTGCCATACCATGACCGGAGGTCTGGTTTGCGAATCGAGCCTAGCAATCAAAGCCTGACGCCGGCCTGAGGTCTCTGTCAGCATTTTGTCAGTTGGGTCGGTTCAAAGTGCCCAGGGGACGGCAGGGGATGACGAGCGTATCGCGATGCGTTCGAGGTTCCTGATGCACCAGTTGGCGCTTTGCGTCCCACCCCGAGATGGCGCGCCGTGCGCGCGAAATTAACAGGTCCCGAGCCAGCCATGCGCATCCTGTCATTTGTTGCTCTCGGCGCGATTGTGGCGCTCACGCCCACACTTGCATCCGCTCAGGGCAATTCGGGGCGTCCCGATATCGGACGTCCGGACAATCCCGGCCTTGATACTGCCGCGGAAAATTCCGCAGGCGCCGATGTCAGTGACAATGCAGAGCGTGCCGGCGAGACGCCAGACCCAGACGATGCTGGAAATGGCGCAGCCAATGCCGGAGACATCCCGGGCAATGGGTTGGGCAACGCTGCCGGCGGCGGATCGGGTTCGGCGCAGTCGGCGCAGGATCGGGCCGCTCAGGCGGTGAGGACAGGGCAGGCGGTTCCCCTGGACCGCGTGCTGCGGCCGGCCCTGGAACAGCACGGGGGCAGCCTTATCGATACGCGGCTGCTCACCGTCGAGGGGTTTTTGCTCTACGAACTCAAGATACTTCTGCCTGACGGGACGCTCGATACGCTTTACTATTACGCGCATACCGGCAACCCGGTCAGATAGGAAGCCATGCGTGCATTGGTCATCGAAGACGATCCCCGGATTGCCTCCACCATGGCGGCGGCATTGGCTGCGGCCGGGTTTACGGTCACGGGCGAGGCGGATGGCGAGGAGGCCTGGTTCCTGGGAAGCACCGAGCCGTTCGATGTCATCGTACTCGATCTCGGCTTGCCCCAACTCGACGGGATGACCCTGCTCAAGCGGTGGCGGCAGGAAGGCATGACCCGACCGGTCATCATCGTAACGGCACGGGGGCACTGGGCTGAGAGGGTCGACGGGATCGAGGCCGGTGCCGACGACTACATCGTCAAGCCGTTCCGGCCCGAAGAGCTGATGGCCAGGGTCCGGGCTGTCCTGCGCCGTTCGGCCGGTCATGCCTCGCCGCGCATCGAAGTGGGGGACCTGGTTATCGACACGCGCATGCAGCAGGTTTTGCGGGGCGGCGTGCCGATGGGGCTGACGCCGAGAGAATACAGCCTGCTGTCGTATCTGGCGCACAATCGGGGGCGCGTGGTTTCGCAACTGGAGCTGACCGAGCACCTTTACGCCCAGGATTTCGAACGCGACTCCAATTCCATTGAGGTGCTGGTGGGGCGTGTGCGCCGCCGCGTCGGGGGCGAGATCATCAAGACGCGGCGGGGTTTTGGATATTACGTGGAAGGACCCGGTGCGTGAGGGGGACCTCGCTTCGCCTGCGGCTTCTGATCGGGGCAGGCGTGTGGATCGGCCTTGCGATGATCGCGGTCGGCGTTTTGCTCATACACCTGTTCCGGGCGCATCTTGAAGCCTCGGCAGAAACCGAACTCAGGGCCACGCTCAACCGGTTGGTGGCCCAGGTTGACCGCATCGAAATCGGTGATCTGGACCGGCCGCTGGCCGATCCGCGCTACGAGTTGCCCTATGGCGGGCTCTACTGGCAGATCGACGGCCCCGACGGCGAAGTGCTGGCCCGCTCGCCCTCGCTGTTCGATGTGACGCTGGACTTGGGGCAGGACGCATCGCCGGCCTTGATCGTATCGGAGGGGCCGGCCGGCATGCCGATCCTGGGACTAAGCCAGACAATCCGGTTTTCCGGGCCGCCCGACAATCGGCTGGTGGTGACCGTCGCGCGGGATCGCGAGCAGATCGATCTTTCGGTGCGCACCTTTTCGATGCAACTGACCAGTGCGCTCGCGCTGGTCTGGGGGGCGCTGACGCTTGCGGCGGTCCTTCAGGTCCATCTCGGCCTTGCTCCATTGGCCAGCCTGAGAACCGGTATCGAGGACATCCGCACGGGGCGCGCGGCGCGGCTGCGCGACGACTATCCGCTGGAAATCGGTCCACTGGTCGAGCAGGTCAACGGGTTGCTCGACGCGCAAAGGGCGATGCTCGAATTTGCGCGTGCCCGCGCCAGCGACCTGGCCCATGCCCTGCGGACCCCTCTGTCGGCGCTGGGCGCGACCGAGGCACGCCTGCGCGACCTCGGGGACGATCAGGAAGCCGATGCGCTTGATCGGCTGGTGCAGACGATGAATGAACGCATCGAATATCAGTTGCGCCTCACCCAGTTGCGGTTGCGATCCGCCAGTGCAACGGCCAGCACACCTCTGTCTCCCGCGATCGAGCAGGTCGTTTCGGTTCTCAAGAGAACCGAGCGGGGCGGGATGGTCACCTGGAAAATTGCCTGCCCGGACGGAGCCATCGTTCAGTTGGACCGTCATGATCTTATCGAACTGATCGGGGTCCTGCTCGACAATGGACTGCGCCATACCTGCGACACCATTGAAATAGCTGTCTGTCAGGAGGACGAAAACCTGCGCATCATCGTCGCCGACAACGGTCCGGGCATGACCGAGGAGCAGATGAAAACAGCGCGGCAACGCGGTGTCCGTCACGACCAGAGCCAGGCCGGAACGGGGTTGGGGCTATCGATCGCGCATGACATTGTCGAAATCAACGGTGGCAGGGTGGTCCTCGAGCGTGCGCCGCTCGGGGGGCTGGGCGTGAGCGTTTTCCTTCCGGGCGCGCTGCCCGACGACTGAAGCATCGGTCGTTGCCGGCGCACCCGCCAACCGTGAAATAGTGTGACCTGTTTGTCGGAACGCCGTGGCGCGGACCGTCGTAACGACAATCAGGAGAGAACAGCCATGGCAATCACGATTACGGCGTTTGAAAATTCGCCGGATGGCGGCAGGGGACTGGCGCGGGATATGCGGGTGCGCTGGGCGCTTGAAGAGGTGGGGCTGCCCTATGAGGTTCGCCTGGTTTCGCTCAAGCAGATGAAAGAGCCCAGTCACCTCGCGCTGCATCCCTTCGGGCAGATCCCGACCTATGAGGAGGGCGATCTTGCGCTGTTTGAGACCGGCGCGATCGTCTTTCACATCGCGCAACACCACAAAGGCCTGTTGCCCGAGGATGAAAATGCACGGGCGCGGGCGATCACCTGGATGTTCTCGGCGCTCAACACCGTCGAGCCGCCGATCGTCGAGCGCGAACAGTCGCGATATTTGGTGGGTGACAGGCCATGGTATGGCGAGTTGTTGCCCATTCTCGAGGATCGCGTGCGCGTGCGGCTGGACCAACTGGCCAACCGGCTCGGCGCTTCCGAATGGCTCGACGGCACGTTCAGCGCGGCCGATCTGATCATGGTGCTGGTGCTGCGCAGGCTGGAGGGGGCGGGGATATTGGAGGAATATCCAAGCCTATCGGCCTATGTGGCTCGGGGGGAGGCGCGGCCCGCATACAAACGGGCTTTCGCGTCCCAGTTAGCGGTCGCCAATCATGATCGAGGCACCAAAGACGCCAAGCGCCAATAAGCCGAAGCCGAAGATCATGACGATGTTGGGATTGTGGACCCAGCCCATGGGGGCAAAGCGCCCCAGCCAGACGGGGTGATAGATCGCGACGCCGAAACCCGACCAGCCGCCGGCGAACACCGAATACAGCCTCTCACGCCATTTCGCCCTGGGCAGCAGCCCCTTGATGGCGGCGATAAGGATCATCAGGCCGGCGACGGGGACAAGCAGGGTCTGGAGCATGGCGGGTATTTTCCGGTTGGACGGGGCCGACATACGCCCATCCATGCCGCTGCGCCAGAGTGGCGATGTCGCATGTTGGCGTCTGAATCGGCATTTGCCTTGATGTCCCATTCCTCCAAAACCCCCTCCGTCACCCCGGCTCCCCGCTTTCGCGGGGACAGGCCCGAGCCGGTGCCCAGCACACTCCGCACCGGCGACGGAACCGCCAGCGCTGCCGGTTACTGGATCCCGGATCAAGTCCGGGATGACGCCGGTGGAGAGGGAGGCGTCGGTTGACCTAATCCCGCTTTTGCGTCAGGGCCATGCCGGCGATAATCATGGTCACGCCGATGGCGCTGGCCGCGAGGTTTTCGGTGTTGCCGCGGGCCAGATCGAGCAGGACGCCCGAGATCATCTGGCCGCCGATGACCAGCATGGCGGTGTTGATCGCGCCGATGCGGGCGATGAGCCAACTGCCCGAGGCAACGAAAACCACCCCGATTGTGCCACCCAGATAGGCGTACCATGGGGCGCTCAACGCCCCTTCGGGCCACAGGCCGCCGAGGATCAGGCCCAGAACCGTGAGCACGGCAAAGCCGACCACATGGTTCCAGTAGGAGGCGATCAGTGCGGTTGTCGACAGCGCCAACCGCCCGTTCAATTGCCGGGAGAGCGAAACGAGGATGCCCGCGAGCAGGGCGAAGAGAATGGCTGTGGTCATCTGCCTAACCCTGCCCGAAAATGATGATCATCGAGCCGGCAAAGATCAGCGCCAGCGCAGCGAAATCCTTGATCCGGGGGATGCGCTTGGGCAGGCCGAACAGGCCCCAGCGGTCGGCGGCCAGCGAAAACAGCACCTGTCCGGCAAGGCCCAGCGCGAGGGTGCCTGAAAGGGCCAGGGGCGTGTTGACCGTGGTTGAGGTGAGCGTGACGGTCAGCGCGCCCGAAACGCCGCCGAGATAGGCCCAGAGAGGGGCGCGGGGCTTTTCGGTGGTTGCGCCCGATCGAGGGCGGAGGCGCAGCAGCGCCAGAAAGATCAGCGCGGCAACTGTTCCCGTGCCATGGGCCACCCATGAGGAGTACATGGCACCGCCGAAAAGCCCGACAAGCCCGTTGAAATCGACCATGAGGGTCAAGAGGCCGCCGCTGGCGAAGGCCAGCAGCAGATGGAGGGGTGCGGGCCGGAGGGCGGATGATGAGGAGAGGGATGACATGGCGAATCGTCCGGTGGGCAGTACACTGGCTATAAGCGCATTCGATCTGCCCCCAAAGACAAAGTCTGGACATGACAGCGACCCCACCCATCCTCACCACCGACCGCCTGGTTCTGCGGGCGCCGCAGATGGCAGATTTCGAGGACTACGCCGCGCTGATGCAATCGGAGCGCGCCATCCATATGGGCGGGCCGTTCGACCGGGAGGGCGCGTGGTATGCCTTCTGCCATGACACGGCTCAATGGCTCTTGATGGGCCATGGGGCGCTGATGGTTGACGTGGGCGACCAAACCGTTGGGCAGGTCGCGATCAATTCGGGGCCGCTTTTTCCCGAGCATGAGCTGGGGTGGCTGGTTTATGCCGGGCAGGAAGGCAAGGGTTATGCGCTCGAGGCTGCGAATTGCATCAAGGCCTGGGCACGCGAGACGCTGGCTCTGCCCTCGCTGGTGAGCTATGTCGATCACGACAATCACCGCTCGCGACGGTTGGCCGAGCGGCTGGGCGCAGCGCTCGATCCCGACGCAGCGCGGCCCGATCCCGACGATCTGGTGTATCGGCACTGGTAAGCGATTGCGTGAAACAGTGTTGCGCAGCGATCTGTTGTCACTGCCGTCCGCCGTGCCATACTTGCCGCGAGGAGATTTGACGTATGCCGCATTCGCACCAGACCGTGGGGGGAGGGCCCAAGAAGGTTCTCTATACGCTCCAGACCGTGGCCCGCATGGGCGTGGGCAAGGCGGCCAAGGCGCTGACGGCCAAGAACACGTGCAAGGCCTGCGCCTATGGCATGGGCGGGCAGATGGGCGGCATGACCAACGAATTGGGCGAGTTCCCCTCGGTCTGCAACAAGTCGGTGCAGGCGCAATCGACCGATCTGCAACCGGCCATTCCGCACGCCATCTTCACCCACCCGCTTGCCGATCTCAAGGAACTGACCGGCAAGGAGATGGAGCATCTGGGCCGGTTGGGCGATCCGGTTTACAAGGCGGCCAATGCCGACCGTTATGAGGTGGTCGATTGGGACTGGGCGCTCGATCACGCCGCCAAGCGGCTGCTGGCCACGGTGCCGGACCGGACGTTCTTTTATTCCTCGGGGCGGTCGTCAAACGAGGCGGGGTTCATCTTCCAGCTCCTGGCGCGAGCCTTTGGCACCAACAACGTCAACAACTGTTCCTATTTCTGCCACCAGGCGACCAGCGAGGGGCTGGCCACGACCATCGGCAAGGGCACGGCGACGGTGGAACTGGCGGACCTTACTGGCGCGGACATGATCTTTGTGATCGGGGCCAATCCCTCGTCCAATCATCCGCGCTTCATTCACATGCTCAAGCACTGCCGCGACCGGGGCGGAGAGGTGATTGTCATCAATCCGGCGCGCGAGCCGGGGCTGGTCAAGTTCGCCGTGCCCAAATCGCCGTCCTCTATGCTCAAGGGGGGCGACGAGATCGCTTCGGACTATCTCCAGCCGCGTATCGGGTTCGATATCGCCTTGATGCTGGGCATCGCCAAGGCGGTGATCGAGGCGGGGATGGAGGACGCCGAGTTCATTGAAAACCATACCGGCAATGCTGCGGCCTACAGAGCGCAGGTCCATGCAATGTCATGGGACGCTATCGAAGCATCGACAGGGCTCGCGCGGGCCGAAATCGAGCGCGTGGCGCACCGCTATGGCCGGGCTAAGAACGTGGTTTTCGCCTGGGGCATGGGGATGACCCATCACGTCCATGGCGTTGAAAACGTTGAATCAATCGCCAACCTGGCCCTGCTGCGCGGCATGATCGGGCGGCCCAATGCCGGGCTGTTGCCGTTGCGCGGGCACTCCAATGTGCAGGGGATCGGGACGATCGGGGTCAAACCACTGCTGACCGAGGACGTGATGGCCGAAATGGAGCGGCAGTTTTCGATTTCTCTCAGCCGCTCAAAGGGCCTGGACACCATGGCCTGCCTGCACGCGGCCCATGGCGGGGAAATGGATGCGGCAGTCATCATGGGCGGCAATCTCTATGGCGCGTCGCCGGATACGGCTTGGGCCGAAAAGGCTCTCAACTCCATAGGGTTCAAGCTGTTTTTGACCACGACGCTCAATCTGGGGCATGTCCATGGGCACGATGATTCCGAGAGTCTCATCCTGCCGGTGACGGCGCGCGATGAGGAATGGGAGCCCACCACCCAGGAATCGATGTTCAATTTCATCCGACTATCGGATGGCGGCATCGACCGGCTGGCCAATGTGCGCCCCGAAAGCGTCATCCTCACCGATCTCGCCACCCGCATCCTGCCCGACAGCCCCATCAATTTTCAGGCGTTCAAGAAGCACGCCGAGGTGCGGCGGGCGATTTCGGAAATCGTGCCTGGTCTGAAGGACCTGGCCGAGATCGATGTGGCAAAGCGTGAGTTTCATATCGCCAATCGCGTCATGCACGAGCCGCGCTTTTCGACGGCCGACGGCAAGGGGCATTTTCAGGTGATCGCTCTGCCGCAAACCCCTGAGGCGCCGGAGGGCCGCAAGGCGCTGACGCTGGCGACGATCCGGTCTGAGGGGCAGTTCAACACCATCGTTTACGAAGAGACCGACAGCTATCGCAACAAGGCGCCGCGCTGGTCGGTGCTGCTCAATGGCAAGGACATGGAGGAGATGGGCATTGCCGAAGGCGATCTGATCGATCTGGCGTCCGAACGGGGAAAGATGAGCAGGCTCAAGGCCCTGAGCTTCGATATCCCCCGTGGTTCGGCGCTGGCCTATTATCCGGAAGCCAATGTGCTGGTGGGGACGGCCATCGATCCGCGCTCGAACACCCCGGCCTTCAAATCGGTCCCGGTGTGGATAGAGCGCTGAACGCGGGCGGGCAATCTCTCGGTTCCATCCCCACCGCTCACCCCTTCCTTGCCGTTCCCGGGCTTGTCCCCGGAATCCATCATGATGAGTGTCGACACTCTCCGGCCGCAAGGAGCGCTTCCAGAATAGGCGTGCCCCGGACCTGATTGGGGGCGGGAGCCGGGTTTCCGGTTGGCGCGCGCCCATTGCACCGCCTGACGGCTTGTCCTACATACGGCCCCAAGTTTCTCAGATACGAATTTCCAAAGAGGCACCCGCTTTATGGCGCGTCAATTCATCTATCATATGCACGGCATGTCCAAGGCCTATTCCGGCGGGAAGAAGGTCATCGACAACATGAACCTCTCGTTCTATCCCGATGCCAAGATCGGCATCCTGGGGCCGAACGGCGCGGGTAAATCCACGCTTCTGAAAATCATGGCCGGAATTGACACCGAATTTACCGGCGAAGCCTGGGCCGCCGATGGTGCGACTGTCGGATATCTGCCCCAGGAGCCCCAGCTCGACGAGCAGCTCGACGTCAAGGGCAATGTGATGATCGGGGTGAAGGAAAAGCAGGCCATCCTCGATCGCTATAACGAGCTGATGATGGATTATTCCGACGAAACGGCCGATGAAGCCGCAAAGCTTCAGGACCAGATCGACGCGGAAGACCTCTGGGACCTCGACTCCAAGGTCGAGATGGCCATGGACGCGTTGCGCTGCCCGCCGGGCGGGGAAAACGTCACCAATCTTTCGGGCGGTGAAAAGCGGCGCGTGGCGCTGTGCCAGCTGCTGCTGAGCCAGCCCGACCTGCTGCTGCTCGACGAACCGACCAACCATCTGGACGCCGAAACAACGGCGTGGCTGGAAAAGCATCTGCGCGAATATCCCGGCGCGGTGCTGATCATCACCCACGACCGCTACTTCCTCGACAATGTAACGGGCTGGATTCTGGAGCTCGACCGCGGGCGCGGCATTCCCTATGAGGGCAACTATACGGCCTATCTGACGGCCAAGGCCAAGCGCATGCAACAGGAAAAGAGCGAGGATCAGGCCCGCTCGAAGGTGCTGGAGCGCGAAAAGGAATGGCTGGGCCAGTCGCCCCAGGCGCGCCAGACAAAGTCCAAGGCACGTATCCGGGCCTATGACGAACTGGTCAAGATCAACGAGGCGCGGACCCAGTCCAACACCGCCCAGATCATCATTCCGCCCGGCGAGCGGCTGGGCCAGAACGTCATCGACATCGACGGCGTCAAGAAGGGCTTTGGCGACCGGCTGCTGATCGACGGGCTGAGCTTCAAGCTGCCGCCGGGCGGCATTGTTGGCGTGATCGGGCCGAACGGGGCGGGCAAGACCACGCTGTTCAAGATGCTGACCGGGCAGGAGCAGCCCGACGAGGGTACGATTACGGTCGGCGAAACCGTCCATATGGGCTATGTGGATCAGAGCCGCGACAGCCTCGATCCCAAAAAGAGCGTCTGGGAGGAAATCTCGGGCGGCAACGACATCATCAAGCTGGGCAAGCGTGAGGTCAATTCACGGGCCTACACCTCGTCCTTCAACTTCAAGGGCGGCGACCAGCAACAGCCGGTGGGCACGCTTTCGGGCGGGCAGCGCAACCGCGTGCATCTGGCCAAGATGCTCAAATCGGGCGCCAACGTTCTGCTGCTCGACGAACCGACCAACGATCTGGACACCGAAACGCTGGCGGCGCTGGAAGAGGCGCTCGAGGAGTTCGCCGGTTGCGCGGTCATCATCTCGCACGATCGTATGTTCCTCGATCGGCTTGCCACCCATATCCTGGCGTTCGAAGGCGACAGCCATGTGGAATGGTTCGAGGGCAATTTCCAGGATTACGAGGCCGACAAAGTTCGGCGTCTGGGCCCGGATTCGGTCAACCCCAAGCGGGTGAGCTACAAGCCGCTGACGCGGTAGGGTCATACAAATCGACAGTGAATGCGGGCCGGGGATTTTTCCCCGGCCCAATGATTTTGCGATAGGCTGGTCTTATGAGTGAACCATTCTCGCTTGAAATCGATGACGCCGTCTTCACCGGCATCGAGGCCGGAGAGGGGATTCCGGTGGTGTTCTTGCATGCGGGGGTGTGTGACCGGCGCATGTGGGAGAACCAGATCGAGGCGGTGGCGGCGGCCGGGTTCTGGGGGATTGCCTATGACCGGCGCGGGTTCGGGGACACGACCTCGCCCGACGAAGGATTTTCCCATCTCGAAGATCTCGAAGCGGTGCTTGATGCGCTGGACGTGCATGCCGCGGTGTTTGTCGGCTGCTCGATGGGCGGTGCGCTGGCCATCGATTTCGCGCTGGCCAATCCCGAGCGCACGGCGGGGCTGGTGCTGGTGGGCACCTCGATCAGCGGGGCCAGGGTGCCGCACCTGCCACCCGAGATCATGCAGATCGCCAATGCCATGGAGGCCGTGGAGGAAAGCGGGGATGTCGATGCGATCAACGCGGTCGATACCCATGCCTGGCTCGATGGGCCGCTTTCGGAAAGCGGGCGCGTGAAAGGCGAGGTGCGGGCGCTGTTTCAGGCGATGAACGGCAATATTTTGCGCAAGAGCGAGATGACGCGGGAGGACAAGCCCGAGGCGGCGATCGACCGCATAAGCGAAATCGATACTCCGGCGCTGCTGGTGGCCGGGGACCTCGATTTTCCCCATATCGTCAATCGTCACGACGATCTGTCCGAGGAAATGGAAAACGCCTTTGCGGTGGTAATCGAGGGGACGGCGCATCTGCCCAGTCTGGAGCGTCCCGATCTGTTCAACCCGCTGTTGCTCGAGTTCCTGAGCATGGTGACGGGACAGGCAGAGCCCGAGGACTGAACGGACCGGTTAGGCCGAGGTCCGCAGATCAGTCCGCAGGCTTGTTTCGCCGACTTTTGTGACGATGTCTCCGATCTTTCGATAGAGCGCCTCGTAGGGCGAGTTGGCGCGCCAGACGAGCCGAAGCACGCGCGCCGCGCCGGGCGCGCCGAGCGTGTGGAATTCGATGCGCTTGTTGTGCTCCTCGCGGCGCAAACTGATGGTGGGCAGAAGCGTCACGCCATAGCCATTGGCCACCAGTTCGAGAATAGTGGTTAACGAGGTGGCGGCGAAGGTGCGGCCCTGCAAATCGGGCTTGAGGGCGCAGGCGTCGACCATCTGGTCGCGCAGGCAATGGCCCTCTTCGAGCAGCAGGAACTTGTCGCGCGGCAGGTTGGCGAGACTCACCGGGTCAGCCAGGTTGGTGCCGCTGCGGGTGGCAAGCACGAACGGATCGGCGAACAGGTCAATCGAGGTGAGGTTGGGGCGGTCGGTTTCGGTGGCGATGAGCGCGAGATCGAGATCGCCGTCGTTGAGGGCGGCGAGCAAGCGTTCGGTCTTGCCCTCGCTGACCGAGAAGCGGATATCGCCAAGATCGGACCCCAGTGAGGGCAGGATTTCAGGCAGGAGATAAGGCGCGACGGTGGGGATGAGCCCGAAACGCAAGGGGCGGGCGGGCTGGCCGGCGGCCATGTCGGCGAAGGTCTCAAGATCGACGGCGGCGCTCAGGACGCGGCTGGCGTGGGCAAGAAATTCACGGCCGAAGGGGGTGAGCGTCACCGTCTTGCCAAGCCTGTCGAAAAGAGAGGTCTGGCAACGATCCTCGAGCAGCCGGATTTGCTGGGAAAGCGCGGGCTGAGTCACATGGCAACGCTGGGCAGCGCGACCGAAATGGCCTTCTTCGGCAATTGCTTGCGCGTAGTGGAGCTGGCGCAGGGTGATGGTTTGCATTCGTGGCTCATCTGGCTTGATTAGACAATCTTATCATGATTGTCAGTTTTATCAATTTGCATGATTGCCGCACTGAGGCTAGGAAAAGCCATCTCTTTAGAATCGATACAAACTAGGAGGCCTCATGTCCGACAAACCGACAATGACGACCAGCGCGGGCGCGCCGGTTCCCGACAACCAGAATTCGATCACTGCCGGACCGCGCGGCCCGGTGCTGATGCAGGACTACCAGCTGATCGAAAAGCTGGCGCACCAGAACCGCGAGCGGATCCCCGAGCGCGTGGTGCACGCCAAGGGCTGGGGTGCTCACGGCACGCTCAAGATCACCGGTGATATTTCGAAATATACGCGCGCCAAGGCGCTGCAGCCGGGTGCGGAAACGCCGCTTATCCTGCGGTTTTCGACCGTTGCGGGCGAATTGGGCGCCGCCGACGCCGAGCGCGACGTGCGCGGCTTTGCCATCAAGTTCTATACCGAAGAGGGCAATTGGGACCTGGTGGGCAACAACACGCCGGTGTTCTTCGTGCGCGATCCGCTGAAGTTCCCCGACTTCATCCACACCCAGAAGCGGCATCCCAAGACCAATCTGCGTTCGGCGACCGCCATGTGGGACTTCTGGTCGCTTTCGCCCGAAAGCCTGCATCAGGTGACGATCCTGATGAGCGACCGCGGCCTGCCTGTCGCGCCGATGTTCATGAACGGGTACGGAAGCCACACCTATTCGTTCTGGAACGACAATGGCGAGCGGTTCTGGGTGAAGTTCCACTTCAAGACCCAGCAGGGCCACAAGCACTACACCAATGAAGAGGCCGAAAAGGTCATCGGCTCGACCCGCGAAAGCTACCAGGAAGAGCTTTTCGGTGCGATCGAAAAAGGCGAGTTCCCGCGCTGGACGGTGCAGGTGCAGATCATGCCCGAGGCCGATGCGGAAAAGACTTCCTACAATCCGTTCGACCTCACCAAGGTGTGGCCGCATGCCGAATATCCGCCGATCGAGATCGGCGTGCTCGAGCTTAACCGCAATGCCGAGAACTATTTCGCGGAAATCGAGCAGGTTGCGTTCTCGCCGTCCAACATCGTTCCCGGGATCGGACATTCGCCCGATAAGATGCTGCAGGCGCGCGTGTTCTCATATGCCGACGCGCATCGCTATCGTCTGGGCACCCATTACGAGGCACTGCCGGTCAACGCACCGAAATGTCCGGTTCATCACTATCATCGCGATGGCCAGATGAATTTCTATGGCGGGATCAAGACGGGCAATCCGGAAGCCTATTACGAGCCCAACAGCTTTAATGGTCCGGCCGAAGACAAGTCCGTCCAGGAGCCGCCGCTCAAGATTTCGGGCGATGCCGACCGGTACAACCACCGCGAAGGCAATGACGATTTCAGCCAGCCGCGGGCCTTGTTCAACCTGTTCGACGAAGGGCAGAAAAAGCGGTTGTTCTCCAATATCGCCGCAGCGATGGGCGATGCTCCCGACGAGATCAAGGAACGTCAGTGCAAGCTGTTCGACCAGGTTCACCCTGAGTATGGCGCAGGCGTGCGGGCTGCCTTGGCGGCCGGCAAGACGGAGCGTCCCGCAGCCATCTCGGCCGCTGAATAAGCTATCGTTATTGCGCACCATTTTTTGGGCCCGGCTCGCTTGAGCCGGGCCCTTTTCGTTGTGATCAGGGAAATTACCTAGACTTTTATTCAAATCTCTCCGGACGAATTCAGCGGGCCGAAAAGACGGAAGCGCTAGGTAGGTCGAATATACGGCAACCAGCCGGGGAGAACATCATGACCGAAGCAAGTGAAAGCGTGCGGGCATTCGCAAATTTCAGGGTTCTGAACGGCGAGGCCGACGCCGGTGAGCGCGACCATCTGATCCGCAATCTGGCGCAATTGTTCTCTTATGTGTCGGATCGTTGCGACGACGAGCAGGTTGCACAGTATGACGAAGTGCTTTGCCAACTGGCCGATATCGTGGAAGTCGAGGCCCGAGCGCACGTGGCCAAAATGCTGGCGCCGCTCGAGCGCGCACCCGGCTCGGTGGTTCTCAAACTGGCCAATGACGAGATCGAGGTGGCAGGGCCGCTGCTCGAATTCTCCCAGGTGCTATCCGATGACGATCTTATCGATATCGTCGAACACCGTTCCGAGGAACACCGCCTGGCCATTGCAAGCCGCAAGGGGCTGGCGGGCCGCGTAGGTGAATCGATCGCGATGTTCGGGGCTGAGCCTTCGGTCATGCGGCTGCTGGGTAACGCGCGGGCCGAAATCACAATCCGCACCGTTGACAAGATTGCTCAACGGGCGCTCGAAACCGAAGCTTTCGCGCAACTGCTTCGTGGACGCAAGGACATCGACTGGGCCGAGGTGCGAGCCGAAATTTCCAGCATGGGGAATGCGGCCCTCGAGCAGATCGGCATCTTTTCCCGTACGGATAACCCCAAGACCGCGTCGCGGGTGCAAGCGGTTGTGTACAATCGCATGAAAAACCAGGCGGGCTTTTCTTCCCAGGAATGGAAGCTGGCCTGGAACCAGGTCAAAGCCCTTGCCGATCGGCGTCGCTTCGATCTCAAGGCACTGCACCGGTTTACCCGGTTCGGGTATGGCCATCACACGGCGGCGGGCCTAACCATGCTGCTGGAAGTGCGACCTGAGATCGTCGTCAAATGGCTGGCGATGCAGGATTATGTGGCCTTTACGGTGGCGGCGCGTGCCATCGGTCTCGATGCCGATCTGTTCGAGTCGGTCGTTTCGGTCCTGCCGTGGCGCGATATGCCGAGCCGCGATGATATCGTTAATGTGCGCAAGCGTTACGAGGCGCTGAGCGAGGACGAAGCGTCAGGCATTTTCGGGCTGTGGCGGTCCCATTCCTTCCGCCGACGTCAGGAAGAAGCCGTGGCCTGACAGGGCACAAGCCTTGACAGGAAAGATATAAAGATATCTTTATGTCCCGAACTGCTTTGACAGACAGGGACACGCATGCGGCAACCGCAGGACATCGTCTTGCTCTTGAAGGCGGCGGGTGAAATCACCCGCCTGCGCCTGCTTGCGCTTCTCGTTCAGGGCGAGCTGTCCGTGAAGGATTTTACCGAGATTCTGGGCCAGAGTCAGCCGCGGATTTCCCGGCATCTCAAGCTGCTGGCCGACGCCGGACTTGTAACCCGGCATGCCGAAGGGGCGTGGGCCTATTACCGGCTCAATCGCGACCGGACCAGTGGCGCTTTGGCCGAATGGCTGATGGACCATCTGGATACCGACGCTTCCGAGCTGCGGCGCGACCTTGAAAAGCTGTCGGGGTTGCGGGCAGCACAGCAGGAACGCGCTGCCACCTTTTTTGCCACCATCGCGCAGAGCTGGGACAAGTTGCGCAGCCTGCACGTTGCCGAATCCGCGTTGGAGACGGCGATCGTTGCAGCCGCGGGGCAGGGGCCGGTCGAGATGTTTCTCGATCTGGGGACCGGAACCGGGCGGATGCTCGAGCTCCTCGCGGGGAAATACACCCAGGGCATCGGGCTGGATTCGAGCAGGGAAATGCTTTCGGTGGCGCGGGCCAAGCTCGATGCCGAAGGCATAGAGAACGCGCAGGTGCGGCTGGGCAACATAACCGAGCTGGGCGACTATCATGGGTCGTCCGATCTGGTGATGCTGCACCAGGTGCTGCACTATTTCGACGACCCTTCGATTGCGATCGCCCACGCAGCGTCCTGCCTCAAGCCCGAGGGGCGGATGCTTGTGGTCGATTTTGCACCCCATGATCTCGAGTTCCTGCGCAGCGAGCAGGCGCATCGCCGGCTGGGCATGTCGCACGAGCAGATGGCCCTTTGGGCCGATGCGGCTGGGCTCAGTGTTGCCTCGTGCAAGAGCTTTCCCCCCTCGCGTGAGGATGGGCTGACGGTGTGCCTTTGGGCGCTCGAAACCATAAAACCAAACCATACAAAAGGAGTCTGATCGTGGTGTCTGCGACAGACGAGAGCCGGCTGAGCCGTCAGCCCGAGAGTGGGCGTCCCGACATTGCGGTGAGCTTTGAGTTCTTCCCGCCCAAGACCGACGCCATGGAGGAGAGATTCTGGGCGAGCCTTTCGCGGTTGGCGCCGCTTGGGCCGCGGTTTGTTTCCGTGACTTATGGCGCGGGTGGCTCGACGCGCGAGCGCACGCTGCGCATGGTTTCGCGGATCACCAATGAGACCGGCGTTCCGGCGGCGGCGCATCTGACCTGTGTCGGGGCGACCCGCGATCAGGTCGATGACGTGGTGCGTGGTTACGCTGCGGCGGGCGTCAAGCGTATCGTCGCTTTGCGCGGTGACCCTCCCGAAGGGGTCGGGCATGCCTTTACCCCGCATCCTCATGGATATAACAGCGCCGCCGATCTGGTGGCGGGCATCCGCAAGCTGGGTGATTTCGATATTTCGGTGGCGGCCTATCCTGAAAAGCATCCGCAAAGCGCGGACTGGGATGCCGATATCGACAATCTCAAGCGCAAACTCGATGCCGGTGCGGATCGCGCGATCACCCAGATGTTCTTTGAGAACGGCGATTACTGGCGGTTCGTGGAACGGGCGCACAAGGCGGGGATCACCGCGCCGATCGTGCCCGGTGTGCAGCCGATCCACAGCTTCCGGCAGATCGCGGGTTTTGCCGGCCGGTGTGGGGCGTCGATCCCGCAATGGCTGGCGGACCGTTTCGAGGGATTGGACGACGATCCGGAGACCCACGCGCTTGTCGCGGCGGCCGTCGCCGCCGAGCAGGTGACTGAACTGCTCGATTCTGGGATCACCGAGTTCCATTTCTATACGCTCAACCGCTCCAATCTGGTGCTGGCGCTGGCGCGATTGCTGGGTATTCGTCCCTAGAGCCCGATTGAATCGGACTGGGGCTCTAAGTCATTGTTTTGTCGTGCGATCGAACCGGAAAAGTCTGCAACTTTTCCCGATCGCACTCCAGGGGCCCGGCACGGGAACGGGCCTTCAGGTTCCATTCACCAAACTGCTGCCATTTTCAGGGACGAAGAGATTGGCTGTGCGGGGGCACATGGCCAGTGGGCCGATTGGATACGCAGATATGATGCTCTCAAGATCCGTGGCATCGGGCGCGATGCTGGTACTGATAATGGGTGCGGTTGGCGCTGCTGCCTTGCAGCAGGAGCCGGGCGCAGGCTTTGTCGCTTTGCCCGATGCGCCAGCGGAAAATACCGAGCGCGATGCAACAGCGGCCGACCGGGTTGTCGAAAGCGCGGGCTTTCCCGTGGTGCCGCAGGCCGAGCGCGACCGGGCCGGTGAGGCCACGCATGGTCCGATGGTGACGGTCAATGGGCGGCCGTTGGGCGAAAACCGGCCCGCCGCTGATCGGACGGTGGCGACTGCTCCTGCCGAGGAGCCCGTTGCGGCTGTGACCCCGCAGACCGAAACCAGCGCTGCCGAAACGGCGGCAATCGAGCCGCCGCGCCCGCTGCCTCGGCCCGAAGGGCTCGGGGTGCCCCAGCAGCAGGATGCGACCGGCATCGACTATGAGGCGATTGCGCGCGCCGCCGGCATGTCCGGCCAGAACTCGCAGGTCTCGGCTCCGGGTTTTCTGACGCCGCCCGATACGCAGACACTGGCGCCGCTCAGCGGATCAAACAGCGCATCTGATCCGCGCAATCGCGAGCAGGATGAGTTGGTCGGCGTTGTTGGCCCGAACGGGGAAATCCTCTGGGTCTATGAGGAGCAGGTTCCTACACTGAACAGCCGCGTCGTCATCGAGCGCCGGCAGCAGGTTCCGCAGACCAATCCCTTCGGTTTCGTTTACGAGTAATCTTCCAATCGAGCGTATTGACGCATCGGGTGCGTCCTGTCTTGCTTGTGCCCAATTGCTGCGGACGATAAACAACCCCTCCGCAAAAGTTCGCACGGGACATTGTCATGTCGATCTGGCAGCAAATCGCAGCGCTCCTTGGCTCGTTCTCGCAGGGGACAGGGCTGGCGGGCGGTATTGCCAGCATTCTGGACCCCGACAACTGGGCGCCGGGCGGCCGCGAGGCGGCGTTCACCATGTCGATCATTGCACTTTCGGCCAAGATGGCCGTGGCTGACGGGGTGGTGAGTCGGCGCGAAGTCATCACGTTTCACACGCTTGTGGACATTCCCGAGGGCGCCGACGCGCATGTGGACCGGTTTTTCGCTCTGGCTCAGCAGGATGTGGCCGGGTTCGACAGCTATGCGCGCAAGGTGCGCAAGCTGTTTGCCGACAGTCCGGCGACGCTCGAGCACGTGCTGGACGCGTTGTTCGAGATCGCGACGGCCGATGGGTTCGTGCATGGCGACGAGATGGCCTATCTCGAAGCGGTGAGTGAGATTTTCGGGTTCGATTCCGTGCGTTTCGAGCAGATCGCCTCCCAACACGTGCTGATGCCGTCAGGGCATCGGGACCCATATGCGGTGCTCGGGCTCGCGCCCGACGTGACCGATGACGAGCTGCGCCGGACCTATCGGCGGCTGGTGGCCGAGCACCATCCGGACCGGATGGTTGCCAAGGGCGTGCCCGAGGAATTGATGGGGCTGGCCTCTGCCAAGATGGCGTCGATCAACACCGCCTATCGCGATGTGACCCGGGCGCGGGGCACGCGACCGGCGCTGACTTCGACTCAATCGACTTGACCGGGTCACCCCCGGCACCCTACATCAGCCGGTCACCAGTTGACCGGGCGGCCGCTGCGCAAGCAGAGGAAAGTCCGGGCTCCATGAGAACACGGTGCCGGGTAACGCCCGGCGGGGGCGACCCCAGGGAAAGTGCCACAGAAAGCAAACCGCCCCGGATAAGTCCGGGGTAAGGGTGAAAGGGTGCGGTAAGAGCGCACCGGGTGCCTGGCAACAGGGACCGCACGGCAAACCCCACCGGGAGCAAGACCGAATAGGGACGATGGAGGCTTGCCTCGGCCGCGTTTTCACGGCTTGTCGTCCGGGTTGGTTGCATGAGGGCTCCAGCAATGGAGTTCCCAGATGAATGGTCGCCACGTCCGCGTTTCGGCGCGGGCCCTACAGAACCCGGCTTACAGGTCAACTGGTGACCGTTTTGCCCGTTCTTTGTGCCTCCAAATCGGTTTGGGAAACAAAATCTTAAAGACTGGGATGCAATCTGCTCAAAGTGGATCAATGCCACTTGTTTCAGTTTTGAGTACCGGCCGAAATCCTCGGCTGGCCCAAGGAGCGCCGGGCGCGAGTATCTGACCAGATGGGCGAGCCACAATCCTCTCATGAATCGGTGTTGCTGAGCGAGGTGCTGACAGCGCTTTCGCCGCTCGATGGCGCGCGCGTGGTGGATGGCACATTCGGGGCAGGCGGGTATTCCCGGGCGCTGCTTGAAGAGGGTGCGCATGTGACCGGGATCGATCGCGATCCGACGGTGGCGCCGTTCGCAGACGCGCTCACGAGCGAGTTTCCCGACCGCTTCGTATTTGTTGCCGGGCCGTTTTCCGAGCTCGATACCCTGGTTGGCGAACAGCAGGTCGATGGCGTCGTGCTCGATATCGGAGTGAGCTCCATGCAGCTCGATCAGGCCGAGCGCGGCTTTTCGTTCATGCGGTCTGGACCTCTGGACATGCGGATGGGTCGGGAAGGCGAAACGGCGGCCGATCTCGTCAACACCTTGAGCGAAACCGATCTGGGCAATCTGATCTTTGCATTTGGCGAGGAGCGGGCTTCGCGCCGCATTGCCAAGGCAATCGTCGAAGCGCGCAAGAGCGCGCCGATCACCGATACGCTGGCGCTGGCACAGTTGATCGAAAAGACCGTGGGGCGCAAGCCGGGTGCGCCGCATCCGGCGACGCGTACGTTCCAGGGATTGCGGATTGCGGTCAATGGCGAGTTCGACCAGCTGGTCGCGGCGCTCTTTGCCGCCGAGCGCATCCTTCCCGAAGGCGGGCGGCTGGCGGTCGTGACATTCCATTCGCTCGAGGACCGGATCGTCAAACGGTTCTTTGACCAGACCAAGACCGCGGCGCCCCAGTCGCGGCACCTGCCGTATTCGGCGCCGATCGAGGCGTGCTGGGCGCCGGTGCGCAAGCCCGTCAAGGCTGGCAAAGACGAGGTGGGGCGCAACCCGCGGGCGCGTTCAGCGACCCTGCGCAGCGGTGTGCGAACGGCGATCGCGGCGCGGCCGGAACGGGCCGCGGGACTGGGCGTGCCAGGCTTCAGGAGGGGTGTGGCATGAGCCGGTTTTTGCAACGCCTCAATATCGTGCTGGCCATCATTGCGGTTCTCGCCGTTGTTGCCGTCTATTCGCAAAAGCACATGGCCGAACTGACGGCCGAAGAGATCGGGCGTATCGAAACGGCCATCGCGCAACAGCAGGCCGATCTTTCCGTTCTCAAGGCGGACTGGGCCTATCTCAACCAGCCCACGCATATTCAACCCATCGTCGATCGTCACAATGACGTTCTAAACCTTCAGGTCGCGGAGGCCGAGCAGTTCGGCAGTTTTGCCGATTTGCCCATGCGGCCGCAACAGCGGCTCGATACCGAATCCCTTGATGCCCTGTTTGAAACCATTGAAGCTGGAGAAGATCCGATCGGCTCCCTGCTGGAGGGGCTGCTATGAGCGCGATCACCCCCGAAACCATTTCCATCGACGGCACGCGCAAGGCGCGCGGCAATCTGACCGGCGCGCGCATTCGCTGGGCCATGGCGTTCGTTCTGATCGTGTTTTCGGTGATGGTGGGGCGGCTCATCTGGCTGGGCAATATCGAGATCGATACCACGATCGAGGGCCAGACACGCGATGCCATCATGGCGTCCCGTCCGGCAATCCTCGATCGGAACGGACTGGAAATGGCGGTCGATATCCGCGTGCCATCGCTCTTTGCCGAGCCCCGACGCATACTCGATGTCGATGAGGCCGCGGACGCGATCCTGACGGTTTTGCCCGAACTGGACAGCGCCTGGCTGCGCGACCGACTGACGGGGGATCAAGGGTTTGTGTGGGTGGCGCGTGAATTGACCCCCGCCCAGCGCGACCGGATCATGCGGCTTGGCATTCCGGGGCTCGATTTTCTCGAGGAAAGCAAGCGGTTCTACCCCGGCGGGACGGTCGCCGCGCATGTGATGGGTGCGGTCAATATCGACAATGTCGGGATTGCCGGTGTCGAAAAGCATCTCGATGACGACAATCTGGCCCTGTTGCAAAATCTGGGGCTGGCGCGCGACAGCGCGCTGACCCCGGTCAACCTTTCGCTCGATCTGCGCGTCCAGAGCATCCTGCATGAAGAGCTTGTGAGTTCCATCGAGCGCTATCAGGCGATCGCGGCGGGCGGAGCGATCATGGATGTGCGGACCGGCGAAATCATCGCCATGGCGTCCATTCCCGACTTCGACCCCAACAATCCCGGGACCATGCTCGAGGAAGGGCGCTTCAACCGGCTGACCGCGGCAAAGTTCGAGGTGGGCTCGATTTTCAAGCCGATCACGTTTGCTGCCGCCCTGGATGCGGGCGCGGTGCAACTCACCGACACGGTCGACGCCCGGTTTGGCGTGCGCTTCGGGCGGTACACGATCGAGGACTTCCATGGTGAATACCGCGTTCTGACGGTGCCCGAGGTGTTCCGCTATTCCTCCAATATCGGAACGATCAAGATCATGCAGGCTCTGGGCAAGGATAATTTCCGGGCCTTTCTGACGCGGATCGGGCTGGATGGTGCTCCCGATATCGAGCTTCCGGAAGTCACGAGATCGAGCATTCCGGCGAGCTTTTCGGAAGTGGGGGCTGCCACGGCCTCTTTCGGGCATGGCCTGAGCGTGACGCCGCTGCAGATGTTGACGGCGACCGCGGCGCTGGTGAATGGCGGGCACCTGATGGATGCGACGCTGTTTCCGCGCACCGAGCAGGAGGCCATGGCCGGAGCCACGCAGGTCGTTTCCCAGCAGACAAGCGATTATTTGCGCTATCTGTTGCGCATGAACGGAGTCATCGGTTCAGGCAGCACGGGCAACAAGATCGCCGAGGGCTACCGGTGGGGCGGCAAGACAGGGACTGCGGAAAAGGTGGTCGATGGACGATATTCGAGCAGTCTTGTCACGGCTTTTTTCGCCTCGGCTTTTCCGCTCGAAGATCCTAAATATGCCCTGATCATTTTTGTAGATGAACCAAAGGCAGAAAACGAGCGATCGGGGCGTACCGCCGGCTGGAACGCGGGACAGATGTCGGGACGTATCGTCAAGCGCATAGCACCGATGCTCGGTATCCAACCCGTTCTGGGGCCACAAATCGACGCCCAATTGGTGCCAGTCCAGTTGCGCAGCGGGGCCGAATTTACCGGGTTCTGATGCTAGTGGCTGAAAACGGGGGACGTGATATTGCCGCATAAGCTTACCGACATTCTGCACGGGGTCGCCGGGGCAGACAATTTGCCCGATATCGAGGTTGGCGGACTGAACGCCGATAGCCGGCTGATTGGGCAGGGTGACGTGTTCTTTGCGCTGCCGGGCACGCGCGGACACGGAAACAGCTATGCAAAGGATGCTGCCGGCCGTGGAGCCGTCGTCATGGTTACTGACGAGGCACCAAAGGCCGATCCGGGAATTCCGGTGGTGCTGATTGACGATGTGCGGGCTGCCTATGCCATAGCCGCCGCCAATTTCTGCGGACCGCAACCAGCCATTTGCGCTGCGGTAACCGGGACGAACGGCAAGACCTCGGTGGTGTCTTTTCTGCGCCAGATCTGGGCCCATTCGGGCATTCGTGGCGCCAGCTTGGGCACGCTCGGGCTGATGGTGGGCGAAGACCATATTCCGGGCGAGCTGACGACGCCCGACTCGCTATCGCTGCACAAGACGCTGGCAAAGCTCAAGGCGGACGGCGTGGATCATGTTGCACTTGAAGCCTCCAGCCATGGCCTCGATCAACGACGGCTCGACGGGGTGAAGTTCAGCGCGGTGGCGTTCACCAATCTCAGCCGCGACCATCTCGATTATCACGAGACGATCGAAGCGTATCGCGATGCCAAGCTGCGGCTGTTCCGCGACCTGATCGACGCCGATGCGACTGCCGTCGTCGACGCCGAAGACGAGGAGGGGCTGCCCTTCATGTTCGCGGCGCTCGACAAGGGCGCGACGGTATTCACCGTGGGCGCGGGCGGAGCGCATATCGATGTCGAGAGCGTTGAAAGCGAGGGGTTCGGGCAGCGGGTCAAGGGCAAGCTGGTGGGCGAGCCGATGGAATTCCTGCTGCCGCTGGTGGGGCGGTTCCAGGTGGACAATGCGGTGGTCGCGGCCGGGCTGGCCATGGCGACCGGCGTTGCCAATGGCGATGCCATCAAAGCGCTCGAAACGCTTGAGGGGGCCAAGGGGCGCCTGGAAAAGGTTGTCCAGCGCGGCGAGGCCGCCGTGTTTGTGGACTATGCCCACACGCCCGATGCACTGGAAAACGCGCTGGAAGCGCTTCGGCCCTTCGCCAAGGGACGGCTGATCGTCGTGTTCGGGTGCGGAGGCGATCGCGATCCGGGCAAGCGCCCGCAGATGGGGGAGGTGGCTCAAAGGCTGGCCGATCTGGTGATCGTTACCGACGACAATCCGCGCACGGAAGATGCGAACGCCATTCGCGCGCAGATACTGGCGGCGGCGCCCGGCGCGAGGGAAATGGGAGATCGGGCGGCAGCAATCGGTCATGCAATTGCCGGAATGGGCGCAGAGGACGTTGTTCTGGTCGCCGGCAAGGGACATGAGGACTACCAGATCGTGGGAAAGACAAAGCATCATTTTTCCGACCACGAGGTCGTGCGCGCGGCCTTCGGGACCTGAGGCCTTCAGTGTCTGCGCTCTATGGCATCGATGAGATCGTCGCCGCGACCGGTGGGGAAGCCCGCGATATCGCTGTCGAAACCGTTTCCTCCATTTCGATAGATTCCCGCGAAATTGCTGCCGGAGCGCTGTTTGTTGCGATCAGGGGCGAGAATTTCGACGGACATGATTTTGTTGCCAGGGCCATCGAGGCGGGTGCGGTTGCGGCGCTGGTGAGCCGGGACAAGGCCGAAGCCCTGTCGGGGCTACCGCTGATCGTTGTCGAAGATGCGCTGGAGGGGCTTTACGGGCTGGCGGCGTTTTCCCGATCCCGGACGCGGGCCCGCATCATCGCGGTAACGGGGAGTGTGGGGAAGACATCGACCAAGGAAGCGATGCGGGTGGCGCTGGAGGCCAGCGGGAAGACCCATGCCTCGATCAAGAGTTTCAACAATCACTGGGGCGTGCCGCTGATGCTGGCGCGGATGCCGGCCGACGCCGAATTCGGCGTATTCGAGATCGGGATGAGCGCGGCTGGAGAGATCACACCGCTTTCCAGGCTCGTGCGTCCGCATGTGGCGGTGGTGACAACGGTGGCGCCGGCCCATCTTGAGTTTTTTGCCTCCGAGGCGGCGATTGCCGATGCCAAGGCAGAGATTTTTTCCGGCGTGGAACCGGGGGGATTGGCGATCATCGGGCGCGATCATGCGCATGTGGAGCGGCTGGCCGGCGTAGCGGAGGCTGCGGGGCTGGAAACGCTGAGCTATGGCTTTGCCGACGCCGATGTGACGATTTCCGATTATCGGGTGACGCGGGACGGAGCGACCGGACATGTCGAGGGCGACGGACTGTCACTCGATCTTTCGATTGCCACCGGTGGGCGGCACATGCTGGCCAATGGGGTGGCGGCATTGCTGGCGGCGCGGGCGGTTGGCGGCGATGTGCAAAAGGCGATGGCGGCTCTGGCTGGTCACGGAGCGCCGGAGGGGCGTGGCGCGGCGATTTTGCTTGGCGATCCGGGCCATCCCATCCGGTTGATCGACGAAAGCTATAACGCCAATCCCACATCGATGCGCGCGGCGCTCGAGGTGTTCGCGACGATGCCGACCGAGGGGCGGCGCATAGTGGTGCTTGGGGACATGCGCGAGCTGGGGGCCGCGTCGGCCGATTATCACGCGGGACTGGCCGATGCGGTGGTCGCGGCAAGGCCCCACCTGGTGTTTCTGGTGGGGGAGCATATGGCCAAACTGGCGGACGCTTTGCCAGCGGCGCTTGTTGCGGGGCGGGCACAGGCTGTGGACGAGATTGGCGAAGCTGTTTTGGAAACGCTTGCACCGGGCGACTCAGTTATGCTCAAGGGATCGAACGGCGTGAAGCTGGGCTCTTTGGTGGCCCGGATCCGAGACCGGTTCGGCGGAAGAAAGTAAAGGCACAGACGGTAACCCCATGCTCTATTTCCTGCAGCAGTTTGCTGACGCCTTTCCGGTCTTCAACGTGTTCCGGTACCTCTCGTTCAGGACGGGCGGGGCGATCATCACGGCGCTGTTTTTCGTATTCCTGTTCGGGCCGGGCATGGTCAATTCGCTGCGCGTGCGGCAGGGCAAGGGGCAGCCGATCCGCGAGGACGGGCCGCAGAGCCATCTTTTGACCAAGAAGGGCAAGCCCACCATGGGCGGGTTGATGATCCTTTCGGGCGCTCTGGTTTCGATCCTGCTCTGGGCGGACCTTTCCAACATGTATGTCTGGGCGGTTCTGCTGGTGACGACCGGGTTCGGGCTGGTCGGGTTTTACGACGATTACCTCAAGGTCAAGCACCAGAACCACAAGGGGTTCGGGGGCAGGGCGCGGCTGGCCATCGAGTCGGCGATCGCCATCGCCGCGTGCATCATCATCGCCAGTCAGGCGCCCGAGGGGTACGAAAACGCGCTGCTCTTGCCGTTCGTCAAGGATCTGGCGCTCAATCTGGGCCTGTTCTTCTTCATCTTCGGCGCCTTCGTGATCGTGGGTGCGGGCAATGCGGTGAATTTGACCGACGGCCTGGACGGGCTGGCGATCGTACCGGTGATGATCGCGGCCGCAGCGTTCGGGCTGATTGCCTATCTGGTGGGTAACCAGGTCTATTCGGACTATCTGTTCTTGAACTTCGTTCCCGGAACGGGCGAGCTTTCCATCGTTTGCGGGGCCCTGATCGGGGCGGGGCTCGGATTTTTGTGGTTCAACGCGCCGCCGGCCCAGATCATCATGGGCGATACCGGGTCGCTTTCGCTGGGTGGCGCGCTGGGGACCATTGCGGTGGCCACCAAGCACGAGTTGGTCATGGCGATCGTGGGCGGGCTGTTCGTTCTCGAAGCGGTATCGGTGATCGTGCAGGTGGTTTCGTTCCGGCTGACGGGCAAACGGGTGTTCAAGATGGCACCCATTCACCACCATTTCGAGCATCTGGGCTGGACCGAGAGCCAGATCGTGATCCGGTTCTGGATCATTGCGATGGTTCTGGCGCTGATCGGGCTGAGTTCGCTGAAGCTGCGGTGACATTTTTCTCCTGTTGATTGAGGGCGGCGCGGCTCTTGCGCGTGGGTCCGATGCGGCATGCGGCCTGGGCACTCTCGCACGCATCCCCTGTCTCCATCCTGCCCCCCACCGGAAGCTCGTATGCATCCTCGTTTCTGGTGCGGCCGTGAGACAAAAAACCAGGGGCTCGATACCGGACGGGACAAGTGCGGTCGGAGCGTGTGGGCGCTCATCATGATGGATTCCGGGGACAAGCCCCGGAATGACAAGGGTGGGGACGGAACTGAGCATGGGCCCCGGCGTTCGCCGGGACAGCGGGGAGGTGGGGGAAGAAAAGCGCGGGCAGACGTTTTAGCAAAGGCGTCATGGTTGCGAAATGGTAACCACTGGGGTGGTAGTTTCGCATTCTGCAATTTTGTACCCCCCGCGTACCGGAGTATCCCGTGACCGCCATTTCCGCCTGGTTCTCCCGCGAGCGAAAGACGCCCATTGCCGAATGGTGGTGGACCGTGGATCGCGAACTGATGTTTGCGCTGTGCGCGCTGATGGGTTTCGGGGTGCTGTTGAGCTTTGCGGCGAGCCCGCCGGTGGCCGAGCGCATCGGGCTGGGGCCGTGGCATTTTACCCAGCGGCATGTGCTGTTCTGCATCCCGGCGCTGGGGGCGATGCTGCTGGCCTCTCTGGTCAATGCACGCTGGACGCGAATCATCGCATTGGTCACGCTGGTTGGGGGCGTGGTGCTGCTGGCAATGACCCTGCGCTATGGCGTGGAGGTCAAGGGCGCGCGGCGCTGGATTTCCTTTATGGGGCAGTCGCTCCAACCCATCGAGTTCGTAAAGCCCGCGCTGGCGGTGATGTCGGCCTGGTTCATCTCCGAGCAGATGAAACGCAAGGACGTGCCCGGCCATATCCTTGCCCTCGGGGCGACCGGGCTGGTTGTGGGCCTGCTGCTGCTCCAGCCTGACGTGGGGCAGACCATCCTGGTTTCAGTGGTCTATGGGGGACTGCTGTTCCTGGCTGGCATTTCCTGGCTGGTGATTGCGGTTCTGGGGGTGGCGGCGATCGTGCTTCTGGTCATGGCCTATACGTTCTTTCCGCATGTGGCGCGCCGTATCGATGCCTTCCTCAACCCCGAGACCGGTGACAATTATCAGGCCGAGCGCGCTCTTGAATCGCTGCTGGAGGGCGGATGGTTCGGTATGGGGCCGGGCGAGGGAATCGCGCTGCGCTACCTGCCAGACGCCCATGCCGACTTTGTGTTCGCGGCGGGCGCGAGCGAGTTCGGCATCCTGTTTTGCCTGATGCTGGTGGGGCTGATCGCCTTCATCGTCATCAGGGCGCTCAATCTGGCGATGGCGCAGCAAAATCTGTTCAACAGACTTGCGGCCAGCGCGCTGGCTATTCAGTTCGGTGTGCAATCGGCCTTCAACCTTACGGTGAATCTCAATCTCATCCCGCCCAAGGGCATGACGCTGCCGTTCGTTTCCTATGGCGGCACTTCGATGATTGCGATCGGGCTGTCCATGGGGTTATTGCTGGCGCTGACGCGGCGCAAGCCGGAAGAAACCTTTGCCACCGGCCTGCCGATCCGCAGCGCTCTGGACAATCAGAGCGTGCCGGGAAAACGCTGAATTGGCCCCGCTTTAGCCCCTGAACAACAGGTTGACATGAGTACATTTGCATTGATGGCCGGGGGGACGGGCGGACATCTTTTTCCAGCCATGGCGCTGGCGCAGGAATTGCGCCGGCGTGGGCACGAAATCCATCTGGTGACCGACGAACGGGTCAGCCATTACGGGGCGGAGTTTCCGGCGAGCGGGATCCATGTGGTGCCGGCGGCCACACCTTCGATCCGCAATCCGATAAAGTTCATCAAGGCGGTGTTCACGATCCTCGGCGGGACGGCAACTGCAATCGGTGTGTTGCGCGGGATCAAACCGGCGGCAGTGGTCGGGTTCGGAGGCTATCCCTGCTTTCCGCCATTTCTGGCGGCTTCGGTGCTGCGCATTCCAGGCATTCTCCATGAGCAGAATGCCGTGATGGGGCGCGCCAACCGGGCGCTGGCGCGGTTTGCAAAGGTGCTGGCCATGAGCTTTGCCCAGACCGTGCATGCGGACAAATTCAAGCTCGACAAGGTGCTGGTGGGCAATCCGGTGCGCGACAGGGTGCGGGCGATTGCCGGGATGAGCTATCCGGCCCTGGCCGAGGGCGGACCGATCAATCTTTTAGTGTTCGGGGGCAGCCAGGGCGCGCGCGCGTTTTCCGACATCGTCCCGGCGGCGATTGCCGAACTCGACGAGCCATTGCGGCGGCGCCTGGTCGTCACCCAGCAATGCCGCGAGGAAGACCTCGACCGGGTGGCGGAAGCCTATCGCGCGGCGCGGGTCAATGTAGAACTGGCGGGCTTTTTCACAGACCTGCCCGAACGCATCGTTTCGAGCCATCTGGTGATCGGGCGGGCCGGGGCTTCGACCATTGCAGAACTGGGAGCGCTGGGGCGCCCGTCGATTCTGATCCCGCTGCCCGGATCGCTCGATCAGGATCAGAAGGCCAATGCGCTGGTGATGGAGGAGGCCGGTGGGGCCTGGGTCTTCGACCAGGTCACGCTTTCACCGCAATCTCTTGCCACCCAGCTTAACGAACTCTTCCTCGCTCCGGATCGCCTTCGGGCAGCAGCTTCTGCCGCGCTGGCGGTGGGCAGGCCCGATGCCGTCGAACGGCTGGCCGATCTCGTCGAGCAAACCGCCAAAGGACAATCATGAACACCAAGATGCCACGAGATATCGGGCCCGTGCATTTCATCGGCATTGGCGGGATCGGGATGAGCGGTATTGCCGAAGTGCTGCACACCCAGCGCTACACGGTGCGCGGTTCGGACGCGTCGATGAACGCAAATGTGCAGCGGCTGCAGGCCATGGGCATCGAGGTGATGGTCGGGCAGAAGGCCGAAAATATCGGCGATGCGGCGGTTGTCGTGGTGTCGTCGGCGATCAAGAAGGACAATCCCGAGCTGAAAGAAGCGCGCGCCAAGGGGCTGCCGATTGTAAGGCGGGCCGAGATGCTGGCCGAGATCATGCGCTTCAAGAACGCGATTGCCATTGGCGGCACTCATGGCAAGACGACGACGACCTCGATGGTCGCGGCGCTCCTCGATGCGGGGCAGTTCGATCCGACGGTCATCAATGGCGGCATCATCAACGCCTATGGCACCAATGCGCGGCTGGGGCAGGGCGACTGGATGGTTGTCGAGGCCGACGAGAGCGACGGCACGTTCGTCAAGCTGCCGGCGGACGTGGCAGTGGTGACCAATATCGACGCCGAGCATCTGGACCATTACCACAATTTCGACGGGGTCAAGAAAGCGTTCCGCAATTTCGTAGAGAACGTGCCGTTCTACGGCTTTGCGGTGATGTGCCTCGATCACCCCACGGTACAGGCGCTGGTGGGCGAGATCGAAGACCGGCGGATGATTACCTATGGGCTCAACCCCCAGGCGGATGTGCGGTTGATCGATGTGGTCAACGACAATGGTGTTTCGAAGTTTTCGGTGATCGTCCGCGACCGGATCAGCGGCAAGACGCGAACCATCGATGCGCTGGAACTGCCCATGCCGGGGATGCACAATGTGCTCAATGCGACAGCGGCGATTGCGGTGGCGCAGGAACTCAAGATCACCGATGCGCAGATCCGGGCGGGGCTCAAAGGCTTCGGCGGGGTCAAGCGGCGCTTTACCAAGACCGGCGAGGTCAACGGTATTGCGATTATCGACGACTACGGACACCATCCGGTCGAAATTTCCTCGGTGCTGCGCGCAGCTCGGCAATCGGCAAAGCGCGACGTGATTGCCGTGGTGCAGCCGCACCGCTATTCGCGGCTCAACGATCTGTTCGACGATTTTTCGGCGTGTTTCAACGAAGCCGATACGGTGCTGGTGGCGCCGGTCTATGCGGCAGGTGAAGCGCCGATCGAGGGCGTGAGTCATATCGAGCTGGTGGACCGTATCAGGGCCCGTGGACATCGCGATGCACGGGCGATTGCTGGGCCGGAAGAGTTGGCGGGCCTGATCGCGGATCGCGCTGGGGAAGGCGACTATGTCGTGTGCCTGGGGGCGGGGAACATCACGCTGTGGGCGGCGGCGCTGCCGGGCGAACTGGAAGCCGAACTGGCAGGAAAGTCCAAGGTCAGCGCATGAGTTTCCCCGACCTTTTGCCGCAGTTTTCCGGCTGGATCGGCGATGTGAGGGGCAATCTGGTCCCCAACCATCCATTGGCCAAGGCCGTGTGGTTCCGCGTGGGCGGACCGGCGCAGCTCTATTTCGAGCCGGCGGACGAGGCCGATCTTGCGCTGTTTCTGAAAAATCTGCCGGCCGAGATCAAGGTGACCGTGATCGGGCTAGGCTCGAACCTTCTGATCCGCGATGGCGGGATAGACGGAGTGGTCATCAAGCTGCCGGCCAAGGCGTTCGGCGGGGTCGAGGTGCTGGGTGGCAATCGCGTGCGGGCCGGGGCGGGGCTTCCCGACGTCAAGATTGCCACGGCGGCAGCCAAGGCGGGAATCGACGGACTGGAATTTTTCCGGGGCATTCCAGGTGCGGTTGGTGGTGCGCTTTACATGAATGCGGGGTGCTATGGCACCGAAGCGAAAGAGCGGGTGGTGAGCCTGCGCGGCGTGACGCGCGATGGCGAGATCATCGAACTGGCCAATGCCGACATGGCCTATCAGTATCGCAAATCGAACGGGCCGGAGGGCGTTGTGTTTACCTCGGCGGTGTTTGAAGGGCTGGCGGGCGAGAGCGAAAGCATTCTCGCCAAGATGCGCGAGATCACCGAGCGGCGCGAGAGCACGCAGCCGACCAATACACGCACTGGTGGATCGACGTTCAAGAATCCGGACGGCCAATCGGCCTGGCAATTGGTCGATGAAGCCGGGTGCCGTGGGCTGCGGATCGGGCATGCGCAGGTCTCGCAAATGCACACCAATTTCCTCGTCAATCTCGATGCGGCAAGCGCCTATGACATTGAAACGCTTGGCGAAACCGTACGGGCCAAAGTTCGTGAGAAGCACGGGGTCGAGCTGGTGTGGGAAATCCGGCGGATGGGGCACTTCGCGCCGGGGCGCGAAGTCAAAGAGTTTTTAGACGGCGATGTTTTTGCCGGCGTAGCCTGAACAAGCCGGAAGGGGCGAACCAATGGCCAAACATGTTGCAGTGCTCAAGGGCGGATGGTCGCACGAACGCGAGGTCTCGCTGAGTTCTGGTGCCGAGTGCGCGCAGGCGCTGCGCAATGCCGGGTACGAGGTCACGGAGATTGACGTCAAGCGCGACATTGCCTTGGTGCTCAACGAGCTCAGGCCCGACGTGGTGTTCAATGCGCTGCACGGGCGGTTCGGCGAGGACGGGACCATTCAGGGGGTGCTGGAAATCCTCGGAATTCCCTATACCCATTCGGGCGTTCTGGCCTCTTCGGTGGCCATGGACAAGCATCAGGCAAAGATAATGTTCAAATCGGCGGGCGTGCCGGTCACAGATCATGTGATCGCGACACGCGATGCCATCGCCAAGAGCCATGTGATGGCTCCGCCCTATGTGGTCAAACCCTATAATGACGGGTCGAGCGTCAATGTGTTCATCGTCAAGGAGGGCCAGGAACATCCGCCCCAGGAAATCCTGCGCACCGACTGGGATGGCGACGAGGAGCTGATGGTGGAGCGGTTCATCCCCGGGCGCGAGCTGACTTGCGCGGTGATGGGGGATGTGGCGCTGGGGGTGATCGAGATCGTCACGGACCTTGCCTTCTACAATTACGAGGCCAAATACGTGAATGGTGGGTCGCGGCATGAGTTGCCGGCGCAGGTTTCACCGAAAATTTACGAAAAAGTTCAGAAGATGTCGCTGATGGCGCATGCCGCTTTGGGCTGCCGCGGGGTGACGCGGAGCGACTTCCGCTACGACCCGCGCGGCGGTGATGATGGCGAGCTTGTGTGCCTTGAAATCAATACCCAGCCGGGGATGACCAAAACCTCGCTGGTCCCAGAGTTGGCGGCCCATGCCGGCCATTCGTTCGAAGAGCTGGTGAGCTGGATGGTGGAGGACGCAAGTTGCAACAGATGAGGCGTAAGGAAGTCATCGGGGCCGTGCCCGCTTCCAGCCCTCTCGCGCCACCCGCGCCACGCATCGAGCGTCCTGCCCTGCGGGTGGTTCCGAGCCTTTCCCCCCTAACACGCGACCGGTCGCCAGCCCTTGCCGGCGGGCGGGGCATGCTGGTGCAGGTGCGCCGGCGTGGTGGGATATTGGTATCGCTGGGCAATTGGTGGGTTCTGCACAAGAAGCTGGCGCTGCGGGTCGTGGCGCTGCTGATCGTGGTTTGCGTTGCAGTTGGCGGTTATGTCCTGCGCGACGAACTGTCTGGCGGTCTGGGCGTGGTCGGCAATGTGCTGACGGGCCATATGGCCGATGCCGGGTTCGGGATCGAGAAGATCGAAATCACCGGGCTTTCGCTGACGCGGGAGGCCGATGTGGCGCATGCGCTGGGGATCGAAGGCGGTTCGACAAGCCTTGGCTTTAATATCGCCGAGGCGCGACTGCGGGTCGAGGAAATCCCTTCGGTCGCATCGGCCACGATCCGCAAGGTCTATCCCGACAGCCTTCTGGTTTCGATTACCGAGAAGACGCCCATGGCGCGCTGGCGGATCGACGGGGCGACCATGCTGATCGATGCTTCGGGCGCGCCGATTGCGCCGGCCGGTGTCGAGAACGGCGATCTGCCGATGGTGATCGGCGAGGGAGCCGGGGACAACGCGGCCGCGATGATCAATCTGGTCAACCGCTATCCCGATCTGACCTTCGATCTGGCCGCGCTCAACCGCGTGGCGGACAGGCGCTGGGATCTGATCTTTTATTCCGGCCTGCGTGTGCAACTGCCCGAAAGCGGGGTGGTCGATGCGTTGGGCAGGCTCAACGATTATCAGCTCGAATATCAGGTTCTGCAGCGCGACCTCGATCTGATCGACATGCGGGTTGCGCAATATGTGGCCGTTCGGCCCACGGTTCGTGAAGAAGAAGACGCTCAATGATGACCTCTGCGATGACAGCGCGTTTGAAACCGGTGCAGCCGGGGCGGTCATCTTTGGTGACCGTGCTCGATATCGGTTCGACCAAGATATGCTGCGTCATCGCGCGGCTGGTGCCGCGCGAGGGCAGGGCGCTGCGCGGGCGTACGCATATGGCCGAGATCATCGGGTTTGGGTACGGCCCTTCTGCGGGCGTCAAAAGCGGCGTGGTGACCGATCTCGACAAGGCCGAGCAGGCCATCCGTTCGGTTGTCGGCATGGCGGAGCGGGCCGCCGGGATCACCGTGCAGTCGGTGGTCGTGAACGTCACCGCCGGGCGGTTGGGTTCGGAGACATTTTCGGCGAGCGTTTCGCTCGATGGCCATGAGGTCGAGCCGAGCGATATTTCGCGGGTGCTGATTGCCGTCAATGACCGCAGCGTGCGCGACGAGCGCTCGATTATCCACGCGCTGCCGATTGGCTATGCGCTGGACGGACAAAAGGGTGTGCGCGATCCGCGCGGCATGGTGGGCGAGACGCTGGGCGTCGATGTTGCCGTGATTTCGGCCGAGACGCTGGCCATGCGCAACATCGAACTGGCGCTCAACAAATGCCATCTCGAAGTCGAGGCGCTGATGGCGACGCCCTATGCGTCGGGGCTGGCGACGCTGGTCGATGACGAGGCCGATCTGGGGGTTGCCTGTGTCGATATGGGTGGGGCGACGACGACGGTTTCGGTCTTCAACGAGGGCCATCTGGTTTATGCCGATGCGCTGGCGATCGGCGGGCATCACATCACGCTCGATATCGCGCGGCAGCTTTCGGTGAGCGTGGCGGACGCGGAACGGCTCAAGACGCTTTACGGGTCATGCCTGCAGGGGCAGACCGACGAGACCGACGTCATCACCGTGATGCCGATTGGCGCCAACTCCCATGAATCGCCCAATTCGATTTCGCGTGAGATGCTGACGCGGGTGATCCGGCCGCGTGTCGAGGAAATTCTCGAAGCGATCCGTGACCGGATGCAGGCGACCGGGATGATGGATATTTCGGGCCGCCGGTTCGTTCTGACCGGCGGGGCATCGGATCTGACCGGGCTGCCCGAACTGGCGCGGCGCATGCTGGCGCGCAATGTGCGCAATGGACGTCCGCTGGGGGTTTCGGGGCTGCCCGATCGGGCCAAGGGGCCCGCGTTTGCGACAGTGGCGGGGATGCTGGTCTATCCGCAGGTGTGCGGAACAGAATACGTCCAGCCGCGTCCGACGCGGAAGCTGACGGGATCGGACGGATATTTCGCCAGGGTTGGAAGCTGGCTGAAATCGGGTTTCGTCTGAGGACGCGCGGCGCCGGACCACCCTTGTTATCCTCCAGGAACCCTGCCCGCGCGGGGGCATTGGGCAGGAGAGCCAAGCCAGGCTTGGTCGTTCCAACCCATCCATTGTGGAGGATCTCCCATGAAAGCACTGCTTGCAACTTCAGCTTTGGCCCTGATGTTTGCGTCCTCGCCCGTATATGCGCAGGGCCAGACAGCCAGCGCGACCTATATCGACGCCGAAGGACAAGAAATCGGTGAGGCAACGCTGGCCCATACGGGCAACGGCGTGGTTATCGAAATCGACGTCAACGGACTTCCAGCCGAACAATGGGTGGCGGTGCACGTCCATGAAAATGGTGAATGCGACCCGGACGGCGGCTTTGACTCAGCGGGCGGCCATTTCAATCCCGCCAATGTCGATCATGGCTATTACAGCGAGACTGGACCGCATGCCGGGGACATGCCGAACCAGTATATCGGCGCTGACGGTTTTCTGCGCAGCCATTTGTTCAATCCCTTCATCACCCTCGGACGGGGTGATGCCGATATCATGGGTCGGGCGCTGATAATCCATGGTGGCGCCGATGACTATCAGAGCCAGCCGTCGGGGGATGCCGGCGACAGGATCGCCTGCGCTGTAATAGAATAAGCTGCAGGACGCTCGGTATCGCAGGGGGGCTTGAGTAGATCCCCCCTGCTCTTGGTCATTGGCCGCGATAGGCCGCCTCGAGATCGGCGACGATCAGTTTTTTCATCTTGAGCATGGCCTGGGTGGCGCGCCTGGCGCCTTCGGGGTCCTTGCCCGTCACGGTGTCGTAGAGGGCTCTGGGCACGATCTGCCAGGAGACGCCGAACTTGTCCTTGACCCAGCCGCACTGGCTTTCGGCGCCTTCGCCTTCGGTCAGCTTGTCCCAGTAATAATCGACCTCGGCCTGATCGGCGCAGTCGATGATAAAGGAGGTCGCTTCGGAGAACTTGAAGTGGGGGCCGCCATTGATGGCGTTGAAGCGCTGGCCGAGGATTTCGAAATCTCCGGTCATCACCGTGCCGGGTTCGCCCATGCCGCCTTCGGTGTAGCGGGTGGTGCCGTGGATTTTGGTGTCGGGGAAGACCGAGGCGTAGAAATCCATGGCTTCCTCGAGGTTGTTATCGAACCAGAGGCTTGGAGTGATCCTGGACATTTCCTGCTCCTATTAAAGAACCAATATGTTATATTCTGTTATGGTTATATTATGGCGCTGGAAAATGTCAAGCCGATGTCGGCTCAGGTGGGGCAAATCATGCTTAACATGCGGTGACTTTGTGGCTGTCAAGGCTCGCATTTTGCAGACTGGTTAACGAAATCGGTAGCTTTGTTAGGGTCCGGTTAACGAATTGAGCGCTACATCTTTGCCATGCAGCCACTAAGAGGCCAGAGATGACAATCAACCTACAGATTCCGGGAATCCAAGAACTTAAGCCGCGAATCACCGTCTTTGGCGTCGGTGGTGCGGGCGGAAACGCGGTCAACAACATGATTAACTCGGGCCTTGAAGGCGTCGAGTTCGTCGTGGCCAACACAGACGCGCAGGCGCTGGCGTTGTCCCGCGCGCAACGCGTCATCCAGCTCGGCGTGGGTGTGACCGAAGGTCTTGGCGCCGGTTCGCACCCCGAGGTGGGGCGTGCGGCGGCCGAAGAAAGTTTCGATGAACTCAACGATCATCTTTCGGGTTCGCACATGGTGTTCATCACCGCCGGTATGGGCGGTGGCACGGGAACGGGCGCGGCGCCCGTCGTGGCGCGCGCAGCACGCGAGCAGGGCATACTGACCGTTGGCGTGGTGACCAAGCCGTTCCAGTTCGAGGGCAATCGCCGCATGAAGCTGGCGGATGAGGGCATCGACGAGCTGCACCGCCATGTCGATACGCTGATCGTGATCCCGAACCAGAATCTGTTCCGGGTGGCCAACGAAAAGACCACGTTTGCCGACGCGTTCGCGATGGCCGACGAGGTTCTGTTTTCGGGTGTTGCCTGCATTACCGACCTGATGGTCAAGGAAGGGCTCATCAACCTCGACTTTGCCGACGTGCGCGCCGTGATGCGCGGCATGGGCAAGGCGATGATGGGCACGGGCGAGGCCGAGGGCGAGGATCGTGCGCGTCACGCCGCCGAAGCCGCTATCGCCAATCCGCTGCTCGACGATGTCTCAATGCAGGGCGCCCGTGGGCTCCTGATCTCGATCACCGGCGGCAAGGACATGACGTTGTACGAGGTCGACGAAGCGGCTTCGCGGATCCGCGAGGAAGTGGATTCGGATGCCAATATCATTCTTGGTGCAACGTTCGACGATTCGCTGCAGGGCAAGGTTCGCGTTTCGGTCGTTGCGACCGGCACCGACGCGCTGATGGTTCAGGCGCTTGACCCGGTCAAGCCCAACGCAAACCGCCAGCCGCTGCAGGCCAAGCGTTTGCCGGAAGCTGTTGCCGCTCCGGCGACTGCGCAGGCGCCCCGTGCCGAACAGCCTGCTTCCCAGCAGAGCGCTCCGGCTCAGGCCAGTGCGCATATGAGCGACGACCAGTTCGAAGCTGCCGTTGCCCAGGCGATCAAGGATGGCAATTCGGCGGCGGCTGCCGCGGCAACTGCCGCTCGGCAAACCGAAGATGCCGGCGTGACCATCGAGCCCTATACGCCTGCCGCCACCGTGCGTCAGCCGGTTGAGGAAGCTCAGCGCGCGCCCGACGCGGCCATGCCCAAGCCTTACGTTCCCTCGGGCGCCGAGCGTCCGCAGTTGCAGCGCCGCATTCCTCGTGCTGAAGACATGCCGCCGGTTGCTCGCCAGCAGATGGAACAGCCCCGGAGCGAAGAGCCGCGCAACGCGCGCGCCCTGTTCCGCCGGTTGGCCTCCAATGTGGGTTTGAGCCTTGGCGGGGAAGCCGAGCCGCAGCCCCAGGGGGAGCGCTTGCAGCCCCAGTTCGACGATGCGGCGGCCCGTAGCGCCATTGAAGCTGCCCCCTCCCGTCCGGCCGCTCCGCGTCCCCAGACGGAAGGCGCGGCGGGACAACTCGACGCACATGGTCGTGCTCCGGCTCGTGCCCCGCAGAAAGAACAGCTGGAGATCCCAGCGTTTCTCAAACGCCACGGTTAATTCAAAATTGCCATTTAGGCGCTAAATCGGCCTGACACGGGTTTCGTGTCAGGCCGATCTTCGTTAATAGGGCGATTGGGCCATTCGTCAACAAAAGGGCCCGGAGCACCAATGAAGAACAATACCGTGCGCCAATGCACGCTGACGCGTCCCGCGGAATTCGCTGGAATCGGTGTGCATAATGGCAAGCCCTCGCGCCTTGTCATCAATCCGGCACCCGCCGATTCCGGCTATACGTTGACCCGCATACTGGACGATGGCAGCACGTCCGCCAGCGTAAAGATCGACCATTCGCGCGTGAGCCGAACCTCGCTGTGCACGGTTATCGATCTTGGCAATTCGGTCAGCGTCGCGACCGTCGAGCACGTCTTGGCGGCGCTCAACGGGCTGGGCATCGACAATGCGGAAATCGTGGTCTGGGGCGAAGAATGCCCGATCATTGACGGCAGCGCCGAACCGTTCGTGGATGCGGTGCTCGACGCCGGCATCTCGATCCAGCCCCAGCGCAAGAAATTCATCCGCATCCTGCGTTCGGTGACGGTTCGCGACAATGATGCTTTCGCCATGCTCGAAGCCTATAACGGGCGGGCTTTCGACGTGGAAATCGATTTCAACAGCAAGGTGATCGGCCGAGAGCGCATGATCTTTGACTGGTCGCCGCGCAAATTTGCCGTCGAGGTTGCCCCGGCGCGCACGTTCGGGTTCGTGGCACAGGCCAAGGTTTTGCGCCAGGCCGGCTACGCCCTGGGATCGAGCCTTGAAAATTCCATCGCCATCGAGGAAGAAAGAATCGTCAATCCGGATGGGTTGCGCTTCGATGATGAATTCGTGCGTCACAAGCTGCTCGACGCCGTGGGCGATCTGGCCTTGGCCGGGCTGCCGATCTATGGGCGGTTCAAATCCTACAAAGGTGGGCATGGGTTGAACGCGCTGGTGCTCAAGTCGCTTTTTGCCAGCGAAGCCAATTACGAAATTCTCGAGGCTGATGCGCTGCCGCTCGAAATGGAAGCGCTCGGCGACCTGCCCGAGAGGCTGTCTGTTGAGCCCTACTTGCGTTCCATCGGTTGAATGGGCGATAACCCCCGTCACAGTTTTGAACAGATTGCCCGCTAGCGAATTGTGGGCACGCGCGGGTCACGGTTCATGCCCCGGGCCATGAGGACGGAGTTTTTCGTGAAGATCATAGCCAGACCAAGCAAAGCGCCACGGATTTGGAAGATGGCCGCGGCCATGGCCCTTGTTGGGGTGCTTGCCGCCTGTTCGCCCATGTCGATGTTTTCGCGCACCGGGGACGAAGAGCCGTTGGTTCCAGCCGAACAGCTTTACGCAAGCGCTGTCACCAATATGGAGAACAATCGCTATATCGCTGCCATCGAGGATCTTGAAACGCTCGAGCGGCAGAACCCGTTCTCTGAGGTCAACGAACGCGCCAAGGTGATGCAGGTCTTCGCCAATTTCCGCCTTGCCCGCTTCTCGGAAGCCGCGCGGCAGGCCGACCAGTTCCTGGCGCTTTATCCGCGCTCCTCGGAAGTGCCCTATATCCTGTTCCTCAAGGGCAGCTCGTATTACGAGCAGATCACCGATATCACGCGCGATCAGGAACTGGCTCAGGACGCCATCGAGACATTCACCCAGTTGCAGGCGAACTATCCGGACTCGCGCTATGCTCAGGAATCGCGGCAGATGCTGCTGATTGCCCGCGATCAGATTGCCGGCAAGGAAATGAGCGTGGGCCGCTACTATCTGGGCAATGGCCAGTACACGGCGGCGATCAATCGGTTCCGGGTGGTTGTGGAAGATCATCAGACTTCGACCCATGTGGAAGAAGCGCTGTATCGGCTGACCGAAGCCTATCTGACGCTGGGCCTGGTGGGCGAAGCACAGACGGCAACAGCCGTGCTGGGCACCAACTATCCGAGCTCGGAATGGTATCAGCGGGGCTTTGCGCTGCTCCAGAACCAGGGCCTGCAGCCCCAGATGATGACTGGAAACTGGATGGCGGATCGCTAGGTCTCGTCCAGGCAGCAATATGGCGATGCCCCGGCCAGCGGTCGGGGCATTTTCGTATGCGCTTGTCGCTGGAAGTTTGTTCCTGTAATGTTCGCGTCTTCAATGGTGCGAATCTCGCGTTCGAGGTTTGCAGCGGGGGCGTTTCACAGGGTACATAGTCGGGGCCACCAAACGAACGGGAGAAGCGGGAGCGATGTTGAACACGCTTTCGGTCCGCAATATCGTTCTGATCGACCAGCTCGACCTGGCGTTCGAGACGGGCATGACCGTCCTGACCGGCGAAACGGGTGCGGGCAAATCGATCCTTCTTGATGCGCTCACACTGGCGCTGGGCGGACGAGGGGATGCCGCGCTGGTGCGCAAGGGCGCCGATAGCGGGCAGGTCGTGGCGGTCCTCGCCCTGTCTGAAAGCCATCCGGCGCGGATGCTGCTGCGCGAGAACGAGATCGAGGATGATGCGGAGATCATCCTGCGGCGCGTGCAGCATGCGGACGGCCGCACTCGGGCCTTTATCAACGATCAACCCGTTTCGGCAGGACTTTTGAAATCCATCGGCGCGCTGCTCGTGGAAATTCATGGACAGCATGACGACCGCGCGCTTGTGGATGCGGCGACCCATAGGGTGCTGCTGGACAGTTTCGGTGGCTATGAGGCCGATCTTGTGGCCGTTTCGAAGGCGCATGGACGGCTGGTGGCTGCGCAGAAGGCGGTCGACGTGCAGCGGGCACGTGTGGAACAGGCAGCGCGTGAGGAGGATTATGCGCGCCATGTTGTCGAGGAATTGTCGGCCCTCAAACCGGAGGTCGGGGAGGAAGTAACACTTTCGGAGCGCCGGCAATGGCTGATGGGGCTCGAAAAGGCGGCGGGAGAGGTCAACGACGCCGACGAGATTCTCAACGGCACCAATGCGCCCGGGCCGACCCTGGCCATGTTGCTGAGGCGGCTGACGCGAAAATCGGAGGCCGAGGCGGCGCTGTTTGCACCGATGGCCGATGCGGTCGATCAGGCGCTGGTGGCGCTCGATACAGCCAGCGAGGCGCTGGAAGCGATCCGGCGGGAGATGGCGTTCGACCCGCGCGAGCTCGAGCAGGTCGAGGAGAGGCTGTTTGCATTGCGGGCGGCGGCACGAAAGCATCAGGTCGAAGCCGACGCCTTGTCCGAGGTGCTGGCGAAGTATGCGGGCGATATCGAGGCGCTGGAATCGGGCGCGGAGACTCTGGTGGTGCTCGAAGCCGAGCTTAGAGAAGCCGGTATTGAGTATCGTGGGGCGGCCGAGAAGCTCTCGAAAGCACGTGAGAAAGCGGCCAGGGCGCTCAGCAAGGCGGTTGAGGCGGAGTTGCCGGATCTCAAGCTGGGGGCGGCGAAGTTCATTGTCGACCGGCAGGTGGATGTGGAGCGGGTTTCACCGCACGGGATCGATCAGATCGCCTTTCACGTGCAGACTAATCCGGGCACGACGCCGGGGCCGATGATGAAGGTGGCTTCTGGTGGCGAGCTGTCACGGTTTCTTCTGGCGCTCAAGGTGGTGCTGGCCGACAGGGGTTCGGTGCCCGTGCTGATATTTGACGAGATCGACACCGGCGTTGGCGGCGCGGTAGCGGACGCCATCGGCAAGCGGCTGGCGCGGCTGGCGCAATCGGTGCAGGTTCTGACCGTTACACACGCACCACAGGTGGCGGCGCGGGCGCAGACTCATCTGCTGATCGAAAAGCAGGCGATTGAGGAAGGTGCGTTCATGCGTACGCATGTGCGGCCGCTCGATATCGAGACGCGGGGCGAAGAGGTGGCGCGCATGCTGGCCGGGGCGACGATTACCGAAGAAGCGCGTGCGGCGGCGCAGCGGCTGATGCGTGAAGTTGGCGTTTAGGAGCTAGTGCCTTGAGTATCGATTTGCCGGTTGTCGAGCTGTCGCCGGAAGACGCCAAGAGGGAACTCGACCGGTTGCACGGTGTGATCGAAAGAGCCGACAGAGCCTATTATCAGGACGACGCGCCCGAGATTTCGGACGCCGAGTATGACGCTGCGCGGCGGCGTTATATGGAGATCGAAACGCAGTTTCCCGAATTGCGGCGGGCGGACTCATTGTCCGAGCGCGTTGGAGCGGCGCCAGTCGATGGCTTTGCCAAGGTGCGGCATGCGGTGCCGATGCTGTCGCTGGGCAATGCGTTCGACGATGCAGATGTCGCCGATTTTGTTCAGCGCGGGCGAAAATTTTTCGAGCGCGACAAGAACCTGGAACTGGCGTTTACCGCAGAGCCCAAGATCGACGGGCTTTCGGCCTCGCTTCGTTATGAAAACGGGATTTTCGTGCGCGGCGCGACAAGAGGGGATGGCACCGAAGGCGAGGACATCACCGAAAACCTCAAGACCATTGCCGACATTCCCAAAAAGCTTTCGGGCGCGGGGTGGCCAGACGTGCTCGAGGTGCGCGGCGAGGTTTATATGACCCACGCCGATTTCGCGGCGCTCAAGAAGCGCTCGGCGGAAGAGGGGGGGCAGGATTACGTCAATCCGCGCAATACGGCCGCCGGATCGCTGCGCCAGAAAGATCCTTCGGTTACCGCCAAGCGGAATTTGAAGTTTTTCGCCTATGCCTGGGGGCAGGTGAGCGCGCCGATTGCCGAAACGCAGTTTGAAGCGGTGCAAAGGCTGGGTGAATGGGGTTTTGCCATCAATCCGCTGATGATCCGCACGACGAGCGTTGAGGAATTGCTTGGCCATTACCGATCGATCGAGGAACAACGGGCGACGTTGGGCTACGACATCGACGGGGTTGTGTACAAGCTCGACAGGCTCGATCTGCAGCAGCGCTGGGGGTTCGTGGCGCGGGCGCCGCGCTGGGCCATCGCGCACAAATTTCCCGCCGAACAGGCGACGACCATTCTGCACAAGATCGACATCCAGGTGGGGCGCACGGGGACACTGACGCCGGTGGCGCGGTTGCAGCCGGTGACGGTGGGCGGTGTGGTTGTGGAAAACGCGACGCTGCACAATGAGGATTATATCGCGGGGCGCGACAGCTTCGGGGCCGAGATCCGCGACGGATACGACATCCGGGAGGGGGATACGGTCATCGTGCAGCGGGCCGGTGACGTTATTCCGCAGATCGTTGCGGTTGTGCCCGACAAGCGTCCGGCAGGATCCAAGCCGTTCGAGTTTCCTCATGTCTGTCCCGAGTGTGGGTCCGAGGCGGTGCGGGAGGTCAATCCGAAAACCGGCAAGCTCGATGCGCGACGGCGGTGCACGGGAGAGTTGATCTGTCCCGCGCAGGCGGTCGAGAATCTGAAGCATTTCGTTTCCCGCAACGCGCTCGATATCGACGGGCTGGGGGACAAGCAGATCGCTGCGTTTCATGCGGAAGGGCGGATAAGGGAACCGGCCGATATCTTCAGGTTGGCCGAGGAGGACGCCAACAGTCTGAAAAAACTCAAGGATCAGGAGGGGTGGGGCGAGACTTCGGTCAAGAAACTCTTTGCCGCCATCGATGCGCGGCGCGAGCCCGATCTGGACCGGTTCATCTTCGCGCTCGGCATTCGTCATGTGGGGGAATCGACGGCGGCGCTGTTTGCCAAGACGTTCTCGAACTTCGAAGCGTTTCGGGAAATAGCTTTCCGGGCCGGAAAGGGCGATGAGGAAGCCTATGATACCCTGTTGGGCATCGACGGCGTTGGCGACACGGTGGTGCAATCGGTCACGGGCTTTTTTGCCAATGAGCGCAACGAGAAGGCCATCGACGCGCTGCTCGCCGAGGTGAAGCCGAAAGAATATGTTGTCAGCATTTCCGCTGACAGCGCGGTAGCGGGAAAGACAGTTGTGTTTACCGGCAGCCTCGAGCGCATGTCGCGTACCGAGGCCAAGGCGATGGCCGAGCGGTTGGGCGCCAAGGTTTCAGGTTCGGTTTCGGCCAAGACCGACCTCGTGGTGGCTGGACCGGGGGCTGGCAGCAAGCTCAAACAGGCCGAAAGTCTCGGCGTCGAGGTGATTTCGGAAGATGAATGGTTCGAAAGGACGGGGCAGGCATGATGGGCAGGGTCTGGCTGGCGTGCGTGCTGGCTTTCGGGGCGGTCACCGGCGCCGCCGCGCAGGAGAGCACCGCCGATATTCTGCGTGAACATCTCTATGGCGGCCAATTGGTCGAGGGGCTGGCGGCTATGGAGGCGCGGGCCGACAATGACCCTGAAGCCTCGTTCGGTGTTGGCGTTTTGGCCTTGTTTTCAGCCATCGAGGGGTTGGTGCAGCCGCTTTATGCCCACGGGTTCGATCCTGAGCGGGGCATCGCCGTCAGCCCGTTTTTCGGAATGATGGGGATGGAGGGAAATCAAAGGACGCCTGAGCCGCTTAGCTATGGTGATTTGCGCGGCTATCTTGAAACCTTTTCGGACGATCTGGACATAGCCATTCCCTTGTTGCTTGCGGCAGCGGAAGGCGATTTTTCCGTCGAGATCGACGTGACGCAGATTCGCATCGATATCGACGGTGACGGACAGGCGGGCGAGGCAGAATCGGTGGGTGCGTTCCTGGCCATGGCAGCCGGGGCGGGGCAGCGGCTCGACATGGGATCGGGGATGGCGCCTGGCCTGGGTCTTCCTGCCACCAGTTTCGCCTTCGATGGAGCGGATGCGATCTGGCTGGCGGGGTATTCGCAGGTTTTGGCGACGCAGTCGGACTTTCTGCTGGCCCATGATTTCGAGGGGTTCTTCGATGCGGCGCTGCACCGGCTGTTCCCGGGAGCCGGATTGCCGATGGAGACCTATCCCAATGGCGGGCAGTTGTTCATGGACCGTGACAGCGACGCTTTGCTGGCCGATGCGATTGCCATGATCCATACGATCAATTGGCCCATCGTTGATCGGGATCGGCTGATTGGGGCGCGGGACCGATTGTTCAACGTGCTCGATTTGTCGCGGCGCAACTGGAACGCGATCCTGGCGGAAACCGACGATCATCTCGAATTTATTCCCTCGCCCCGCCAGACGCCGCTGGCGCCTCAAATGACCATCACCAAAGAGATGGTGGAGGCGTGGCGTGAGACGCTGGACGTTTCGGAGGCCATATTGCGCGGCGAGTTGCTTTTGCCGCACTGGCGGTATGCTGAGCTGGGGTTCGACCTGGCCGCGTGGTTCGAGGGGGCCGAGCGGACCGATTTCGTGTTGCTGTTTACCGGGCTCGATGCCTTGCCGTATCTCAAGGCGGGCGAGATCGCCGATGCTGGATCGTTTGCGGCGGCCAATGCGGTGTTCGGCGGTTCAATCTGGAATTATGCGGCCTGGTTCAATTAGCGCGACAAAGGAGCACCGGGTCATGCCGGAGGTCCACAAGCTTTGCTGCCATTGCGGCGAAATCGAGCTTGAAGTGTCCCATGAGTTGGGGCGGCTCGTGGAGTGCAATTGTTCGACCTGCGCGCGCTCGGGCTTCCTTCACTGGAAGGTGCCGGTGGAGGCGGTGCGTCTTCTGACGCAAAAGCGCAGGCTCTCGGTCTATCTATGGCGCGATGTGGATGGCGGGCACCATTTTTGCCCGACCTGCGGCACCGCAATCTTCAGGACCGGTTATCGGGACAGAATTTCGATCAACGCCCGGTGCCTTGTGGGCGTCGATGTTTTTGCGCTTGAGGTGGAGCGCCTGGACGGCCGCAACGAAATGCCGCCGGGCCCAACCATCTGACCGGACGCCCGACGGTGTCTTTCACAGCGGAGCGGTGGCCCGATCCAGCCAGCTTCTTGTGTTTTCGTCGAGGTGGGGGGCGATTTCGCGGGCGATGCGGGCGTGGTAGGCGTTGAGCCAGTCGCGTTCAGCGGTTTCGAGCATCTCGACAGCGATCAGGCGCCGGTCGATGGGCGCCAGAGTGAGGGTCTCGAAATCGAGATAGCCCGGGGCCAGTTCGCTCTCCTGCACGATGATGAGGTTCTCGATCCGGATGCCGTACTGGCCTTCGAGGTAATAGCCAGGCTCGTTGGACAGGACCATGCCAGGCTCGAACGGCACGGTGTAACGCGGCGAAATCCCGGCCGGGCCTTCATGGACCGAGAGGAACGCGCCGACGCCATGGCCGGTGCCATGGTTGAAGGTGAGACCGACCTGCCAGAGAAACTGACGCGCCAGGATATCGATCTGTGCGCCGTTGGTGCCCTTGGGAAACCGGGCGCGAGAAATGGCGATCATGCCCTTGAGGACGCGCGTGAAATGGTCCTTCTGCTGCGCGGTGACCGGGCCAGTGGCCATTGTGCGGGTGATGTCGGTGGTGCCCGAGAGATATTGGGCACCTGAATCGACCAGCATCAATTCGCCGGGATTGAGCGTGCGGTTGGTTTTTTCCGAAACGCGGTAATGAACGATGGCGCCGTTGGGCCCCGAGCCTGAAATGGTTTCAAAGCTCACATCGACCGCGGTCGGCTCCTCGCGCCGGTAAGCTTCGAGCATCTTGACGATGTCGATTTCGGTGAGGCCGCCGCGCGGCGCTGCCTCATCGAACCAGGCGAGGAACTTGGCAAAGGCGATGCCGTCGAGCTTATGGGCCTCGCGCATGCCGGCCAGTTCGACATCGTTCTTTTTGGCCTTGGGCAACAGGACGGGATCGCGCTTCTCGATCAGTCTCGCGCCGTTCGACAGCACCGATTTGACCTGAACCGGCGCGGTTTCCGGATCGAACCAGACGGCGCGGCCCTGTTTGGCCAGATCGCCAAGCGCGGCTTCAAACCCATCCTTGCTCTTGAGGTCGGCGATATCGGCCAGGGCGGAGCGGTTCTCGTCGGTGAGCTTGTTGTGGGCCAGAAACAGGGTCGGCCTTCCTTCAGCGGGGATGATGGCAAAACCGAGAACGAACGGATTGTGGGGGACGTCACGACCACGGATGTTGAACAGCCAGCACAGCGATTCCGGCAAGGTCAGAACGACCGCTGCCGCGTCCTCCTTGACCATCGTTGCGCGCAGTTCGGCGAGCTTTTCGGTGGTGGGCTTGCCGGTACGGTTGTGGCCGAGCACGTCAAGCGGTCCCTGCGGGGGCGCCGGCCGGTCTGTCCAGATCGCATCGATGGGATTGGAGACGGGTACAAGCTCGATGCCTGCCTTTTCCAGTGGCTCTCTGATCGATGCCAGACGGCCCGGCGTGTGCAGCCAGGGGTCGAACCCGATACGGGAGCCAGAGGGAAGGTTTTCGGCCATCCAGTCGCCGGGGTTGGTCGTTGTCGTATCGTGAATGGAAACCAGCGCGGTGTCGGTCTGGGCAGGGGCCTGAAGCGTATAGCGGCTGTCCACGAACAGGGCCGCGAGATCGTTCGTCACCACGGCCATGCCCGCAGAGCCGGTGAACCCGGTGAGATATGCAAGGCGCGCATCGCAATCGGGCACGTATTCGCCCTGATGAACATCGGTGCGCGGGATCAGGAAGCCGTCGATTCCCAGCTCCGCGAAAGTGGTTCTGAGGGCGGAAAGGCGCGGGGCGACCTGGGCAGGGTCAGACTTCTCGTCGAAGGTCTGGAACCTGGCGTCCGGGATAGCGGCATATTCGGGCATGATGGACTTTCTCGTTAACCGTCCATGCGCTTCCGGCATGGCTGGGTTTCGCTTTGAGGACTAACTAACAGAAGCGAATGGCTCTATCTATTGTCTCGAAGGCAAAGGTTACTCGATTTTTGCCAACCAAGGAGAGATGACATGGTTGAAGACAAGAGCTTCTTCCGCAAGGCACTCGATGCCATGATCGAAGCCCGCAGCCGTGAAGCGGCTCGTCAGGTCGATCGCTATACGCGGATTTACGGGTGTGACTTCGGCACGTCCAAGAAGGGCGCGGCCGAATAGGGTCGCCTGGGGCTGAACGGCCCCACAGCACTATCGTAAGCATGAGCCCCTACGGCCCGCCAGCCGCCGGGGCTTTTTGTTATGCCTTTTCCAGAATCAGCGTGGCCCAGTCCTTGCGGACGATGCGGTCCTTCAGCACCATGCCCTGACGGTTGTAGGCGGCGATGACGCGCTGCGCCTGGGTGTTGAGCAGGCCCGAGAGGATGATGGCCGCTCCGCGGTCGGCGATGCGACCGATATCGGGCGAGAGCTCCACCAGCGGGCCAGCCAGGATATTTGCGATTATGAGATCGTAGGGCGCGTTGCCCCGGATTGTCGTGTGGTCGAGACCGGCGGCATCGACCGGGACGATCATGTGTGAAACCCCATTGGTCCGGGCGTTTTCCCGGGTAATGCGGACAGCGAGAGGGTCGATGTCGGAGGCCAGGACCGGGAGTTTGCGGCGCTTGGCAACGGCGATGGCCAGAATGCCGGTGCCGGTGCCTATGTCTATGGGACGCATGGGTTTTTTGCGTTTGAGGACGCGTTCGATTGCCTCAAGGCAGCCCGTAGTGGTTTCGTGGTGACCGGTGCCGAAGGCCTGAGCGGCGTCGATGCGGATGGGGATGAGCCCGCGCGGCAGGGCGCCGGTCTCATGGCTGCCATAGACGTAGAAGCCGCCCGCGGTGACCGGCTTGAGGCCCTCGAGTGAGCGTGACACCCAATCGGCTTTTTCATCAATGGGTTCGATGGCAAAGCCGACGTCGCCACCGAGGATTTCGCGGGCCAGCGCCTCGAACGCAGCCAGATCGGGCGGGCTGTCGCAGGTGGCCTGGAACACCCATTCTCCGGTGTCCTCGTTCTCGTGGGCCGAGGCCGTGAGGGCCAAATCATCGCGGTCCATCACGGCATCGACCAGGGCATAGGCCTGGTCCTTGGTGAGGGGGATGGATATCTGATCCTGGGGCATTGGGGTCGCTTTCACTGGACTGGCGCGGGTTGTGAAACGGGCACAGCGATAAGTCAACATTGGCGGTAAAAGCTATGGACGTGGGTGAAATGTCGTTCCATGTTTGTTCTGGGTGTAGGTCTGAAACCGACCCAAATTTGCCATCGGGGGCGGGACGCGCGAGTGTTGTCTGTCCGGCGGAGTGATGGGTACGATCTGGCCCGTGCCGGGAGTTTGGAGGAAAGATGTATGGATTGATCGGGCGAATGATCGCGACGGAGGGCCGGCGCGAAGAGTTGATGGCTATCCTGAAAGAAAGCGCCGGCGGGCGGATGCCGGGGTGCCACAGCTATATCGTTGCGCGATGCAAGGAGCATCCTGACGGGATCTGGGTGACCGAGGTCTGGGACGATGCCGAGAGCCACAAGGCGTCGCTGGAACTGACGGCGGTGCAGGATGCGATTGCCCAGGCGCGACCGTTGATCGTCGGGTTCGACAACCGGTTCGAGACAGAGCCGGTGGGTGGGCTCGGGCTTTAGGTTGCGCGACCAGTTGGGTGATGGCAGCCTGTAAACGACAGTGTTCGCTGTCGCGGACCTTCGGTTCGGCACACACTGACCCAACTTCTCACAAAACCTGTAAGCGGGGCCGGAAAAGCGCAAGGGCGGTCAAGCCGGGGCGTGGCGGTTGGCGCAATGTCGGTGGTGTAAAGACATCAAGGGAAACTGCCGTGCGGTTCGTGGGCAAGGTGATCTGGTACATCGAGAGCAATTTCCGCAAAGGGGTTGGGCTCGATGAAATCGCAGCGGCCTGCGGCGTGTCGCGATTTCACATGTGCCGCAGCTTTGCGGCGGCAACGGGGTATCCGGTCATCGACTATCTGCGGGGCCGGCGGTTGACCGAAGCGGCCCGGCAGCTCGCGGCGGGCGCGCCAAGCATACTCGATGTGGCGCTACAAGCCGGATACGGGTCCCATGAAGCCTTTACCCGCGCCTTTCGCGACCGGTTCGGGGTAACGCCCGAGACGGTGAGGGATGGAGGCGCGGTGGATCAAACCCTGCTTGTGGAGCCCATCAGAATGGACAGAGCAAACGAGACGACAATTGAACTGGCAGAGCCGCGGCGCGAGAAGAGCGGGCCGCTGACCATCGTCGGGCTGAGCCGACGATATAAATATCGCGAGGTGGGGGGCATCCCTGCGCAATGGGTGGAGTTTCAGCCTTTCGAGGGTACGCTGGGCGAGCAGAAGGGCCTTTGGTACGGGGTATGCGACGGGTTCAACGAAACCGAGGGGACCTTTCGCTACACCTGCGGGGTCGCCGTCGAGCAACCGGGAGACGTGCCCGCAGAACTTGAGGTCATCAAACTGGCTGCCCGATCTTACCTTGCCTTTGCGCACAAGGGGCATATCTCGGAGTTGCGGCACACGATGAATGCGATCTGGAGCCAATATATGCCGGTTAGTCCCGACAAGCCCGATGGCGATGCGCCAATGTTCGAGCTTTATGATGAAAAGTTCGACCCCAGGACCGGACATGGTGGATTGGAAATCTGGATTCCGATCAAGGGGTAAGGCGCCGGTCTTCAACCGGTGCCTGTGGTCTGAATGGATTGGCCGGGCCGGGATGTGGGGCAACGCATTGTCGTCATCCCGGACCTGATCGGGGAGGCGCTGGCGCCAGAACTTGTGGTTCAGTCTCGGGCGCTGGGGGGTACTGGATCCCGGCTCAAGGCCGGGATGACCGAAGAGAAAGAGGCTAGAGCCTTTCAGTTTTTAACAGAAGCGTATCCTGCATTTTCGAGATAATTTGCGCATTCGTCTTGGCTGATGTTTGAGATGAGGTGGCCGACGTGACGCCATGTATCCTCAAGGGTGCGCATTTGGGCTTGGCGCATCCAATGCTTGATCTTGGCGAAGGCCTGCTCGATCGGGTTGAGGTCGGGCGAATAGGGCGGCAGGAACCAGAGCCTGGCACCGGCGGCCTTGATGGCTTGGCGAATGGCTGCGGCCTTGTGGCTGCCGAGATTGTCCATGACGACGATATCGCCAGGTTCCAGCACCGGCACGAGTTGCTGCTCGACATAGGCGCGGAAGCACTGACCATTGATCGGCCCGTCGAACACGCAAGGCGCCGTCAGCCGGTCGCAGCGCAATGCGGCCAAGAAGGTGAGCGTGCGCCAGTGACCATGCGGGGCAAAACCACGCAGGCGTTTGCCCTTCTGCCCCCAGCCACGCAGCGGCGCCATGTTGGTCTTGATCCATGTCTCATCAATGAACACCAGCCGCCGGGGATCGAGATCCGCCTGAAAAGACCGCCAGCGCCGTCGCCGCCGGGCTATGTCGGCACGAGCATGCTCAAGGGCGAACAGTGTTTTTTTTGAAACGAAGCCCCTCACGGCGCAGGAATTTCCACACCGTATCGTGCGACACCTTCACCCCGCGCGCCGCCAGCTCCTCCTTCAGTCCGTGCAGCGTCAGATGCGGTCTCTGGTCAATGCGCTCAACGATGAATGATCGGTGAGGGTCGAGAATGCGCTTGCGGTGCCCACCCATCTTGCCGGGCTCCACCGAGCCCGTAGCCCGGTAGCGCTGATGCCACTTCACCGCCGAGGAAACGGCAACACCAAAGCGGGCCGCGACAGACCGGCAGCTCTCACCGGTCTCGATCGCACCAACGACACGCTCGCGAAGATCATTGGATAGAGGTGCTGTCATCAGATGCTGGCCTCCTTCCCAGCCGACATCTTGAATCACAAAATCCCGAACTCGGGAATCCCCAACCGATTCAATCAATGACTGAACCGCTCTAGGGCGGATCAGGCGAAAGTCGATTGATGCTAGCGCTCGAGGCGTTCGATCAGGGGGCGCAGTTCGGCCAGCGTTTCGATTTTGGCGAAACGGGGAGCGTTGTCGGGCTCTTCGGCGCGTTCGTAGTCCCAAGTGAGCGCGTGGGGGACGTAAGTGCCCCATCCGCCCGCTTCGATGGCGGGGAGAACGTCCGAGCGGAGGGAATTTCCAACCATCATGGCCTGTTCTGGGCCGTCGCCGTGGCGCGCGAAGGCGGTCGAATAGGTGGCGGGGGACTTGTCGGAGACGATCTCTACGGCGTTAAAAAAATCGCCCAGACCGGATTGCGCCAGCTTGCGCTCCTGATCGAACAGATCGCCCTTGGTGATCAGCACCAGTGTGTGGCTGGCGGTGAGGGCTTCAAGTGTCTCGTGGACGTGGGGCAGGGTGTTGACGGGGTGGCTGAGCATTTCGCGGCCGGCGGCAACGATGCGGGCGATGATATCGCCGGGCACCTTGCCGTCGGTGATCTCGATGGCGGTTTCAATCATCGAGAGGGTGAAGCCTTTGATGCCGAAGCCATAATGAGCGAGGTTGCGCTTTTCGGCGTCCAGCAGCCGGGCAGAGAGATGCTCGGGCTCGGCGTAATCGGCCAGCAGTTCTGCGAAATGGGCTTCGGTCAGCCGAAAGAAGTGCTCGTTTTCCCAAAGCGTGTCGTCGGCGTCAAAGCCGATTGTCGTTAGGGTGTTCATAGGCGCTATCTGCCACGATCCGACCGGGAACGATAGGGGGTTACTGAGATTGGATGCCTCAGGCCCAAGCGGTGCCGGTGGCGGCTGCCTTTTTGGCCTCGTAGAGATTCCTGTCGGCCACGACGAACAAATGCTGCGGGTCGAGTTCATAGGCTCTTGAAGCAAAAGCAATGCCGACCGAAGCCCCGATGGGAAGCCGGTCGCCATTCCAGGGCACTGGAGAGAGAAGGCTCTGGGTCAACCAGCGCACATCGCGCTCGGTCTTGCTGGCCGAGCCAACCGGCGGAAGCAGGACCGCAAATTCGTCGCCGCCGATACGAGAAACCAGACGCGCCTGCGGAAATGCCCTTTTGAGGCGTTCGCCGAACGCGACAAGGCAGGCATCGCCCGCGGCGTGGCCCCAGCGGTCGTTGATCTGCTTGAAGCCATCGAGATCGAACAGGATCAGCGCGCCGATTCGTCCGAGTGCCGGTTCATCGTTGGGTCTTTCAAGGAAACGTTGAAAACGCATGCGATTGGCGACCCCGGTCAAAGGATCGCATTCCGCCTGGGCGCGCAGGATTTCCCATCTCGCATGGTCCTCGGTGATGTCCTGCTTCATGCCGTACAGGGTTTCGGCCCGCCCATTTACGCTACGCACGGCTGCGTTGATCCGTATCCAGCGCTCTGTGCCGTCGGGGCGAATGATGTTTGCATCGAGCGAGAAGCTCGAGCAGGTGGCGATGGCGTGGGACCGCTTGCGGCCGAGCAATGCGCGCGAGGCTTCCGTGTACATTTCCACGGTGGCCTGGCGCTCGGGAGGGCGTTCGCCAGAGAGGCCGAACATATCGAAGACCCCGCCGGTCCAGCTCAGCCGTTCATCTGCAAGGTTGCAGGAGAAGGCGCCCATGGGAACGATCGATGCGGCCTGCTCATAAAGGCCGAGCGAGTCAGTTTCCCGATTGCTTGTGACTGCCGGAGCGGCGGCTTCTCTCAAAAGTATGTTCTTCATTGACGCCGTTCTCGGCCGCTCCCCAAATTCGGACCCAGCTTGGCATCGGCGGGTAAATGTTGCGTTTAACCGAGTGCGTCGTCCTCACCGAGAATGTTTGCTGTCATCTTTTTGAGCACCGCATTGGCACCGGCGACTTCCTCGGGCGAAAGTCCTTTTGTGGCCTGGGCAATGAAATCGCTGACGATGGCGGTAAGGGGGGCTTCGAGGGCCCGGCCCTTCGGCCCGAGATCGACCAGGACCGAGCGACGGTCCCTGGGGTCGGCAGTGCGCCGGAGGAGGTCCTTGGCGACCATGGAATCGACCAGCCGGGTGACCGTGGTCCGGTCTCGCAAGGACATGGCGGCCAACTGGCCCATCGATTGCGGGGCTTTGGCCCAGAGCATCATGAGCATTGCCCATTCCTCGGCCGTTATGGCGTGGCCAGCCGCCTTGAAGCGCTGCTGCACTTCGGCGCGGATGAGAAACGACAGGCGATTGACCCAATGGGGCGTGGCGGCTTGATAGTCGAACATTTATGTGTATATTACACTATATGTAACAGGCACGCAAAGGTGCGCTCATGAATGCGAATTTCAACACGGGTTCCCTCACTGTCGTGGGTGAAACCGGGCGGTTTCCCAAGATCGAGCTGATCGAACCCAATGGGTACGGTTATATCGTCTTTGCGCTCGAAGTCGATCACAGCCGCTTGCCATTCTATCTCACCCAAAGTGCCGGCAAGAGGCGGCTCCTTGAGGATCTCAAGGGGATGGCGGTCAATATCGGAGGGCTTGATGGGGTTCAGAAGGCGGTGGTGTTCAAGGCACTGATCGTGCCGCCCGGGGAAGGGCGCTACAAAAAGGCGCGTCCCGATGTGCCGCAGGCCCGGTTCGACGTTGTCGTTCTGATCGAGACCGGGACGCCAGAGCGCGCGAGAGCGCTGATTGCGACGCCGGAATTTGCCGCTCTGGAAAAGCGGGGGCGGGCGGGGGCGAAGCGTGCCGAAGTGATTGTCGGCCAGAACGCCCGACGCATCGGACCGGTCGATCACAGCCGCGACGGCGTGTTCCTGTTCAATTATTTCCTGGCGGAAAGCGGTGAGCAGAATTTGGCGGTGTGGGAATATACAGCCGGGTGGTTTGCCGACCAGACGGGTTTGGACAATTCAACGCTGGTGTTGCCCGATGCCGAGCATTCGGGCGGGTTGACGCTGATCAACCATTGTCGCTGGGACAGGTTGGGCGATGTGCTGCCCAGCCTTTTGTTCAAGCGCTCGTTCCGCGACTATGTGCTGGCCAATTTCGACGCCAATCGCACGGCGCCCATGCCAGTGCTCTACGGGCTGGCCTAGGCTCGTAGCGGGGGATTCTTTCCGCCGAATAATCGCCAGAAGCGCGCTATCCGTCCAGCTTGCGTTTCAGCAGCTTGATGCGGTTGATCGCTTCGAGGCTGGTGAGGTCGTCATCATAGGCGTCGGGTTCCTCGGCGCGCTGGGCGAGGCAGAGCAGCTCGGCGGCCTGTGAGGGGGTCATGGGGCCTTCACCGGACTGGTAATCTTCATGATCGTTGACGCGGAAGGCGTCGGGATTTGCTGTGGCGATACCTGGGTGAAGGTCTGACATGGGGGCAACTCCGCTGGGCTGAAGTGTATGCAGATTAAACACTTTGCGCGGGCCGGCGGTTCCACTCATTGATCGATGTCAAAGAGAAATGTTGGAAGTGGCGGGAGCGGCCACAACTGGCCGCTCCATACGACTTTACGTTCGGGTGATCGAGACGCCGCCATCGGCCAGTACTGCTGTGCCGGTCAGAAAGCTGGACGCATCAGAAGCAAGGAAGAGGGCCGCTTGTGCCAGCTCCTCGGGTTTGCCAAGGCGCTTGAGCGCGTGCAGGCTTTCGATGAACCCGCGCATTTCCGGCGCAGCGCCTGGAAGGTTCGCCGCGTTCGACGGCGTATCGACGCCTCCGGGCAGCAGAGCGTTGGCGCGGACTCCCTGAGCGCCGTATTCGGCGGCGAGCGTCTGAACGAGGCCGACCAGCCCGGCCTTGGCAGCGGCATAGGCCGCCATGCCGGGGAAGCCGACCGTGTTGCCCACGAAGCTCGAGGTGAAAATCAACGACCCGCCCCCGCGTTTGAGCATGGCCGGGATCTGGTGACGCGAGCCGAGAAATGCGCTGGTAAGATTGGTCTCCATGACCTCCTGCCATTCAGTGGGATCGAGATCGGTCACCGAACCCATGGCAGTGGCGGCGCCAGCGTTATTGAAGGCGATGTCGAGACCACCGAACTGGCTCGTCGCGGTGTCAACGCAAGCCTGGGCGTGGCTCTCCTCGCGCACATCGCCAGCAACGGCCACGACGCTGGCGCCGAGATTGTCGATTTGTCTTACGAGATCGTTGAGCTTGTCCTGCCGACGGCCCGAAATGACAAGGCATGCACCCTTACGAGCGAAGAGCAGCGCCGCGGCTTCGCCGATGCCCGAAGTGGCACCGGTGATGATGGCGATTTTGTTTTTGAGCTGAGACATTTCTTTCCCCGTTTGGTGTGAACGGGGATGTGGTCTCAAATCGAGTGGCCTGGCGCGACCCGGATTCTACGGCCCGGTTTTGACAAGAAGCCATTGCCAGACCGGCGGTTTTCACCCCCGCTTCACAAAACTATCCAGCACCTTCTTGGGCCCGGCCTTCTCAAAATCAATCGAGAGCTTGTTACCTTCAGCGGCGGTCACCGTGCCGTAGCCGAATTTGAGGTGGAAGACGCGTTCGCCGACGCCGTAGGCGGCCGAGGGGCCTGAGGAGCGGGCGACGAGGTCGCCGTCTATGGTGACAGGGCCTGGGCCCTTGCGGGACGATTGCTGGCGCTGGGCGCGTTGCCAGCCGGGGGTTTCATAGACGGATTCGAAGGGGTCGCGGTTGTCGAACCGGGTGGTGGCGCGGCCGCCATAGGTGTAGCCGCCGTAAGAGGAGCCGGTGTCGGTGACTTCGACGACCTGGGCGGGGAGTTCGTCGAGGAAGCGCGAGGGGATGGCGGATTGCCAGAGCCCGTGGATGCGGCGGTTCTGGGCGAGGGAAATGCGGCAGCGTTTTCGGGCGCGGGTGATGCCGACATAGGCCAGACGCCGTTCTTCCTCGAGACCGGCGAGGCCGGATTCATCGAGAGCGCGCTGATGAGGGAACAGGCCTTCTTCCCAGCCGGGGAGGAAGACGGTGTTGAATTCGAGGCCCTTGGCCGAGTGCAGAGTCATGATCGAGACCGCGTCGCCACCCTCGCCGGAATCGCGGTCCATGACCAGAGCGATGTGTTCGAGGAAACCGCCAAGGTTTTCGAACTCTTCCATGGAGCGGATGAGTTCCTTGAGGTTTTCCAGCCGTCCGGGGGCGTCGGCGGATTTGTCGTTCTGCCACATGGCGGTGTAGCCGGATTCATCGAGAATCTGTTCGGCCAGCTCATGGTGGGGGATGGTGCGGAGACGATCGGCCCAATCGTCGATCTGGCGGACCAGTTCACGAAAGGTCGAACGCTGTTTGGGCTTTAATTCCTCGGTTTCGGTCAGCTCGCGGATGGCTGTCAGCAGCGGGATTTGGGCGGCGCGGGCAGTGTCATGGACGATCTGCAGGGTGGCATCACCAAGGCCGCGCTTGGGCACATTGACGATGCGTTCGAGGGCAAGATCGTCGGCGGGCTGGGCGACGATGCGCAAGTATGCCAGCGCGTCGCGGATTTCCTTGCGCTCGTAAAAGCGCGGGCCGCCGATAACGCGGTAGTTCAACCCCAAAGTGATGAAGCGTTCTTCGAATTCGCGCATCTGGAACGAGGCGCGCACGAGGATGGCCATGTCGTCGAGCGGGTCGCCCTGGCGCTGGTATTGTTCGATCTCTTCGCCGATCTGGCGAGCCTCTTCTTCGGAGTCCCAGACTGAGGTTACCGAGAGTTTCTCACCTTCTTCGCCAACATCGGTCTGGAGCGTCTTGCCCAAGCGGGACTCGTTGTTGGCGATCAGGTGGGAGGCGGCGGAGAGGATGTTGGAGGTGGAGCGGTAGTTGCGTTCGAGCTTGATGATCTTTGCGCCGGGGAAGTCCTTTTCGAAGCGCAGGATGTTATCGACCTCGGCGCCGCGCCAGCCATAGATCGACTGGTCGTCATCGCCGACCACACAGATGTTCGAGCTGTTGATGCCGTCGCGGGACTGGGCGAGGAGGCGGAGCCACATGTATTGGGCGGTGTTACTGTCCTGGTATTCGTCGACCAGCATGTAGCGGAAGCGGTCGTGATATTGGGCGAGAATTTCGGGGTTTTCCTTGAACAGGCGAATGCCTTCGAGCAGGAGATCGCCGAAATCGGCGGCGTTTAATGTTTTCAGCCGCGCCTGATAGTCCTTGTAGATATTCTGGCCCTTGCCATTGGCAAAGAACCCGGCATCGGCGGGGGAGATGTCCTTGGGGAGCAGGCCACGGTTTTTCCAGCCATCCATCATCGAGGCGAACTGGCGGGCGGGCCAGCGCTTTTCATCGATGTTTTCGGCGGCGAGCAATTGCTTGATGAGACGGATCTGGTCGTCAGTGTCCAGAATCGTGAAATCGGGGCGCAGGCCGACCAGCTCGGCATGGCGGCGGATCAGGCGAGCGCCGATGGAGTGGAAGGTGCCCAGCCAGGGCATGCCTTCGACCGAGGCACCGACGAGCTTGCCGATGCGCTCCTTCATCTCGCGCGCCGCCTTGTTGGTGAAGGTGACGGCGAGGATCTGGTTGCCCCGGGCTTTGCGGGTGGCAAGGATGTGGGCGATGCGGGTGGTCAGGACGCGGGTTTTGCCCGTCCCGGCGCCGGCAAGGACCAGGAGGGGGCCTTCGGTCGTTTCCACCGCCTCGCGCTGTTCGGCGTTGAGCCCGGCAAGGTAGGCCGGCTCACGCGCAGCGAACTGGGAGGTGATGGGGCCTTGCGGGCGATGGGGCGGGACGGCTGACATGTAGGTTGAGTTTTTTCCTTGCTCGCGCCGCCGAACCGAATAACCGGATCCGTCCCCGATCACGCCGAGGACATGCTTTTTCTGGCGGCGCTCGAATCTCATTTTGTTCTAGTCGCCAGTATATAGGTCCGATGACGGCAAAAGTACATGCACAGGCCGGTTCGGCGTTGTCACAGAAGTGTTGCCGAGGGGGCCTAAGACGCCCGGCGTGATCATTTCACGCATCAGGGGATTGCAATGACCAAATCGACTCTGCTCGCGGCACTCGCTGCCGGGTTGCTCGCCAGCGCGGCCATGCCAGCGCAGGCAGCCTTCTTCAACCGTATCGCCAGCTTTCCGGTCGCAGAAAATGCGCCCGAAGCCGAAGCAACATCCTCAGAAATCATATCGGCCTCGGAAGACGGCATGACGCTGGTCTATTCCGACAGCCCCGGTGGTGGAATCGGGTTCGTCGACATCACCGATCCGGCCGCTCCTGCCGCTGCCGGATACGTCAGCACGGACGGTGAGCCGACTTCGGTCGTCGTGATTGGCGACTACGCCTTTGCCGGCGTCAATACCTCAGAGAGCTTCGTTGCGCCCTCGGGCCACGTCGCGGTCATCGACATGGCCAGCAAGGAAATCGTTGCGACCTGCGACGTCTCGGGGCAGCCTGACTCCGTTGCCAAATCGCCCGACGGCACACTTCTGGCCGTGGCGATTGAGAACGAGCGCGACGAAGACCTCAATGACGGGGAAATCCCGCAGCTTCCCGCCGGGAACGTGACGCTGTTTTCGACCAGCGACGCAGGGCTCGATTGTGACTCGATGATCGAAGTCGACGTGACCGGCCTCGCCGACATCGCGCCGAGCGATCCCGAGCCCGAGTTCACCGATTTCAACGAGAACAACGAACTGGTCGTCTCCATGCAGGAGAACAATCATTTCGTTATCATCGACGGCAATTCGGGCGAAGTTATCAATGATTTCTCGGCCGGTTCGACCGACCTTTCGGGCATCGATACCGAGGAAGACGGCGTGCTCTCGTTCACCGAGAGCCAGGATACGCGCCTGCGCGAGCCGGACGCCGTCAAGTGGATCGACGCCGACCATTTCGTTGCCTCGAACGAAGGCGACTACAATGGTGGTTCACGCGGCTTTACAATCTATAACAAGGACGGTTCGGTCGCCTATGAATCCGGCGCGGCGATGGAAATGATCACCGCAACCCTCGGGCACTATCCCGAAGGCCGGTCGGACGCCAAGGGCATCGAACCCGAAGGCATGGAAGTGGCAACATTCGGCGATGACACGCTGATCTTTGTCATGCAGGAGCGGTCCTCACTGATCGCCATCTACCGCACCACCGACGGTGAACCCGAATACATCCAGTCCATCCCCTCGGGCATGGGACCGGAAAGCGCCGTGGCGATCCCCGATCGCAACATCATCGCGACGGCAAATGAAGAAGATCTGCGCGAAGACGGCCTTGCCGGTTCGCATGTGATGATCTTTGCGTATCAAGACGTCGATGCGCCTGACTATCCGCAGATCGTGTCGGCGATGAACGAAGATGGCACGCCGATCGGTTGGGTGGCCCTTTCGGGTCTGGTTGCCGATGCGGACGAAGCCGGCAAGCTCTATGCGGTCAATGACAGCTACCTTTCGATGATGCCGACCATCTATACGATCGATGCGGCCCAGAGCCCGGCGATGATTACCGAGGCAACGCTGATCACCCGTGATGGCGCCGCAGCCGAAGCGCTCGACCTCGAAGGCATCACGCTCGATGGCGAAGGCGGGTTCTGGCTGGCCTCGGAAGGCCGGACCGACCGCGACATCCCGCACATGCTCTATCGCGTGGATGCCGAGGGGGCGATCGTCGAGGAAGTATCGTTCCCGGACTCGCTGCTGGCCAACGAAATCCGCTTCGGTTCCGAGGGCGTCAGCTCGGTGGGTACTGGCGAGGACATGGTGCTCTGGATCGCCATTCAGCGCGAATGGGGCGATGACGAAGCGGGCATGACCAAGCTGGTGTCCTATAAGCCTTCGACTGGCGAATGGGGTGCCGTCCACTATCCGCTGGAAACTCCGACCGACGGCGCCTGGGTCGGGCTTTCGGAAATCACCATCCACGGTGATTACGCCTATATCGTAGAACGCGACAACCAGATCGCCGGCAATGCCGAGCTTAAAAAGCTCTACCGCGTTCCGGTTGCCGAACTGGTCGGTGCCGAGATCGGCGGTGAATTGCCGGTGGTCACCAAGGAAGAAGTTCGCGACTTCATCCCCGACCTTCAGGCGCTCAACGGCTATGTTCTCGACAAGGTCGAAGGCTTTGCCATCGATGCCAACGGCATCGGCTGGGCAGTGACCGACAATGACGGCGTGGACGACAGTTCGGGCGAGACCAATTTCTGGTCGATCGGCGCAGTCGAATAAGCCTGCGAACCAGACAAGATGCTGGAGGGGCCGGACCTTTGGGTCCGGCCTCTTTTTTATGGATGCGCAGCTGAAAATGGGCTGTTTCCGGTCCGTCAGGCCGCTTGCCTTAAGAGCCATGCGTCATGATTTCTAAGAAACCCCATGAGCCGGTCGGCATAGTCTGAGGTGACGGCTGCGCTTACGCTTTCGCGCGCGGCGAGTTCGCCTCGCCATCTGGCCACACGCGGCAGCGGGTCGAACAGGCTGGTCGACGTCAAGGTGTCGAACACGTCGAAATAGCGGAAGATCGGCGCGAAAACCGCATCGATCATGCTGAACGCCTCGCCGGAGAAAAACGGTCCATCACCCAACTCTGCCTCGACGCGGCTGAACTTGGCGAGCAACGCCTTGTGCTTGTCCGCAAAGGTGTTCGAATCCCTGGCGGTTTCAAAGCCCCACAGGTCCGAAAGGATGGAGGAACCAAACTCCATCCAGCCGCGGTGTCGGGCCCTTGCCAGCGGATCGGTGGGATGGAGTGGCGTGCCGGGTTGGGTTTCTTCAAGATATTCGCAGATCGCGGCACTCTCAAACACCACTGCCTGGGTGCCATCCTCCTGTTTGATGATCAGCAGAGGCACCTTGCCCAGCGGAGAAATGGCGGAAAACCAGTCTGGCTTTGCCGACAGATCGACATAGCGGCGCTCGAACGGCACGCCCTTTTCGGCAAGCACGATAGCGGCACGCTGAACGTAAGGGCACAGGTGGTGGCTGACGAGAGTCAGATGGGCGTTGGACATGGTGAAATCTCCTGTTTGAATTAAGCCGAGGCCGGAAGTGGCCTTCGTCGAGCTCATATACATGCAGTTGCATCTATATGAGCTTGCGTTGCTCGTCAATATAGATGTAACTGCATTTATGTCCGATCGCCCTGATACAAAGCTGCCGCATCCTTCGCCCTCTGTTGTCAAGGCGTGGGTGCGCCTGATGCGCACGCAGCAAATTGTCCTTGCGGCGATCGAGCAGGATTTGAAGATGGCCGACCTGCCGCCGCTCGGCTGGTACGATGTGCTGCTGGAGGTAGGGCGGGCCGAGGACGGCAGATTACGGCCTTATGAAATCGAGCGGCGGACCCTCTTGGCACAGCACAATCTGTCTCGGCTTCTCGACCGGATGGAGAAGGCGGGGCTGGTTCGGCGCGAGGTGTTTTCCGAAGATGGACGGGGCCGATGGGTTATCATAACCGAGGCTGGCCGAGCTATGCAGGCGCGCATGTGGAACGTGTATGCAGCGGCCATTCAGCGCCATTTGGGCAACAAGCTGGACGATGCCCAGGCCGATCAACTGGCTGGTTTGCTGGCCGTTCTGATGCACAAATCCTAACTCTTGCGGCCATTTAGTCGGTTTGATTCGATGACCGGCGGGCTGCCTGTTCTGCCCGGTCGGTTCAGGATGCCAGAAATCTCAGTATTGCATCTAAAAACAGTCTTGGTGCTGTCGTCATTGCGACGTGTCCCTGGCCCTCCAGTGTGACAATCTGACTGTCTGGAAGCGCATCGTTAAGTGCCTGGGCAGGCGCTGTGAGTTCTTTGGGGCTGTTTTCCCCCACCAGCAGCAAAGTCGGCACCGCCAGATTATGAAATCGTTCGGGCTCAAACAGGTAATCCCCGTCCGCCAGTTCACGCAGCGCGGTATGCGCAGCCGCGATGCGGCCAGCCCAGGAGGGGTCTGCGCGAAGCGCCTCGATCTGTGCATCCGGTGCGCCGACCACGTCCCTGAAAAAGGCCACCAGCATCGCATCGCGATCCCCGCTGTCCAAAATCGCCTTCAGGCGGTCGGGGATCTCGGGCGAATAGAGCGGATTTCCGCCGACGGGAAACGCAGGCTCGTAAAGGACGAGCCGTTTGAGATTGTCCACGCGAAGCGCGGCCTCCATCGCGCACAGCGCTCCGAATGAATGGCCAATGACGCTTACATCGCGCCCTGCGGCCCGGATGACTGCCGCGACATCCTCGTATTCCCGCTCCAGGGCGTAGTCAGAGGCGTCGCCGCTTTTCCCGCGACCCCTGCGATCCATCGCAAGGACGGTGAACTGGCTCTCGAGATCGGACAGAACGCCAGCCCAACGCGTGTGATCTGCCGTAGAGCCATGAACCAAGACCAAGGACGGACCGCTGCCGCTGCGCTCAAATGCAATCGGGGTTCCGTCTTCGGACGTGACGAAGTCCATCCGAGGTCCTCCCACATATCGAAGTTCTGTGGTGCACCGGCTGCGTGAAAGTCACGACCAAAATGGTGCGCCCAAGGATAGCACCAAATGGCGGTTTCGTCAGCATTCAGGCCACGGATGAAGGACAATCCAGACGTCAGCTTTCCTCAACGGCAGATACAAATCGGAGCGATCCGTTTAACTGTGTTCTTCGCGCGAATGGGCGACCAGGGCCTTGTTGAAGCTTGCCAGGGCGTCGACGTGGTGGGCGTGGCCGATGATGGCGTTGGTTTTGGATTCGATGACCGGCAGGCGGGAGACCTCGCTGGCGTCGAAGGCCTTGAGTGCGGATTCGAGGGTTTCGGAGGGGCGCAGCCAGGGGGCGCCCGAGGCGATGTCGAAATTTGTGTCTTCGCCTTCGGGAAGCGGCCGAAGAAAATCGCGGACGCGGATGAACTGGGCGGCATGTTTGTGCGGACCTTCTTCGAGCATGATGCCGCGGGTATAGAGCTGCCAGTGGAAATAGGAGCGGCCCATGACGGCCTGGCACAGGCCCGTGGCAATACCGACGGCGAGCAGCAGGGCGATGGAAAAGGCAAAGCCGCCGGTCAATTCGAAAATCATGACGGCAGTGGAGATCGGCGCGCCGAGCACGGCTGCGGCGACGGCGCCCATGCCGATCAGGGCGTATAGCCCGACCGAGGAGGCGACATCGGGGAAGACCGATGTGGCGATGATGCCGAAGGCGCCGCCGGTCATGGCACCGAGATAGAGGCAGGGCGAAAAGACGCCGCCGCCGGCGCGCGAGGAGAGCGTTATCGTGGTGGCGACGGTCTTGGCAACGATCAGGGCGAGCATGAGCCAGAGATCGAGCGAGCCCGCCAGCGCCATATCGGTGGCTTCATAGCCGACGCCGAGCACATGGGGGAAGGCGAGCGCGATCAATCCCACCAACAGCCCGCCAATGGCCGGACGGACCCAGACCGGGATGTCGCTGCGTTTGGAAAGCCAATCGCCTCCGATCAGCGCTGTCTGGAACAGAATGGCGACTGCGGCGCAGACCAGGCCCAATAGGGCAAAGGCGGGGATCTCGAGATAGGACGAAATGGAGATGGCGTCTGGATCGATGACGAAGGCGGGGGCTTCGCCGAACCAGAGCCGGGAGATGATGGCGGCGACCACCGAGGCGATGACCAAGGGCACGAAGGCGCTCATGGCAAAGTGGCCCAGAATGACTTCGTGGGCGAACAACACGCCGGCAATGGGGGCGTTGAACGAAGAGGAAATGGCAGCGGCCACGCCACAGGCGAGCGCGATACGGCGCGCCGCGGCGGGCAGGCGGAAGATGCGGAAGCCGAGTTTTGACGCGGCGGCGGCGTAATAGACGATGGGGCCTTCGCGGCCGCCGCTGCCGCCCGAACCGAGCGTAATGGCGGTAACCAGCGTGGCGACCGTCGCCCCACGGAAGGTGAGGGTCGACGATTCGCGCACGCGGGCCTCTATGACATCGGCGACGCCGCCGGCGCGGCCAAGCGGGCGCCAGAAATAAAGGATGATGCCGACGACGATGCCGCCGGCAAGGGGCCCGATCATCGGCCACCACCAAGGGAGCGCGGAAAGCGTTGTGAGGACCTGTTCGCTGGTGGTGCCCAGCCAGATCCATTGGACAAAGCCGATGGCGAGGCGAAAAGCGATGCCCAGCGCTCCACCGATCAGGCCGAGCAGAATGGCGAGAAGCCACAAGCGCGGCTGTTGCAGGGCGTGAAAGCTCGCAAGATGCGGGCGGACCCAGCGCTGGGTGACGAAATAGATCTGCTTGGCCGTTTTGACCGGCGTTGCCATGATTTTTCCTGCTTTGGCGCCGCGCGAACCCGATTGCTCCAGGATCAAATCCGCGCTGCTGATAGGCTCTAGGGTGCTGCGTTTGCATCTGCAAGGCAACTTGCCGCATACAGGTTGTGAAATCTTGAACTCAGGCGGGATAAGCCGGGTGACGGGGCGGGGCGATATGCCTAATGTCCAATTGCGCTTTGTTGAATCGGAATTGGACCTTAGGCCCTTGTATTGGCGTGAGATCGAACCGGAAAAGTTGGAGACTTTTCCCTTCGCAACCCTCACTCTAATGTGCCCTCGACTTTGTAAAGGACGCCAACGGCTTGGCCAATCGCATCTACATCGCCATCGGACTGATCGCGATCCTTTTGCTGGGGGGCGCCTTCGTCGTTCCCTGGTTCATCGACTGGAACGCCTATAAGCCGCGCATGGAGCAGATGGCGGCCGAAGCGCTGGGCGTTGAGGTCGAGATTGCTGGCGATATGGATTTTACCCTGCTGCCCCAGCCGCGCCTGCATTTCGAGAACGCGCGGCTGGGGCCGGCAGAGGCGCCGGTGGGATCGGCTCGGCAGATAGAGGCCGATCTGTCACTCATGGATTTCCTGCGTGATCGGTTTACCGTCACCCAGTTGCGGCTGACCGGGCCGGAACTCAATCTGGTCATTGATGAAAACGGGCAATTGCAGACGCCGATCACGCTGGCGCAATCGGCGACGGTCACCAATGTGTCTATCGCCAATGCGCGGCTGACCGATGGCGTGGTGCGGCTGACCGATCTGCGCAGCGGGGAGAGCTGGCAGGCCGATGGGTTTGATGGAGACATGACGCTGGCTGGCGTTCGGGGACCGTTCGCCATCGAGGGGCAGACGGTGCACGGGGGCACGGCCTATGGGGTGCGGGTTTCGACGTCGGCGATGAATGCGGCCGGGCAGATGCAGGTCAGCGCCTTTGTGCGCCCGGCCAGCGGGGCGTTCTCGGTTGCTGCCGAGGGCTTGTTGGACACCGGGGGGGCACCGAGCCTTGATGGAACGCTGACCTACAGGCAGGCGCCGCCGCCCGATGATGGCGAGGCGGTGATCGGCGGGATGCTGCTGCAAAGCCCGCTGATTGCCAACAGTGAGGAGATAATTCTTTCCGAGTTTGTCCTGCTTCCCGATGAGAACCAGACGGCGACACGGCTGACGGGGGAGGCGTCACTGAGCCTTGGAGCCGAACCGGCGTTTGATGCCATGGTCTCGGGCGGGGTAGTGACGCTGCAGCCGCGGGCGGTGACCGAGGAGAGTGCTCAACCGTTTGAAATCGTGCGCCTGTTGCGCGGGATGCCCGAGCCCTTGACCCCGCCCTTGCCGGGGCGGATCGCCATGTCGATCAACGAACTGTCGGTACGCGGCGTTGCCGTGCGCGACGTTCGGCTGGATGCGACAAGCGACGGCGACATCTGGTCCGTTGAGGAATTTTCGGGGCGGTTATCGGGGGACACGACGCTGAAACTGACCGGACAGTTGGGCCGGGCGGCCGGATGGCCGGCCTTCGATGGCACGCTGGCCATGTCCTCGCCGCGGCTCGACGCGCTCTCGCTGCTCTGGAAGCGGGCGGGGGAGGGCAATCCGCTGTTTGGAATGGGCGGTTCGCTCAACGGGCAGCTGCAACTGGTCAATGACCGGCTGCGCCTTGTCGATGGGTTACTGGTGCTCGACGATACAGTGCACACGGTTTCTGGCTCGATGCGGTTCGGGGATGCGCCATCACTGGAGGTCACGGCCGGGCTTTCAGAGCTCGATGGCGGCCAGAGCGCGGCGCTCCTGGCGCTGTTGCCGCCAATCGATCCGGCGGGAACGTTCGGGTTGAGTTTTCCGCAGGGGCGCCTCGATCTCGATGTGGAGGCGGCGCGGGTCGAGGGGCTGGTGCTCGAGGATCTTTCGCTGCGCTCGGCATGGAACGGGGAAGGGCTGGAGATCGAAAGCATCGCAGTGGGAGACTATGGTGGAGTCGGATTTGAGGGTGCCGGGCGGCTATCGGGAACGCTGGCCGCGCCGGTGGTTGCCGGCGAGGGCAGTCTGACCGTGGCATCGAATGCTCCGGCAATTGGGCTTTTGGCCGGAGAAGACAACCCGTTGCGCGAGGGCCTGCTTGGCAGCCTTCCCGCGCAACTGTCGGTGGTTCTCGATCCGCCCGGACGCGACGGGGTGCAGACGCTGACGCTCGATGGAAGGGCGGCGGCGAGCGAGGTTTCCGGCCAGCTGGAGATGACGGGAGGCATAACCGGGCTGGGGCGTGAAAATCTAGTAGTGGCGCTTGAGGCAGCGGCCGAGAGCGGCAGCGCGTTGCTCGACCAGTTGGGGATGGCGCCGCTGATCGCCGGTGACGATGGCGCGATTGCCAGTGCGCGGCTGGAGGGCAATCCGACCGGCAATATGGATGCCGAGTTCTCGCTGGAGGGCGGCGGAGAGCGGATCGATTTTTCCGGAATGCTGGTGCTTTCCGACCCTGGTTCGATCCGGGGTGAGGGGCAGACTTCGTTCCTGTTTGCCGACGGAGTTGCCCTGGCCGAACTTGCCGGCGCCCAAGGCACCTGGTTTCCGGGGCTGGAGGGGCAGGCACAAATCGGATTTGTGGGCAGTGAGAGCGTAACGCTGTCCGAAATTTCGGCCTTTGCCGGCGAGCGGGCGATCAGCGGTACGTTGTCTTATGCGGCGCAGCGGGAAACGGCGCTGGTGACCGGATCGCTCGAGTTCGACGGGCTCGATGTCGAGACGGTGGCGGCCATGCTGGCCGGCCCTGCCGGTGTGCTCGAATTCACGCCTGGCGTGTGGCCGGACGGACCGGTCGATCTGGGGGCGAGCCAGCGGACGACGCGGGGGCGGGTTGCGATAACCGCGCCGGCGCTGATGGCGGGCGATGAGCGGCTGATCGAAGCACTGGCGTTCGACTACGCGTGGGGCGAGGAGGATGTGGGGCTGCGTGGCCTGTTTGGCGAATTCGGCGGCGGCACCATCCAACTCGATGCAACGGCGTGTTGCGCCTCGGCCCTGGCCGACAAGAGTCTGAGCGGGCGTCTCACGCTCAACGGCGTCGCCATCGATGCAGCGCTGCCCGATATGCCGGCGGATGTCCTGGGTGGGACGCTGACCCTGGGAATGCAGTTTCAGGGCAGCGGCGACAGCTATCGTGCCTTTGCCGGATCGCTGAACGGGGAGGGCAGTTTTTCGGTCGAGGATTTACGGATTGAAGGACTGTCGCCCCAGGCATTTCAGGCCGCGGCCAACGTGGACAATCTGATAGAAATCGAGCCAGAGGCGCTGGAAATTCTCGTTGCGACGGCGCTGCAATCGGGCCCGTTCGAGAGCCAGGATGCGGGCGGACTGGTGCGGCTGATCGGCGGGGTGGCGCGGATCGCCAACATCGCCATGGATGGCGGCGGCGCGCGGCTGGTCGGTGGGGGCAGTCTCGATGTGGAAACTGCCGCGCTCGAAGCGGACTGGACGCTGGCACTGACACAGGCACTGGCCGGAAACGGGCTGATTACCGAAACGACGGGACGGATCGGGATCGGAATTGACGGGACGCTGTTTGCGCCCGAGCGGAGCCTTGATCTTGGGCCGATGGTCGATGCGATCCAGATGCGGGCCTATGAAATCGAACTCGATGAACTTGAGGCGCTGCGGGCCGAGCAGGAAGCGCGCCAGCGTGCGGCGGCCGAGGAACAGGCACGGCTGATGGAGGAGGAAGCGCGGCGGCAGACCGAATTGTTGTTGCAGCAGCAACAGGAAGAGGCAGACCGCCTGCAGATCGAGGAGCAGCAGCGCCAACTGCAGGAACTCGAAGAACAGCTTTCCGAGCCCAGCGTTACCCCATTACAGCCGGAGCCCGGTGCAGCGGATAACCCCGATTCGTCGGTTACGGTGCTGCCGCCAGGTTCACTGCAGTTGCAGAGCCTATCGCCCTGAGGCCGAACGGTACCAGGCCAGAACAAAGACGCGGATAGCAGAGGACAGGTTCGGGTCCTCGCGCGTTTCATCGATTTCTGCAATCAGATGGGGGAGCGAAACGTCACGTGTCTGGGCAATGGACTCAAGCGCATCCCAGAACTGCGGCTCAAGCGCGATAGAGGTGCGGTGGCCGGCTATAGTCAGCGAGCGCTTGCGCACTGTGGGCTATTTCTTGCGGAAGGAATCGAGGCTGACGACTTTTTCGCCGCTTTCTTCAATACCGGGCTCATCGGTTTGTTCCGCATCCCCGGCCTCTTCGCCTTCGGCATCATCGGGGTCGGCGACAATGCGCGGCCCGGCCTGAGCCTCGGCGACCTCGAATTGCAGCCCGAACTGGACCGATGGATCGAAAAAGCCCTTGATGGCGGAAAAGGGGATGAGCAGAGTTTCGTTGACGCCGTCAAATGACAGGCCGACCTCGAACCCGGTTTCGGAGACTTTCAGGTCCCAATACTGGTTCTGGAGGACGATGGTCATTTCCTTGTCGTATTGCGAGATCAGTTTCTGACTCAGGCGCACACCGGGGGCTTGCGTGACAAAGGAAATGAAGAAGTGATGATCGCCGGGCAGGCCGGTGCGGGCAACTTCGCTCAGCACTTTCCGTACGACGCCGCGCAGGGCTTCCTGGGCCAAGATGTCGTAGCGGATGTGGTCTTGTGCCATTTATGGCGGCTCCCTAAGCGATTCTCATTTGGCTCATAACAGCCTGAATTTGCGCCGGGTTTCAAGCGAAAGAGAAATGCAGGCTTCTGTTGCCAGGTGCCTGCGGACCCCGCCTATGCCCGGCTAGGAGCGTAGGACTTCAATTCCCAGTTCTCGCACCGCTTACGCGGCGAGAGCGACCGGAGCCTTATTGTTGTCATTAGCAACTATAAGTTTTAGTCCGATAACGGTGGTACCATGCCGAGCGAAAACACACCCTTTACGCCCTCGTCGATCCTGTTTCGCCCCCATAAGCCTCTGTAAGCAGAGGGTTTTTGGTGGAGGCGCCGGGTACTGCCCCCGGGTCCGATGGGTTTATTACGATGGCAATTTATCGCCATAGCCGTTGCCGGCACGCTCAATATAAGGACCATGGGCCCCGATGAAAAGGGGGCAGCAACAAAGGGTGCAAAACCTTGTGCCGCAAACGATGTGTAGGTCGGTGCGACCGCGAATCGCGCTAGCATCGTCGCACAATGAAGCAATATCTCGATCTTTTGCGCCATGTGATGGAAAACGGGGTGGACCGGGCCGACAGGACCGGGACGGGCACCCGTTCGATTTTCGGCTATCAGATGCGGTTCGACCTCAATGAGGGATTTCCGCTGCTGACGACGAAAAAACTCCATATCCGCTCTATCGTCTATGAGCTTTTGTGGTTCCTGCGCGGGGACACCAATGTGCGCTGGCTGCAGGAGCGCGGGGTCAAGATCTGGGACGAATGGGCCGACGAGAACGGCGATCTGGGACCGGTATATGGCAGTCAGTGGCGCAGCTGGCCGGCACCGGACGGACGCCATATCGACCAGATTGCCAATTTGGTCGAGCAGATCAAGACCAAGCCAGATTCACGCCGTCATATCGTTTCAGCCTGGAATCCGGCGGAAGTGGACGACATGGCGCTGCCGCCCTGCCACTGCCTGTTCCAGTTCTACGTCGCCGACGGCAAGCTCTCGTGCCAGCTTTATCAGCGCTCGGCGGACATCTTTCTGGGTGTGCCGTTCAACATCGCGTCTTATGCGCTGCTAACCCATATGATGGCTGAGGTGACCGGGCTCGGGGTGGGCGATTTCGTGCACACCTTCGGGGATGCGCACATCTATCATAACCATTTCGAGCAGACCCAGACACAGTTGGGACGCTCGCCGAAGCCGTTGCCGAGCCTGGAGATCGTCAACAAGCGCGACTCAATTTTCGACTTCGAATTCGAGGATTTCGAGATCGTCGGGTACGACCCCGATCCGCATATCAAGGCACAGGTGGCGGTATGAAGGCATGGGCGATCGGAGCAGTGGCTTTGGGGCTGGCGCTCCCGGCCCATGGCAATGATACCACGGCGACCATCGGGGTCGGCGGGCTGCAATTTGCGCAAAACGAGAATGTGCGCATGCTCAGCGAAGACCTCTATCTTTCCATGGACGAGGTTCGGGTTACCTACGAGTTCGAGAACCTGACGGACACCGACCAGCATGTCCTGATCGCGTTTCCGATGCCGGACATCGAGAGCTCGCCCTATGAAATGGCGGGGTTTCCGACTGATGACCCGGAGAATTTTTTCGGCTTTTCGACCACTTTTGACGGTCAGCCTGTCGAAGCGGAATTGTATCAATCGGCTTTCGCGCTGGGAGTGGATCGCACCAAGGAGTTGCAGAAGCTCGGTGTGCCGCTGGCACCGCATCTTTTGTCCACCGAGGACGCTATCAACGCGTTGCCCGAGGCGGACCGGCAGGTTCTGGTGAGCATCGGCGCTCTGGGGCCGCATCCTTATGACGACAGCGGGTTTTATTCGCCCGCATGGACGTTGAAATCGGCCTATCTGTGGGACGCTGTGTTTCCTGCGGGCGAGATCGTGGAAGTGCATCACCGCTATACGCCCGGACTGGGCGGCACAGTGGCTGCGACCTTCATCGATACCGAATATGGCCAGCGGGCTGAGTACGAGGAAAAATATTGTCTCGAGGACAATTTGGTGGCGGCCGTCGAGCGCACGCTGACCAGCCCCGACGAGCCGTGGTCGGCCCCGTTTACCGAGGCGTGGCTCACCTACATCCTGTCTTCGGGTGCCAATTGGGCCCATTCCATCGGTACATTCCGGCTGACCGTGGACAAGGGCAGCGTGGACAATTTCGTCTCGTTCTGCGGCGAGGGGGTCACCAAGACCGGGCCGACGACCTTCGAGATGGTGCAGGAAGATTTCTATCCCTGGCAGGATATCGAGGTGCTGTTCGTGGTGCGGAGGGACGACTATTGAGACCGGATAAGGATGCGGCGCGGGCGCAACTGGCGGCTTTGACGCGGGCGGTGGGGAAGGTGTCGGACACTTATGCCACGCGCTGCGATATCGACCGGGATCGCGACTGGGCGGCGCTGAAACTCAGCGAGGAAACCGGCGAGCTGGTGGCAGCGTTTCTGAAGGCGACCGGCCGGGGGCGCCGCGAAGGCGAGTCGGAAGATGGGCTGCGCGAAGCGCTCGAGGATGAGGCCGCCGACGTCCTGGCGATGCTGCTGATCTTTGCCAAGCAGAACGGCATCGACCTGACTACGGCGCTGGAGCGCAAGTGGTTTCGGTATCTGGCGTAGGTTGTGTAACCGGTTGATCGTGGTCCGCAAACGGCCATATTCGCTAGCGAGGGCCTGCGGTTCGGCCTTCCTTTGGGATGCCGCAGCCTAAGATATGTCGATGATATCGATTTCCTTGTCGCCCAGATTTGCGACGTCGCCCGCGGTTTTGCCCATGAGGGCGCGGGCGAGGGGGGAAACGTAGGAGATCGATCCTGATTTGGGATCAGCTTCGTCCTCTCCCACTATGCGGTATTTCTGTACCCTTCCATCCTCGCGACTAAAGGTGACCGTGCTTCCGAATGCGACGGTATCGGCTTGCGCTGGGGGCGGGATGACCTGGGCGGTTCGCACACGCTGGGTGAAATAGCGCAGGTCGCGCAAAGGGCCTGCCGCTTCGCGGCGCCGATCGTTGACGTCTTCTATGGCGCTTGCGGTTTCATAGGCCTTACGGGCGGCGTCTAACTGGTCGCGGAGGGCTTTGAGCCCCGCCTCGGTCACAAGATTGGCCTCGGGCGAAATGGGGCGATCGGGCAACAGGGTTTCCGATGCCGTTTCTGCACTTTCTTCCTTGGTAAAGGCGACGCTCAATCTGGTGAACTCCATTGCGCCCGCGCGCATGGCGGGCCAAGCCGGTTATCTGGTGTGCACCAGCAGAGGTTAAAAGAGCCCTGCGGCTTATTGGTCGGCGGCACCTGATGGATCGACGTTGTCCAGGGTGCGAGCCGGCGAATCCGGAGCGGCCTGAGTGGGCTCGCTGGTCAATTCGCCCCCGTCGGGCACGGCTACGCCTTCGCTGGTAACTTCAGAATCACCGATATCGGCGGGATTGGCTGTGCGTTCAGGTTCTTCGGCGGTGAAAAACACCAGAAACCCTACATAGAGCAAGGCCAGAACGGCAAGAATGCCCAGAACGCCTGTGGCGAGATTGCGTGCGGGTGCTCCGCGTGCCGGCCCATTTTGCGGATCGGTCATATTCGCCTCCTTTGCGCGTCTTACTCAACGCTGCCGAGGGGCCGAGGTTCCTCAAAAAATTATTTGAAGCCGGGCGCATGGGTTTTTTTTGAGGGCGGTGAATAGTGGCGAAAGGTTGGGTGCTCGTCTATTGTCTTGCAAATAACTGGCTGGTCAGTTATTAATTGAAAGTGCGGTGGCGCAAAGGAGTAGGCGATGGCGAGCGAAGGTGTCAGGCGACGCGGTCCGAAATTTCGCAGACGGTCAGAAGCCCGGCCCGACGAGGTTCTGGATGCCGCGCTGGCGCTGTTTGTGGAAAAGGGGTTTGCCGCAACGCGGGTTGAAGACATCGCGGCGCGCGCGGGGGTGAGCAAGGGAACCGTTTATCTCTATTTTCCATCCAAGGACGCGGTCTTGGAAGGGCTCGTTCGCCGGGGCATCCTGCCCATCGCCGAGAGTGCGATAGAGAAGTTCGGAAATCTCGAAGGCGATCCGAGGATCATTCTTGCAAGCGCGATCAGAATGCTGGGCAGCCGATTCTCAGACCCGGAGGTTCGGGCCATCCCCAAGGTCGTTCTGCGCGAGGTGGTGAGCTTTCCTCATCTGGCGGAGATGTATCGGCGGGAAGTTCTCGATCATGTGATCCCGGTGGTCGTGTCGCTCATCGAGCGCGGCATTGCTGAAGGATATATGCGTCCGGTCGACCCGGAACTGACTGTCCGGTCCATTGTGGGGCCGCTGGTTCTTCATGTGGTGCTTGCCGAGGTGTTCGGCGTCGTGCCCAAGGGCGGGGTCGAGATCGAGAAGCTGATCGACAATCACCTTAGCATCCTGTTCGACGGCCTGAGCGCCGATGCGGTGAAAGCGGAGTGAGGCCATGGATGAGTTCATGTCCTGGTTGTTCGGGTTGATCGCCATGGTCGTTCCGGGGTTCGGAGTGTCCGAGCCACCGGCCTGGAACGGTTATGTCGAAGCCAATTATGTCTATCTCGCTGCCCCGGGGGGCGGCACCATTACGACGATTGCGGCACGTGAGGGCGAACCCATCGAGGCGGGGGACGTGATGTTTGCTCTGAACGATGGCCAGCAGCGAGCCGCGCTCGATGCGGCGCTGGCCCAGGTCGCGGCGGCGCAAGCCAATGTTGATAATCTTTCGACGGGCAGCCGCGACGCCGAACTCGACGTTATCAGGGCGAGCCTTGCCAGAGCACGGGCGGATCTCGAATTGACCCGCCTGCAGGCCGAGCGCACCGGGGCCTTGCTGGAGCGTGGCCTGGCTCCCCAGGCGCAGGCCGATCAGGCCAATGCCGATCTGGAGCGCGCTCAGGCGCAGGTGGACGAACTCGAAGCCCAATTGCGGGTTGCCGAACTGCCGGCCCGCAATCCACAACGCATCGCAGCCGAAGCGTCGCTCGCGGCCGCGCGGGCCAATGCCGAGCAGGCGCAACTGGCGCTTGACGAGCGTGTCGTCTCTGCTCCCGTGGACGGTCTCGCGGCGCGTGTCTATTTCAGCGCCGGAGAGTTCGTGGGCACTGGCATGCCGGCGGTGGCGCTGCTCCCCGACGACGCGCTCAAGGTCAAATTCTATCTCTCGCAGGCGGATCGGGCGGGTTTGGCGCTGGGTGACGCGGTGTCCATAAGCTGCGACCGATGCCCGGACGGGCTCACCGCAACCGTGGGCTACTTCTCTCCGGACCCCCAATTCACGCCTCCGGTTATCTATAGCCGCGAGGAGCGCGACCGGCTTACCTTTCTGGTTGAGGCCGTGTTGGACGAGGGGTCGGAGTTGCATCCGGGCCAGCCTGTCACGGTTTCGAAATGAGTGACGAACCGGTCATAGACGTTCGCGGGCTGACCAAATCGTTCGGCGAGAAACGCGTTGTCGATCATTTCGATATCGTGGTGCCACGCGGCGCCATTTATGGCTTTCTCGGGCCCAATGGTTCGGGCAAGACGACCACCATCCGCATGCTTTGCGGCCTGTTGACGCCCGATGAGGGCGAGGGCACATGCCTGGGCTTCGACGTGCGCAGACAAGCGGGCCGCATCAAGCAGGAAGTCGGCTACATGACGCAGAAGTTCTCGTATTATGAGGATCTCTCGATCCGCGAGAATCTGGACTTCGTGGCGCGCATGTATGGGCTGGACCGGCGCCGGCAACGGGTCGAGGCGGCGCTAAGCGATCTCGGTCTTGCCGACCGGCAAAATCAGCTTGCCGGCTCGTTGTCGGGCGGTTGGAAACAGCGGCTGGCTCTGACCGCATGCCTGCTGCACAATCCCTTACTGCTGCTGCTCGATGAGCCGACCGCCGGTGTGGATCCCAAGGCGCGGCGGGATTTCTGGGACGAGATCCGCCGGCTTTCTGCCAGGGGCGTTACCGTTCTGGTCTCGACCCACTACATGGACGAGGCCATCCAGTGCGATTTCATCACCTATATCGCCTATGGCAAGAAGCTGATCGATGGCCGGGCGGCTGATATTCCCTCGATGATCGGACTTGTCACCTACAGGGTCTCGGGACCCGACATCACCGCTTTGGAAGACGAACTGAAAAGGGAGGATGCCGTAGAGCAGGTGGCGCGCTTCGGTTCGGTCCTGCACGTGTCGAGCACCGATCGGCCCAGGCTCGAGGCGGTGATCGATGCCTACCGCAAACGGGGCACCCACGAGTGGGTGGAAAAAACGTCCGAACTCGAGGAGGCCTTTATCTATCTGATGGCGGGAGCGCGGGACAATTTTGCCCGTGATGTGGCATGAGCTTCTCCCTCGCGCGGTTCCTGGCGGTTCTGACCAAGGAGTTCATTCAGATGCGGCGCGACCGCGTCACCTTTGCCATGATGATCGGGCTGCCGATCATGCAATTGCTGCTGTTTGGCTTCGTGATCAATTCCGATGCGCGGCATATGCCGACACTGATCGAGGTCAACGATGACGGCCCTCTGGTGCGCGCTGTCATTTCCGGCATGCGGATGTCGGAATATTTCGACATACAAGGTTCTGTCAGCGGGGCCGAGAATGGCGAGCAGGCGCTGCGCGAGGGTAGTGCGTCGTTCGTTGTTGTCATTCCAGACAATTTCGAGCGCGACGTCGTCCGGGGACTACGGCCCGAACTTCTGGTGGTTGCTGACGCTTCCGATCCGGCGGCTATCGGTGGCGCGGTGGGGGCCATGGACGGCATCGTGAAGGTCGCGATGACCGAGACGTTCGCGGGGCCGCTGGCCGGAGTTGCGCCGGCGCCGGCACCATTCGGCGTCGCGGTTCACAGGCTCTACAATCCCGAAGGCAGCACCACGACAAACATCGTTCCCGGCCTGCTGGCCATCATCCTTTCGATGACGCTGGTCATGATGACCGCCATTGCCATCGTCAAGGAGACTGAACGTGGCACCATGGAGATGTTGATCGCCACACCGGCCCGTCCCATGGAAGTCATGCTGGGCAAGATATTGCCCTATGTCCTGGTCGGGTATGTGCAAACCGTCCTATTCCTGCTCGCCGGCTTCACCGTGTTCGATGTGCCGTTCGAGGGAGCGTGGCGGGCCTTTTTTATCGGCTTCAACCTGTTCATAATCGTCAATCTGGCACTGGGCTTCCTGATATCGGCACTGGTGCGCTCGCAGATGCAGGCCATGCAGCTTTCGATGTTTACCATTTTGCCGTCTGTGCTGCTGTCGGGCTTTCTGTTTCCCTTCGCGGCAATGCCGGGCTGGGCGCAGGTGCTCAGCAACGTCGTGCCGACCACTCATTTCCTGCGCGTGGTGCGCGGTGTCATGCTCAAGGGTGGCGATATTTCGGACGTTGCCGGGGAACTCTGGGCTCTGGTGGCGCTCCTGATCGTCATCTCGGCCATCGCCATGATGCGGTATCGCCGGACGCTGGACTGACGCGGCATTTGATGGGAACCATTTGCCGCGCCATGCGGAATCACCTCATGGTCGGGGCCCGCATCGAATTCGAAACCGCTCATGTCCCTTTTCATACGACGCGCTGAACCCAACGACGCCGCACTGGTGCATGGCTTTGTCGTGAAGCTCGCCGAATATGAAAAGCTCAGCCATGAAGTCGAGGCTACGGTCGAACAGATCGGCGCGCATTTGTTTGGGGAAGATCCAAAAGTCTTTTGCGAGATTGCCGAACTGGACGGGGAGCCCGTGGGGTTTGCCCTGTGGTTCTATACGTTTTCAACCTTTCAGGGGCGGCATGGGATATGGCTGGAGGACCTCTTTGTCGATCCCGTGGCGCGCGGCAAGGGCGTCGGCAAGGCGCTGCTGGCACACCTGGCCAGACGCTGTGTCGATGAAGGGCTCGGGCGGTTCGAGTGGTGGGTGCTTGACTGGAATGAGCCGGCGATTGAATTTTACAAATCGCAGGGGGCGGTTATGCAGGACGAATGGACTGTGTGCCGGGTGGGCGGGGCGGACCTGATTGCATTGGGGAAGCTATAACTGCGTTTGTCTCAACGTTGCATATGTTCTAAGACGCGCCCCACGCAACCATACTCATGCTCTAGGGGATTCGATGGCGACCAAGCCTATAGTTAGAGTGCCATCGGCGACCTATATCGTCGCTCGCAGTTTCCCTGACAATATTATCGGGGTAGACAACGCCCTTCCTTGGCACTTGCGTAGCGATCTGCAGCACTTTAAGAGCCGCACATCCGGGCACGTGATCCTAATGGGGCGAAAGACGTTTGAATCACTTGGACGACCTCTTCCCAATAGGATAAATATAGTTCTTTCGCGCTCGGAAATATCTGATACCGAAAACTTGATTTGGGCACAGGATCCGGAAACAGCACTGTTATTAGCTGATGCGCACGCGATATGTCGCGGACAGCGTGAGTTTTTCATTATAGGCGGAGAAAACGTCTACAAGCTATTTTTCCAGCACGTAAATGAAGCGTGGGTAACTGACGTTTTCTGCGGAAATATTAACGGTGACGCGAAATTTGACGTTGATTTTCCATCGAATGAATGGCGTACCCGGTCTGAGGTTGAGCACCCTGCCTCTGAGCACGACGATTGGCCATTTAGAATCTCGCATTACGTGCGCAGGAAAAAACTGCACAGGCAGCGAATGCGTGAAGAATTTTTGAAGGTCGATTTGGATGTGTTACAGCATCTGGATGAATGGCAGGAACAATACGGGCAAACTCAAGATAGTGATAAGCCTGACTCCGCCGAGCAGCTCAGCCTCCCTCAGTAGTACGGACCGTTAATTACGTTTTGTGAACCAACTGGGTCTCCTCGCACCTTCTGACGCACCCGGTTTCCATTGATCGGGGAGCCAGCCTTCCCTATATAAAACAGCAATAAGCAAAAGCACTTTCACGACAAACCGAAAGGGACGAAATGCCGTGGGAAGACAATAGGGGCGGCCGCCGAAGCCGCAGCGGCGGTCCATGGGGCCAGGCGCCGGGCGGAGGAGGCGGTGGCAACGGACCACGCCGTCCCGGGGGAGGAAACAACACTCCCAATCTCGAGGACATTCTGGCTCGCGGCCGGCAACAGTTTGGCGGCGGTGGGAACATTCCTGGCGGCGGCCGCTGGCTTGCAGTCGGCGTGGTCGCAGCAGCGCTGGTTTTCTGGGGCAGCCAGTCGATCTATACCATCGCGCCCAACGAAGTGGGTGTCGAGCTTTTGTTCGGGCAGCCCAAGGATGAATTCTCCAGTCCGGGCCTGCACTTCCATTGGTGGCCGATCGAGCGTGTCGAGCGCGCGTCCACGACGGAAAACCAGACCCGCGTGGGTACGGGAACGAGCAGCTCCAGCGATAGCGGGCTGATGCTTTCGGGCGATCAGAACATCGTCAATATGAGCTTTTCGATCCTGTGGCGCATTGCCGATCCGCGGCTGTATCTGTTCGAGGTCCGTGACCCCGACGAGATGGTGCGTCAGGCGGCCGAGAGCGCGATGCGTGAAGTGGTCGGGCGTCGTACGGCACAGGACGTGTTCCGTGACGACCGTACCGGAATCGCGCTGGAAGTGCAGCAGATCACCCAGACCATCCTCGACAGCTATGGCGTGGGCGTGACGATTTCCAACATCTCGATCGAAAACGTGGCACCGCCGGCCGAAGTGGCCGATGCGTTCGACGAAGTGCAGCGCGCGCTGCAGGACGAAGACCGCTTCCAGGAAGAAGCACGGCAATACGCCAACACCCTTTTGGGTAGTGCGCGTGGTCAGGCCGCTGCGATCCGTGAAGAGGCCGCGGCCTATCGCGACCGCGTGATCAATGAAGCCGAAGGTCAGGCGGCGCGTTTCGTTTCCGTTTACAACGAGTATCGCAACGCGCCAGAGGTCACCCGTCAGCGCATCTTCCTTGAAATGATGGAAGAAGTGCTGGGCGGAACCGAGAAGGTGCTGCTTGAAGGCGGGCAGGGCTCGGGCGTCATTCCCTATTTGCCACTGCCTGAGCTACGAAGCAGCGGGTCCACCCTCCAGACCGGAGGTAACCAGTAATGAACCGTCTCGTTATTGCTATCGTCGCACTGGTCATTGCTGCCTATGTGCTTTTTTCGTCTCTGTTCATCGTCAACGAGCGCGAACAGGCCATCGTGATGCGCTTCGGCGAAATCACGCGCGAAATCCAGGAGCCGGGAATCTACTTCAAGGTCCCAACCGATTTCGTGGAAACCGTTCAGTACATTGACAAGCGTTTGCTGCGCTACGATCTCGAGCGCATCCGGCTGCAGGTTTCGGGCGGCCAGTTCTATATCGTCGATGCGTTCATCACCTACCGTATCGTCGATCCCATCCGGTTCCGCCAGACGGTGCTCGGCAGCCTCCAGCTTGCCGAACAGCGTATTGCGACCCGTCTGGAATCGGCTCTGCGTGCCGTTTACGGTCTGCGTGAGTTCGATGCGGCGCTGTCCGAGCAGCGTTCGGAAATGATGCGCGAAGCCAGCGATCTGGTGGCGGCCGACATGACCGAGTTGGGCATCGAGGTTGTGGACGTTCGCGTTCTGGTCACCGATCTGACGCCGGAAGTTTCACAGCAAACCTATGAGCGTATGCAGGCAGAGCGTAATGCCGAAGCAGCTTTGATCCGCGCCCGTGGTCAGGAGCAGGCACAAACCCTGCGTGCCATCGCCGACCGTCAGGCCGTCGAAGTAGTCTCCGCCGCCAACCGCGATAGCGAAATCATTCGCGGTGAGGGTGACGCAGAGCAGAACCGTCTGTTTGCTGAAGCCTACTCCCAGGACCAGTCCTTCTTCGAGTTCTACCGTTCGATGGAGGCCTATCGCAACGCTCTGGGCGATGGGAACACCACGATGGTGCTCTCGCCGGATTCGGCGTTCTTCAGCTATTTCGGTTCGAACGGCGAATTGCCCGACTTCCCGGCACCGACGGCCACGCCGATCGATATCGGGGTTGAGGGACCGAGCGAGCAGCCCATCGACTCCACCGAGATCGATGACCTGCTGGCAACGGATTCGCTGGTTTCCGGTGAAGGCGCCGACCTTGAACAGGATGTTCAGGATCTTGAGCAATTGCTCGAGACCGAGAACCTCGGTTCCGAAAGCCTGCCGCAAAGCGAAGTCATCCCGCCGGCCGAAGCACCGGTCACCGAAGCGGTGCCGCCCTCCGACGAGGAAACCGCGCCGGCGCAATAAGCGCCAGACAGAGTTCAAGGGCGCGCCCACCGGCGCGCCCTTTGTTTTGGAGGATAGGCAATGAGCGATCTTTTTGCAGCGCTGGCGCTGGCCATTGTCATCGAAGGGCTGCTCTATGCGGCGTTCCCCGAGCAGATGAAGCGCATGATTGCACAGCTGCTCACGCTGCCCAGCCCGCAATTGCGGCTGGCGGCGCTGGGATTGGCCGGGGCGGGACTGGTGCTTTTGGCCCTCGTAAGGCTCTAGCTACCATTGGTTCCTGCCATCGACATGCTCGATGGGCAGGGCGGTGATGTCGAAATCGTCGAGCACCCAGAGGTTGATCGAGATGCGGCGTTTGGTGGGATCGAAATTTGCTTCGGCTTCCTCCCAGTTGCCCTCCGCAAAAGCCGAATAATCGGGGGTATTGGAAAAGGCGGCGCAGCCGCAGGTGGGGCAGAAATAGTGCCTGTTCTCCGGCGTGGTCGGTGAATATTGCGCCACGTTGCGCATGGGGGTGGTCAGGCGGAACTGATCGGGCTCGCAATAGGCCCACAATGCGCCCTTCTTGGTGCAGAAGGTGCAGTTGCAGCGCGTTGCGGTTTGGGGAATGACATCGATCTCGAATCTGGTGGCGCCGCAATGGCAGCTTCCGGAAATGGGCATGGCTGATCTCCTGTTTGCCAGTGACCAGACGCTACCCAAGCGCCATGACAGGTTTTGTCAGGAGTTGTCGGGATTGGTGATGCGGTAGAGCACGTGAGGGCGCAGGGGGTGGTTTTCAGCGATGCGCGGGTGGAGGAAATCGCCCATGGTGTCGCGTGACATGCCGATCTTTACCATGACCCTTTGAGAGGGATGGTTGACGGCGGCCGTGAAGGCGACGAGTTCGGGCAGCCCACGGCGCCATGCCTGGTCGATGTGGGCGCGGGCGCCCTCCGGGGCATAGCCCTGTCCCCAATATTGGCTGCCCAGTACCCAGCCGATTTCTTCTGGCGGATTGCCTCGCAACGGGATGTCGATCCGGGCCGTGCCGATCAGCCCGATCAATTCGCCGTCCGATTTCCGCTCGGCGGCAAGGAAGGCGGAGGTTCCCGCGCCGAGGCCGGCGATCATCTTGTCGATCCAGGCATCGGCGGCCGCCCGGTCACGGGTGTTTGGGTAGAACCGCATGACATGGGGATCGCCCACGATGGCTGCGAAGGGCGCGCGGTCGGCATCCTGCCATGGACGCAGGATCAACCGTTCAGTTTCGAGCAATTTGAAAACCTTGTTGCCTCATCTGACGATATCGTCGTCCGAATAGCCCTGGAGGTAAAGCAGGGCGGTGAGGTCGGAATGATCGATCCTGACGGCGGCCTGTTCGGCGACGATGGGCTTTGCGTGGATGGCGACGCCAAGGCCGGCGGCCTGGAGCATGTCGAGATCATTGGCGCCATCGCCCACGGCCATGGTCTGGGCAATGGCGAGACCTTTTTCCGCTGCAAGCGCCATGAGGCGGTTACGCTTGGTGGTCTTGTCGACGATGGGCTTTTCGACGGTGCCGGTCAGCCGGTCGTCCGAATCGAACTGCAGAATGTTGGCGATGGCCTCGTCAAAGCCGATGCGTTTGGCAAAGTGGTCTGCAAACAGGGTAAAGCCGCCGGAGACCAGTGCCGTGTAGGCGCCATAGGCGTTCATGGTCTGGATCAGGGCGCGGCCACCGGGAGCGAGCGTTATGCGTTCGCGGCGGATGTCCTCGACTACTTTCCGCTCCAGCCCCTTGAGGAGCGCGACGCGGGTATCGAGGGCGGCCTCGAAATCGAGTTCGCCGCGCATGGCGCGTTCGGTGATTTCGGCGACCTGGGGTTTTAGACCCAGCGCGTCGGCCAGCTCGTCGATGCATTCCTGCTCTATCATTGTGGAATCCATGTCAGCGACGAGCAATTTCTTGCGCCGATTGGCAAGTGCAACGAGGGCGGCATCGATGGGCCTGGAATCGATCACATCGCGTGCAATCTCGACTGGATCGGCGGCCTTGGGCGCGACGATCTCACAGGCTATGCCTTGCGCGAGCCAGTTGATTTCGCCATGGGTTTCACGTTGGACCTTTTCGACCACAGTGCTGGACAGGACCGGCTCATTGGGATTGGCGATCAGAACGAGGACGGACATTACAAAGACCATGGCAAGGGATGGGGGAAAGCGTGCGGTTTTGATAGCCGGTCCGACTGCCAGCGGCAAGACGGCGCTGGCTATTGCGCGGGCGCGCACGCGCGGCGCGCGGATCGTCAATGCGGACTCCATGCAGGTCTATGGTGTGCTCGACCGTCTGACGGCCCGGCCCAACGCAGAAGAGTTGATGCAGGCGCGCCACGAGATGTTCGGACATGTCGATCCATCGGTGCGCTATTCGACCGGGGCGTGGCTGGCCGATGCTCACAAACAGATTCAAGAGGCTGACAAAGAGAATCAGGAGTTGATTTTCGTTGGCGGGACAGGGCTTTACTTCGATGCGCTCGTAAACGGATTCGCGCAGGTTCCGGCCATCGATCCTGAATTTGTGCGGCAGGCTGAGAAACTGATTCAAGACCGCGATGAGGCGGGGCGGATGGCGGTTCTGGTCGAGAGAGATCCGGAAACGGCCCGACGACTCAAGGTCGCCGATCCACAGCGGGTCGTGCGGGCGCTTTCGGTGCTGATGGCGACGGGCAAACCGCTGAGTGCGTTTCAGGATGCAAACGGGCCGGGACTGCTCGATGGATACGCGCTTGAGCGGATCGTTTTGATGCCCGAGCGAGCCTTGCTGCGGCGGCGGATTGGCGAGCGATTCGAGGCGATGATGCAGGCAGGAGCGATCGAGGAGGTCGAGGCGCTGCTGGCGCTGGATCTCGACCCGTCGCTGCCGGCCATGAAGGCGATCGGCGTGGGGGAAATCGCAGCCATGCTGCGGGGCGAAATGGACCGCGAGGACGCTGTTGAACGTGCGGTGACTGCCACGCGGCAATATGCCAAGCGGCAGTCGACATGGTTCCGCAACCGGTTCGGGGACTGGACGTTTACCGATCCATTCGCCGGCTAGCTGATGGCCCCCAACGTCAGCCAACCGATATAGCCCGCATAGAGGGCAAGGAGCACACCACCTTCCCAGCGGACGATTTCGCGTTGGGTGTAGGAGAAGGCGAGGAGCAGGGCTGTGGCGCCGAGCATCACCCAGATATCGAGCCGGATGATTTCGTCTGGAACGGGGATGGGCTGGATCAGGGCGGTGATGCCCAGGATCGAAAAGATGTTGAAGATATTTGACCCGATGATGTTGCCCAGTGCCAGATCGGTGTGGCGGCGAAGCGCTGCTATGATCGATGTGACCAGTTCGGGCAGCGAGGTGCCTATGGCGACGACCGTCAGGCCGATGATCGTTTCGGAAACGCCAAGGGTCGTGGCGATTTCGACCGCGCTGGACACCAGCAGACGGGCGCCGAGCACTGTGAGGGCGAGGCCGCCGATGACGAACAGGAGCGAGACAAGGACTGGTTGTTTGCCGCCCGTCGCTTCGATTTCCGCTGCGAAGCCGGCCGATGCCTGCGATTTGCGGTCGGCAAAATAGGAATAAAACAGATAGGCGATCAGCAGGGCTACCAGAACCAGTCCAGCGATGCGCCCCAGCGCACCGATCAGCACAATGGCCAGGGCGGCCAGCGAAGCGACCACGAGGACCGAACCATCACGGTGCAGCACCGCCTTGTCCACGGCAATGGGGTAGATGAGCGCGGTGATGCCCAGGATCAGCAGGATATTGGCTATGTTGGAGCCCACGACATTGCCCACGGCAATGCCGGGCGCCCCATCGAGGGCGGCCTGGACCGAGGTCACCAGTTCAGGCAACGAGGTGCCGAAGCCGACCAGCGTCAGCCCGATCAACAGCGGCGACATGCCCAGCTTTTCGGCGATGGCCACCGAGCCGCGCACGAAACCTTCGCCCCCTGCCACGAGCAGAATGAGGCCGACGACGAGCAGAAGATAGACCATGTTTGTGGCTCCGGGTGGATCAGGTGACGGTTATGCGTGCAGCGCCCGTCACGCGGGCGAGATCGTGGGGGGTAATTTCAAACACCGAACGTGCGTTCCCGGCGGCGGCCCATACAGTCTGAAATGCGAACAAATCTTCGTCCATATAGATGGGAATGGACTTGAGGTGGCCCAAAGGCGAAACGCCGCCGATGGCAAAGCCGGTGGTTTCGCGCACGAGATCGGCGTCTGCGCGGCCAAGCTTCTGGCCGATCTGGCGACCGGTGCGTTTCTCGTGGACGCGGTTGGCGCCAGAAACCAGGACCATGATGGGTTCGCCAGTTTCCTCGCCGACAAAGATCAACGATTTGACGATACGGCCGACCTCGACGCCGAGGGCTTCGGCGGCCATGATTGCGGTGGTCGCCAGTTGATCGAGCACGACGACAGTGCCGTCCAGATTGTGGCGGGCAAGGTCGGCGGCGACGCGGAGTTCGGATTGGCGCAGTTCGATCATGGGGGAAAGGAGCCCGATCGATTATCGATCGTCAAGGGAGAACGTGCTGACACGAATTGTCACTAGGGCGGAATAGGTACTGGGCACCGACACCACGATCGGACGAGGAGACCGAAATGCTTGCGATCACCATTGTGCTCACCGAAGGCTATTCCGATTGGGAGATCGGCGTGCTCGCTGGTATAGGGCGAGCGTTTTATGTCGCCGATGTTCGATTTGTCTCGGCTGAGGGCGGCCCGGTAACGGCGATCTCGGGCCTGAAGACGCAGGCGCTGGAGCGGTTTTCGGCACCGGATTCCGGGGTAGTCGTCGTTTGCGGTGGGCCGACCTTTGAGAGTGATACGCCTCCCGAGATTGAAGGGCGCCTAAAGCAGGCTCATGAGAATGGGTGTGTGATCGCCGGGATTTGTGGGGGAACGTTGGCGCTGGCGCGAGCGGGGTTGCTCGATGAGGCCGCGCATACGTCCAACGGACTGGACTATCTGCAGGCGGTGAAAACCTATCGGGGTGCGGCGCATTATCGCGATCAGCCGCAAGCGGTTGGGGATGGGCGGGTCATCACCGCGCCTGCGCCCGCACCGGCGAGTTTTGCCGTAGAGGTGCTGACGGCTGCGGGGATCGAGGCAGAGGCAGCAGGTGTCATCATGGGCATGCTGTCACGGGAACACGCGCGCTTGGGGAGTTGACGCGGCGCGCGTGGCTTGCAGTAGTGCGCGTGACTTTGATTTGGGGAGGCGCCCATGGCCACAAAAGCGTTGATCGTCATCGATGTGCAGAACGACTTCTGCCCCGGAGGGGCGCTGGCGGTGGATGAGGGCGACCGGGTGGTGCCGGTCATCAACCAGCTTATGGGGCAGTTCGAGCACGTCGTTCTGACCCAGGATTGGCACACGGCCAACCATTCGAGCTTTGCCTCCCAGCATCCCGGCAAGGCGCCGTTCGACGATATTGAAATGGATTATGGCAGCCAGCGGCTTTGGCCGGATCATTGCATCCAGGGCAGCCACGGGGCCGATTTCCATCCCGAGTTGAACCTGATGCCGGCTGAGCTCATCATCCGCAAGGGATTCCGGACACCGATCGATTCCTATTCGGCTTTCTTCGAGAACGATCACACGACCCCGACCGGACTGACAGGGTATCTGCGCGAGCGGGGACTGAGTGAACTGACATTTGTGGGGCTGGCCACCGATTTCTGCGTCGCCTATTCGGCGCTCGATGCGGTGGGGCAGGGCTTTTCGGCGCGGGTGTTGCTGGAGGCGTGCCGGGGGATCGATCTGATGGGCTCCATGGAGACGATGATCGGGAAGATTAAGGCAGCAGGGGTGGACGTGATTTGAGTTCGTCGTCCAAGACCGACATTGCGCGGCGCGTTTTCAACCATACGTTCAAGCTCGACCCGATCATCCGTTCGCTGCTCGACACCGATTTCTACAAGTTCTTGATGTTGCAGATGATCTGGGGGCTGTATCGGGATGTCGATGCGACGTTCTCGCTGACCAATCGCACCACCAGCGTGCGGCTGGCGGACGAGGTCGATATCGACGAGCTGCGCGAGCAGCTCGACCATGCACGCACGCTGCGGTTCACCAAAAAGGAAATGATCTGGCTGGCGGGTAACAGTTTTTACGGCACCAAGCAGATTTTTTCGCCGCAGTTTCTAGCCTGGCTGCAAAATTTCCAGCTTCCCGAATATGAACTTTCCCAACGCGACGGGCAGTTCGAGTTGCATTTTCCCGGCAGATGGGTCGAAACGGCCATGTGGGAAATTCCTGCGCTGGCCATCATCAATGAGCTGCGCTCGCGCCGGGCGATGCGGGGCATGGGGCGGTTTGCGCTGGACGTGCTCTATGCACGGGCCAAGGCCAAGACCTGGGAGAAGGTCGAACGGCTGAAAAAGCTGCCTGATCTGAAAATTTCCGACTTCGGGACGCGGCGGCGGCATTCGTTCCTGTGGCAGCGCTGGTGCGTGGAGGCGCTCAAGGAGGGGTTGGGGAACGCGCTGATGGGCACGTCGAACGTGCTTCTGGCCATGGACACCGATCTCGAGGCGCTGGGGACCAACGCCCACGAATTGCCCATGGTGGCTGCGGCGCTGGCCGACGGCGATGAGGCGCTCAAGGAGACGCCGTATCAAGTGCTCCAGGATTGGCAGAGCTATTATGGCGGCAATCTGCTGATCGTATTGCCCGATGCGTTCGGGACGGCCTCATTTCTCGAAAATGCACCCGATTGGGTGGCAGACTGGACGGGTTTCCGACCCGACAGCGCGCCGGCCATCGAGGGCGGCGAAAAGATCATTGAATGGTGGAAGGCGCATGGGCGCGATCCGAAGGAGAAGCTGCTGATCTTTTCCGATGGGCTCGATATCGAAACGATCGAGGCGGCCTACAGGCATTTTGAAGGCAAGGTGAGGATGAGTTTTGGTTGGGGGACAAACCTCACCAATGATTTTGCCGGAACGGCGCCAATGCATACCCCGCAACTCAAGCCGATCTCGCTGGTCATCAAGGTGTCGAGCGCCAATGGACGTCCGGCGGTCAAGCTTTCCGACAATCCGGCCAAGGCGGTGGGAGACCCCAAAGAGATCGCGCGCTATCTTCGGGTGTTCGGGGATGCGGAGATGGCTGAGCAAGCGGTGGTCGTTTAGGCCGCTGCCACCATGCGTCGCCTGTCGATCAGGCCCAGCCTGTCGCGCATGGCGAAGCGGGCGGTGAGGACGACGGCACAAAAGGCCAGGCCCGCGGCGAGCCCGAGCCAGATGCCGATGCCGGCCAGGCGGTCGGGGGATCCCAAAAACCAGGCGACCGGCATGCCAACACACCAATAGCCGAACAGGGCGATGTACATAGGTATCTTGGTGTCGTTGAGGCCGCGCAGAATGTGGACAGCGACAACCTGAGCGCCATCGACGATCTGGAACAGGCCAGCAACGCCCAGAAAAGTCGTTGCCATGGCAAGTGCGGCGAGGTTGCCGGGATCGGCGGGATCAAGGAACAGGCGGGTAAAAATCTGCGGCACGGTGAGAAACAGCACGCAGGTGATGACCATGAAGCCCGTGCCGATAATCATTGCGACCCAGCCGGCCTGTGCGATACCGCGGTCACTGCCAGCACCAAAGGCAAGGCCTACGCGGACGGTGGCGGCCATCGACAGACCGAGCGGCACCATAAAGGCGAAGGAGGCGCATTGCAGGGCCACGGCGTGAGCGGCAAGCGCGTCGGTGCCGTGCCAGCCCATGAAAATGGCGGCGACCGCGAACATGCCCACTTCTGCCATCAGGGTGAGCCCAATGGGGGTTCCGATGCGGAAGATTTCTCTGAACCGCAGCCAGTCGGGCTTCCAGAACCGCACGAGGATGTGGAAGCGACGATATTTGCGGTGGGTGAGCGTATAGGCGAGCAGCAGACCGAACATGATGAGGTTGGTCAGTACCGTTGCGATGGCGGCACCCCGCAGTTCGAGCCGTGGGAAGCCGAAATTTCCGAAGATGAGGCAATAGTTGATGGCGGCGTTTATGACGACGCCGGCCAGGGTGACGTAGAGAATGATCTGGGTCGAGCCGAGCGCCGACAGGAACGAGCGGATGGCGAAAAGCCCGAGGCCGGGGAAGAGCACCAGCACAGCGATGTGCATATATTGCGCTGCCATGCGGGCCAGTTCGGGTTCCTGACCGGTGGCGAGCAGGATGTGCTCGATCTGCCAGATCAGCGGGAACAAGAGCGTGGCGACTAGAATGCCGGCCCAGAATCCCTGACGCGCGGTGCGGCGGACATTTTTGATCTGGCGAGCGCCCAGCGCCTGGGCGGCGAGCGGAGCGACGGCGGAAACGATGCCACCGCCCAGCAGCAGGAAGGGTGTGAAAAACGACGTGGCCAGCGTGCCGGCGGCCAGATATTCCGGTCCGAGCCAGCCCATCATGATGACGTCAGTGGTAAACAGGGCGTTCTGGGCCACCTGGGCAACCACAAGCGGCCAGGCGAGCAGAAAAGTGGCGCGCAGTTCCGCGGCCCATCCGGGCGCGAACCGCATCGTTTCGGTCGTATTCATTATCGTGGGCCTTCCCAAGCCGCGCCCAGCGCTTGATGGCGATGGGTGAACAGAACCCGATACACGCGAATCGGGTTCTTGTCAGCGGTCTTGGTTCTTGATGGATTGCTACAGCCGGTGGAAGCCTGCCCGTGGGATGAGTGCCAAACCACTTGAAAAAGTTCACAAAATGGAGAAAGTTAAGGAATTGTCGACGGCGTTCAGTTTCGCTTCATGTTGAAAATTGTAAGGCCAAGGGCCCCGCTCGCGGAACCAAAAGCGGCTAGCCGCATTTAAGGGCGAGGGAACTCTAGAGTTAAGTCGCAGGAGGCTTGGAAATGAAAAAAGCATTTATTATTGGCGTTGCCCTTACTTCTCTTATGGCCATTTCGGCCTGTACCCGCACTCAGGAAACCGCTGCCATTGGCGCTGGCGCTGGCGCCGTGATCGGTGGCGTGACCACTGGTAGCGTGCAGGGCGCCGTTGTTGGCGGCGTTGTCGGCGGTGTTGCCGGTGCGCTGGTTGGCCAGGTCGCTGGCGAACCGAACCAGTGCTACTATCGCGCTTCGGACGGAACGCTGTACAAGGACGCTTGCCCGAGCAGCTAATCGGCCGCGCAAGGCAATTGAAAAAAGGGCTCGTGCTTTCCCTGCACGGGCCTTTTTGATTCCCGGTGATGCCCGGCGTTAGCTTTTTGGCTTGACCACCGCCGTACCGGGCAGTACCAATAGCGCCGAAATTTGGAGATGGTTTCCGTGAAGACGGCACTTATTCTTGTAGTACGCAGGCGCATCGCAACATGAGGGCATAACCCTCGTGCGAAATGCGATGCGCCGAACACAGGTCCCTCACGGGGCCTTTTTTATTATCAAATTCCGGCTGTGGCGGGATGAAATTGAAGTAGGGAGTGGCTGAGATGGCCGAACAGATGACCGGCGCGGAAATGGTGATCAGGGCGCTGACCGATAATGGAGTGGAGCATATTTTCGGCTATCCCGGTGGCGCGGCCCTGCCGATCTATGATGCCATGTTCCAGCAGGACAAGATCGAGCACATTCTCGTCCGTCATGAGCAGGGCGCCACTCACATGGCCGAAGGGTATGCGCGTTCGACCGGCAAATGCGGCGTTGTTCTTGTGACCTCGGGGCCGGGCGCTACAAATGCCGTGACCGGGCTGACCGATGCGCTGATGGATTCGATCCCGCTGGTCTGTATCACGGCCCAGGTTCCGACCAATCTGATCGGGACAGACGGTTTCCAGGAATGCGATACCGTCGGGATCACCCGTAGCTGCACCAAGCACAATTATCTCGTCAAGAACGTCGAAGATCTGCCGCGCATCCTGCACGAGGCATTCTTGATCGCGACGACGGGGCGGCCGGGGCCTGTGGTGATCGATATTCCCAAGGACATCCAGTTTGCCCTGGGTGATTACTATACGCCCGACGTCGACAAACTGCGTCACCAGAGCTATCGGCCACAGATGGATGGCGACCTGGGAGCAATCGAGGCCGCCGTCGATCTGATGCTGCGCGCCGAACGGCCGGTTTTCTATACCGGGGGCGGGGTCATCAATGCAGGGCCGGAAGCGTCCGAGCTTTTGCGCGAGTTGGCCGAGCTGACCGGATTTCCGGTGACCTCGACCTTGATGGGGCTTGGCGCGTTCCCGGCTTCGGACCCGCAATGGCTGGGCATGCTGGGGATGCACGGCACCTATGAAGCCAATCTGGCGATGCATGAATGCGACGTGATGATCAATATCGGCGCGCGCTTTGACGACCGCATCACCGGTCGTATCGATGCATTTTCACCCGGTAGCCGCAAGATTCATGTCGATATCGATCCCTCTTCGATCAACAAGGTGATCAATGTCGATATCCCGATCATCGGCGATTGCGCCCGGGTGCTCGCTGAGATGATTCGCATCTATCGCTCCAAGACCAACCAGCCGCGCAGCGAAGCGATAGCGCCATGGTGGGCGCAGATCGAGAAATGGCGGGCCGTCAATTCGCTGGGCTACGAGAATTCTGAAACCACCATCAAGCCGCAATACGCCATCCAGCGCCTGTACGAGGCGGCAAAGGCACAGAGCAAGGAGGTGTTCATCACCACCGAAGTCGGCCAGCACCAGATGTGGGCAGCGCAGCACTTCCATTTCGACAAGCCCAACCGCTGGATGACATCGGGCGGCCTTGGGACCATGGGCTATGGGCTGCCGGCCGCGGTCGGTGTCCAGGTCGCACATCGCGATGCGCTGGTGATCGACATTGCCGGCGAGGCGAGCGTGCAGATGACCATGCAGGAGATTTCAACGGCGGTTCAGTACCGGCTGCCGGTCAAGATCTTCATCCTCAACAATGAGCGCATGGGCATGGTTCGCCAATGGCAGGATCTGCTGCACGGGTCGCGCTATGCCCATTCCTATTCGGAATCGCTGCCCGATTTCGTCAAACTCGCCGAGGCCTATGGCGCCAAGGGCGTGCGTTGCGACAATCCGGCGGACCTTGATGCGGCGATTGCCGAAATGCTCGATTACGACGGACCGGTGCTGTTCGACGTGATCGTCGAAAAGGACGAGAACTGTCTGCCGATGATCCCGTCGGGCAAGGCGCACAACGAGATCATACTGTCCGATACGGCCAATATCGGCTCCATCATCGATGAGAAGGGACGGCAGCTCGTCTAGGGCGCCGAGGAACGATCATGAATGCACATCTCATGATCCCGTCGGGCAAGGCGCACAACGAGATCATACTGTCCGATACGGCCAATATCGGCTCCATCATCGATGAGAAGGGACGGCAGCTCGTCTAGGGCGCCGAGGAACGATCATGAATGCACATCTCAAGCCGACGGGATCGGCCTATTTCCTGACCACTGAAACCCAGGCCAGCGAGCGTCATACGCTGACGGTTCTGGTGGACAACGAGCCGGGGGTTCTCGCCCGGGTGGTGGGGCTGTTTTCGGCACGGGGCTACAATATCGACTCGCTGACGGTCAGCGAGACCGAGCATGACCGGCATCGCTCGCGCATCACCATTGTGACCGTTGCCACGCCGAAAGTGCTGGCGCAGATCAAGCTGCAGCTCGAGCGGCTGGTGCCGGTGCACAAGGTCCACGATCTGACGGCCGAGGGGGGATCGCTGGAACGCGAACTGGCGTTGCTCAAGGTAGCCGGAAAGGGCGAAAACCGGGTTGAGACGCTGCGGCTGGCCGATGCGTTCCGAGCGCAGGTGGTCGATGCCTCCACCGAAAGCTTCGTGTTCGAGATCACCGGGAAATCGAGCAAGATCGAGCAGTTCATCACGCTGATGACGCCGCTGGGGCTGGTGGAAGTGGTGCGCACCGGGCTTGTCGCGATCACGCGCGGGCCGGAAGGCATGTAGGCTTGGAGGTCACTCCGTCTCCACTCGGTGAGGACGGTTAAGTCTGCGACGTTGTGGTTCGCGGATCTTGGGGTCCTGACCGCGCTCCGAAAGTTGAGGTTTGCGTAAACCTCGTTTCACGATAGACGGGGGCCGTACATTTCGTACGGTCCTTATTTTTTCAGACAGCTGCCATGACCAAGCTTTCCGTCAATCTCAATGCAGTGGCGCAGTTGCGCAATCGCCGGAATCTGCCCTGGCCGAGCGTGACGGGCATCGCGCGAATCGTGCTCGATGCGGGAGCGGTGGGGGTCACCGTGCATCCGCGTCCCGATGAGCGCCATATCAGGCGCTCGGATGTGTTCGACCTGGTCAATCTGCTGCGGACAGACTATCCGAACGCCGAACTCAATATCGAGGGCTACCCCACGCCGGCTTTTCTTGAGCTGGTGGCCGCGGCCAATCCCCATCAGGTGACACTGGTGCCCGATGCACCCGAGCAGGCGACGTCGGACCATGGTTGGGACTTTATCACCCATCAGGCGCTGCTGAGCGAGGTGTCGGCCCAGCTTGCGGCGCCGGGGCGCCGGGTGGCCATGTTTTGCGATCCCGATGCAAGCACCGAGGCGCTGCAAGCAGCGAAAGCGGCCGGGGCCGATCGGGTGGAGCTTTATACCGGTCCTTATGGCGCGTGCTATGACAATAGCGATGCGGCGGTTTCCGCTTTGGCCGATCTTGCGGAAACGGCGCATGCGGCCGATGCGCTCGGGCTGGGAATCAATGCAGGCCACGATCTGACGCTTGCCAATCTGCCGGCCTTTCAGAGCACGGTGCCGTTCGTTGACGAGGTTTCCATCGGGCATGGGATCACAGCCGACGCCCTGATCTTCGGGTTTGCCGAGACCGTGCGGAAATATCTGGGCGTGCTTAGCCGCTAGATCATTTCACCGTTTCGCGGAAACGGCGCAACGATCTAAGTCTTTATTTTGTCGCGTGTCCGAACCGACAAAGTGGCATCCACTTTATCTGGACACGCTCCAGGATCGGAACAGGTCAGCGCTTTTGTCGTTTCGAACCCGTTGTTTGTTTGTTCGGCATCGCCGAACGATGGCCGGCTTTGTGAATAGTGTACAAATTACCCCTTTGTTTTCAGTGGGTTGAATTTCATGCAATGATCGTTAGGCAGGTGCACATGCCCTGCTTACACCCGTGTGCCTACTTGAGCGGCGTCCCAAGAGTCACATATGCAGCCCTACTTACTGTTCGTAACCAAGTGTAGGGAAAACATCATGTCCAAGCCGAAAATTGCAATCATCATTTCTTCGACCCGCGAAAGCCGTTTCGCCGACAAGCCCGCCCAGTGGCTTTTGGCCAAGGCCCAGGAGCGTTCCGAATTCGACGTCGAACTTGTCGATCTGCGCGATTTCGATCTGCCGTTCTTTGATGAGGTGGCCTCCAACATGTGGGCGCCGAGCCAGGACCCCAAGGCTATCGCCTGGCAGAAGAAGGTCGGCGAGTTCGACGGCTATATCTTCCTTGTTGCTGAATACAACCGCTCGATTACCGCAGCGCTCAAGAATGCGCTCGATCAGGCCTATGTCGAATGGACCAAGAAGCCCGCTGCATACGTCGGTTACGGTTCAGTCGGTGCTGCTCGCGCCATCGAACAGCTGCGACTGATTAACGTCGAACTTCAGATGGTCCCTGTTCGTCACGGCGTGCATATCGGCGGTTCGGAATTCTTTACCGTCTGGGGGGGAGGCAAGAACGAGCCGATGGAAGCCATCGAACCCGTGATCGCTCCGAGCCTCAACGATATGTTCGACAACCTTGGATGGTGGACCGCTGCCACCAAGGCTGCCCGCGACGGCAAGGTCGAAGCTATCGCCGCCGAATAAATCCCGGCTGCATTGCAAGATTGACGAGGGCTGCCCGTACGGGTGGCCCTTTTTTGTTGCCGTGTGGCATGTCGCCATTTTGCCACGGACGGGGCCTAGATCGTCTCAATCACGATCCAGCACAAAGGGGTGTGCGATGTTGGACTGGCTGGAAACAGCAGGCGACTTTCTGATGGGAACCGCGCTTTCCACACTATCGGTGGTGGGACTGGGGCCGGACGAGCCTGCGCGCTATCAGATGGATGGCTTTCTGGCGGGGCTGGAACAGGGCTGCGAGATTTCAAGCGATCTCGGGGTGTTCTGGGAGCAGATCGTGGCCGATGGCACGCTGATTGTCCCCGCTGATGCCAGCGCCTATTTTTCCGCCACCCAGATTGCGGTGCGGGAGGATCATCGGGAACTGCGCGTGCCGGTCAAGGGAGACTGGCTGGGCCATGAGGTGGCCGCGATCTCGGTGATCGCCGGTATCGACAATGGCTACAGCTCGATCGGCGTGGTGTTTGTGCCCGGTCAGGAGGGGCTCGACGCAGCGATGGCGCCAATCGCCGCGCAGTCGGATGCCATCATGCAGGCCGATCCCGACAATCTGGTCGGGGCAAGCGCGGTTTTCGGCACGTTTGGTGGTGCGCCACAGTATATCTGCGACTTTTCAAACTAGCGCGGCATGTCCGGGCAGACGAAGGGCACGGGCGCGGCCGTGTAGCGCTCTTCGACGATGTCTTCGCCCAGATGCAGGGCCAGAACCAGCTCGGCTTCGTTGAGCTCCACGATGTCGGCCTCGATGGTCATGGTGTCCTCTTGCCAGCTCAGTGAATCCTCGCCGGTCATCTGCCAGTTTGAGAGGCGATAGGTTTCCCAGCAGGAATCCTGGAGCATGGTCCCTTCCGAAAGGAACAGAACCATTGAGCCGGGCAGGCCGGCATCATCTTGCGACTGTATCCAGAACTTTTCGGTGAGGGACGCCCCAATCATCGGGGCCGACGTCATGCCTTCGGCTTCCTGGGCCGTGGCGGGGGATGCGAAAAGTGCCGAAAAGGCAAGAACTGTAAGGATAGTCGGACGCATCATTGGCCTCGTTGGCATTCGGAGCGGGCAGCCTGCAGCGATGTTTGGCCCAAATTGTGGTGATTGCAAATCGTTTCGGGTCGGGGTGCTCAAGTTTGTGGAAAGTGTCACCCCGGTGTCATTGGACCACCCTAAAGGGCAGCTCCATTGTTCACACTGGAGCCATATCCATGAACCGCAAATCCTCCATATTCCTTGGCCGTCTGTCGGGTGCGCTGGCACTCTCTTTGCTGACCAGCACGGCGCTGGCCGCCCCTCTCGGCGTTGGCGAATTTACAGTGCCGCTGCCCGATGTCGCCTATCCGCTGCCGGTGGTCGAGACCTATACGCACCAGGCAGGTGTCGGTGCCGACGGGGCCGAAGTCAATCGCTATGACCGCGCCGAAAACCCGGTTCTCGAATTGCATCGCGGCTTTGACGAAATCTGGAATCTCGGTGACGAAGCGTGGCGCTCGGGTGGTGCGAACGGGGACGGAGCGCTCGACTATTCCAATGTCGAAATTGTCGATCCCGCCGTGTGGGCGGCCAACATGGCCTATGTACTTTCGATGACCGGCAGCGCCCGCGACGATCAGGAAGCGCTGGAAGCCTATCTCGACGATCGCCGTTCGCAGGGCTTTTCAGTAATCTCCGGCATGGGGCCGGTGCTGGCCAATATCTACGCCGCCGAAGCGCAGGCTTTCACGACGATCAATCACACCTTGGGCACGTTCGATCCCAATTTGGTTCTGCCGGTCAAGGAAGACGACCACGGCACCGAAGCGGGAACGGGTGGTGAAACCATGCAGGACTTTGTGGCCTTCATGGCGATGATGCGCGGGCCCGAAGGGACGACATCGCCCTCGAAATATTTCTACGCCTCGCCGCGCCCCTGGCGCATGAGCGATACCGGGCAGGTGGTGGAAACAGGCACCGATGTTATCGGGCCGAACAGCTTTGAGCGCTATGATAGCAATGTCGAGGTGATCCCGGCTCTGCTCAGCGCGCGCGAAACACGCGGCCGGCACAAGGATGGCGGGTATCCTTCGGGACATGCCAATGCTGGCTACCTTGCTGCCATTGCTTATGCCTATGCGCTGCCGCAGCGCTACGAAGAGCTTTTGACCCGTGCGTCCGAGTTGGGCGAAAATCGCATCGTGACCGGCATGCACTCGCCGCTCGATGTGATGGGTGGGCGCACCATGTCCATGGCCATGGCGACCGCGCTGCTCTCTAATCCCGAGCATGCCGACCTCAAGCAGGCGGCATTTGCGAACATGCAGGCCGTGATGGCGGCCAATGTGGGCGAGGGCACCACGATTGCCGCAGCGGCCGAGAGCCAGCCGGGCGACCGTTGGGCCAATGATGCCGCCAACGCAGCGCTCTATCGCTTGCGTACCCATTATGGCCTGCCTCAGGACGCAGCGGATATGGGGCAGGAGATGGTCGTGCCGATGGGCGCCGAGGTGCTTCTTGAAACGCGCCAGCCCTATCTCAGCGCTGAACAGCGCCGCGTGGTGCTCTACACCACGGGTGTGCCCAGCGGCTATCCGGTGCTCGATGAAACCAATGGCTGGGGCCGGATCGATCTTGTGGCTGCGGCTGGCGGCTATGGAGCCTTCCCGGGCGACGTATCGGTGACCATGGATGCGGATCTGGGCGAAATGCACGCCGAGGACATTTGGGTTCACGACATTTCCGGCCCCGGCATGCTGACCAAGGCCGGTTCGGGCAAGCTGACGCTAAGCGGTTACAATTCGTACGCGGGCGGCACGCGACTGGAAGAGGGCACGTTGGTGGCTGGAACCACGATGGCGCTTGGCCAAGGCGATCTGCTGGTGAGCGGCGGCGTGCTGGAGGTTACCGCACTTGGCCTTGATATCGGCGGTGAAATTGACGTCGAAGGCGGCGCACTTGTAGTCGATCTGGGTGATGCCGAAGCGGGCAGCACGGTCTCGATTCTGCGCGCGACCACGATCGTCGGTACGTTCGATGCGGTGACCGATATCGATGGCAATGCTCTGGAGGTCGAAACGGCCGGTGGCGAATTGACGGTCATTGTTCCCTGACCTGCCAGAAATGGCGCCCCGTGGCGCCGCGAAAGCTGGATGAAATCGGGCCGTCGTCTCGAAAGAGGCGGCGGCTCATCGTTTCGGGTCAGGGCGCGAAATCACTCTTGAAAATTGCCGAACCGTACCGTACGGTACGCCTCGCTCGGAGGGGCTGTTTTGCTCATTGGGGCATGGCCTTCCAGCTACGATAATCGATAACAGACAGCGAGTCACGCTTGACCCCGCCAACCCTGACCATAAACGACGATACGCTCACCAGTCGCCAGAAGGATGTTCTGGATGCGGCGCTGGGTCTTTTGGTCGATGGTGGCGATGGGCTCACCATGACCGGGGTGGCGCGCAGGGCGAGCTGTTCGAAGGAAACGCTCTACAAATGGTTCGGCGACCGGGATGGGCTTTTGACGGCCACCGTGCAATGGCAGGCCTCCAAGGTGCGGGTTGTGCCGGTGGACCGGGAGACACTGGACAAGCGCACGCTCGGCATTGCGCTGGAAAAATTCGGGCGCGACTGGCTGACGGTTCTGACCGGAGACATTTCGGTGGCGCTGAACCGGTTGGCCGTGAGCCATGCGGGCCAGGAAAAGCGCAATCTGGGGGCGATTGTCCTCGAGAATGGGCCCATCGGGATGGCGCGACGCTGCGAACCTTTGCTTGAGGCGGGCAGGGCGGCGGGGCTGCTCGATTTCGACGACGCAGATCAGGCGTTTCGGACATTTTTCGGTCTGGTGGTCAGGGACACCCAGATCCGCATGTTGCTCGGCGAACAACGACGACCGAGCGAAGAGAAGATTGCGGGGCAGGCACGCCGGGCCCGCGAACAGTTTTTTGCGCTCTACGGCGCTTAAATCCATCAACAACGACAAGCGACATAGGGAGAGACCAATGCGCGTTTATTACGATCGGGATGCCGATATCAATCTTTTGAAATCCAAGAAGGTCGCCATTATCGGGTATGGCAGCCAGGGTCGCGCGCATGCGCTCAACCTCAAGGATTCGGGCATCACCGACATCGCCGTCGGTCTGCGCCCCGGCTCCTCGACCGCCAAGAAGGTGGAAGCGGACGGGCTCAAAGTGATGAGCGTTGCCGAAGCTGCGGCCTGGGCCGACATGATGATGATGGCGACCCCCGATGAATTGCAGGCCGATATCTACCGCGATGATATTGCGCCCAATATCCGCGACGGTGCCGCGCTGGCGTTCGCGCACGGCCTCAACGTCCATTTCGGGCTGATCGAGCCCAAGGACACTGTTGACGTGCTGATGATTGCGCCCAAGGGCCCCGGCCACACCGTGCGCGGCGAATACGAGAAGGGCGGCGGAGTGCCGTGCCTGATCGCCATCCATCACGATGCGACCGGCAACGCGCACGACCTTGGGCTGGCCTATGCGTCCGGTGTTGGCGGTGGCCGTTCGGGCATCATCGAAACCACCTTCAAGGAAGAGTGCGAAACCGATCTGTTCGGCGAGCAGGCTGTGCTCTGCGGCGGTCTGGTCGAGCTGATCCGCGCCGGGTTCGAGACGCTGGTGGAAGCCGGCTACGCGCCGGAAATGGCCTATTTCGAGTGCCTGCACGAAGTGAAGCTGATCGTCGACCTGATCTACCAGGGCGGCATCGCCAACATGAACTACTCGATTTCCAACACCGCCGAATGGGGCGAATATGTCACCGGCCCGCGCATCATCACCTCGGAGACCAAGGCCGAGATGAAGCGCGTTCTGGCCGATATCCAGTCGGGCAAGTTCACGTCCGAGTGGATGCAGGAATACAAGGCCGGCGCCGCCCGCTTCAAGGGCATCCGCCGCAACAACGATGCCCACCAGATCGAGGAAGTCGGCACCAAGCTGCGCGACATGATGCCGTGGATCAAGGCCGGGGCACTGGTCGACAAGAGCCGGAACTAGCCTGCACGGGCGCTTGGCGATCCACGGCCTTTGCTTGGTCGGATACCAGACCGGAAAAGTGCGAGGCACTTTTCCGGGCATCCTCCGGTGGATCAAGGCCGGCGCGCTGGTGGACAAGAGCCGGAACTAGACTTCCGCAGTTGAAGTTGAACTTTGAAAAAGGGTCGGTTTTGCCGGCCCTTTTTTCTGAGCTACCACTCGTTGAGCGGCCAGATTTCGAACACGCCGTGAGCTATCGCGCAAGGCGTTTCCGAGGCCAGCGCGATCGCTTCGTCCATGTCATCGGCTTCCATAATTGCAAAGCCGGCGATTGGCAGATCCGACGAGAGGTAGGGCCCGGTTTCTGTCTGGACGCCGCGTCCGTTGTGATTGCGCACCTGGACAGGTGTTCCGGCGATACCCATCGTGACACCGCGCTCCTTGAGAAGGGCATCGTGGTCATGGGCTGCCTGCCTGATGTCCTCTGGTGTCCGATCGTATCCGGCTCGGTCGCCATAGCCTATGGTTATGTATTTTGGCATTGCTGGGTCTCCATGTTGAGTGGACCGGCGCTTTGCCGCCGTTTGGGTTTGCCGTCAGGTTGGGGTTTTCAAGCCGTAATAAAGAACGATGCCGCCGTTCTTGAGCGGCTGGGTCTTGAGAAGTTCGAGATCGATCCGCAAGTCGGACGGCTTGAACAACGGGTTGCCGCGACCAAGCAAGAGCGGGGCGATACCCAGCCGGTATTCATCGACAAGGCCCGCTGGCAGGAGTGAGGCAAGCAGTTCAGCGCTCCCAAAGATATAGAGATTGCGCTGCGATTTTGACTTGATGTCGCGCAGAGCTTCGACGACATCGCCATTGATAACTCTGGTGTTGTTCCAGTCGGGCACCGTCAGCGTGTTTGAGACGACATATTTGGGCAGCGCGTTCATGGCATCGGTAATGGGCCCGGTTTCGGATTCGTTGGCCCAGTACGCAGCCATGCCCTCATAGGTGCGCCGTCCGAAAACCAGTGCTTCGGTATCGGCCAACTGCGCCTCGGAGAGGGCCGCCAATTCGTCGCCCCAGATGGTTTCGTGCAGAGACAGATCCCAAGGCTGAAGGCCCTCGAAATAGCCATCGAGGCTTGCAATGTTCCAGACAATCAATTTGCCCATCGGTCAGTCCTCCACGATTTTTGCAAGGGCGGCCAGAAGCCCGGCCGTTCCGTCTTCACGGATCTTGGGGTCATCATAGCCGTCGAGATAGGCGCCCTGTTCGGTCAGCTTGAGCTGGGTGCCGTCCGCCGCGTCGGTCAGTTCGATCGTGGTGAGCGAGGCCGATATGTGGTGGCCGTCGGCGTCCATGTCATAGGCATAGATGATGCGCTCGTTCTCGATGATGTCGAGGTAGATGGCGTCGTAGCGATAGGCGTGCGTGCTGCCATGTTGTTCGGCAACGCCATGGCTGTGCTCGCGGCCTCCGACACGGAAATCCATATTGGCCGCTGCGCCCTCCGGGGCGTCGCTTCCGAACCATTTCTGCTTGGTCTTGAAATCGGAAAAGGCTGCGAAGACCTTTTTGCGCGGGGCGCGGTAGGTGCGCTGGAGCGTGAAGGTGGCGTGGACGACGTTGCGGTCGGTCATTGCTTTTGCTCCAGATGATTGTTGAGTCGGTCGAGAAGGGAGGTGGTTCCGCTCCTCCAGAATTTTGGTCCGTCAAAGCCGTCGAGATAGGCGCCTTGCTCGGTGATCTTGAGAAGGGTTGCCCCGTCTTCGGCATCGGCCAATTCAACGGTGGTCAACGTCGTGCCTGCGTTTCCTTGTCCGAAGCTGAAGGAATAGGCGTAGATGATGCGCTCATTTTCGACGATGTCGTAATGGATACCATCGTAACGGAAGCTACCGCCGCCGGGGGCAGACATTTCGACGTGTTCGCGTCCGCCCACGCGAAAATCGAGTGAGTATCCCTGTGCGGGGGCTCCATGTGCCCATTGGCGCTTCTGCGGCTCATCGGCAAAGGCCAGAAAGACCCGGCTCTGGGGTGCGGAATAGATTCGCTCGAGATCGAAAGTGGCGTGTACCACGGTGCGGTCAGTCATTTGTCTTCCTCCAGAGTGTCGTTTTCGAGAAGGGCCCCGAGAGCGTCGAGACGGCGGCCCCATAATGTGCGGCGCTCGTTGATCCAGCGCTCGGCCCGGCTGAGTGCGGCCGTATCGAGCGTGCAGATGCGCACGCGGCCTTGTTTTTTGGTGACCACCAGTCCGGCCTGCTCAAGCACCGCGATGTGCTGGAGCGTGGCGGGCAGCGAAATGCCAAGCTGGCTGGAAAAATCGCCGATGCTTGCACTCGATTTGCTCAGCCTGTCGATCATGGCGCGACGGTTGCCGTCGGCCAGGGCGCGGAACATGAGATCGAGCTGTGAAGAATCGTTAAGCATATGCCTAACTATCAGTGCGTCGATAGTTAAGTCAATGCCTAAGTTATGTGCGCGCCCAGCCTGAAGTGTCAGGGCTGGCGGCGGGCGAAATCGGGGGCATGTTCGGGGCGGGGGCCGAAGGCGACAAAGCGCGCTGGAACTTTGCGGAAGCCGGGAACGTGCCGGGCCAGAAACAGCATGAAGCGCGGCGGTCCGGCGTGCTCGGATCGAAACCCGTTCTGGAAAACGATACGATGGAGAATGCGCTGCATGGCCTGAATGACTCTGGTGGGCATCATGCGACGTTGTTGCACGGCCTCGAGGTCGGTTTCGGTCAATGTTCCGGCGCGTAGCGGATTGCGGAGAATGCGGGCGGTCGCAACAGCATCCTGTATGGCGAGATTTACGCCGACACCACCGACAGGTGACATGGCATGAGCGGCATCGCCGATACAGAGCAGCCCGGGGCAATGCCAGCGTTTGAGCCGATCGAGTTTCACATCAAGGGTCTTGACCTGTTCCATTGAGGTGAGCGTATCCACGCGATCGGCGAAGTCGGGACGCAATCTGGCGATCATATCGCGAAGGGGTTGGATGCCTTGAGCGCGGCGCCGTGCATCGGTGCCTTTGGGGATGAAGACCGCAATCTGGTAGAATCCCTCGCGGGCTATCGCGAGCATGATGTCTTGCCCGGCAAAGCTGGGGACAAGATTTGCCGGTTCGGCTTGTTCATCGGGGCGGCGGGGCCGGCGAAACCACCAGACGTCAAAAGGCACGTCATAATCGCGAGAGACCAGCCCGGCCTGCTTTCGCAGGATGGAATGGCGGCCATCGCACGCGACGACCAGGTCGGCTTCGATCATCTCCTCTCCATGATCGGTGCGCACAGTGACCCCGGCAACTTTGTCGTCCCGCCAGAGCAGGTCGGTGACCTCGGTTCCCATAAACAGTGCGAAGGCCGGTTCGCGCCGGGCATGGTCGGCCAGAAATCCAAGAAAATCCCATTGCGGGATCATGGCGATATAATTGTAAGGCGGCGGGAGCGCGGAAAAATCGCCGAAGTCGATGCTTTCGCCGTTCGTTGTGGGCAGGCGCAGGCTTTGGAGCCTGCTTTGCGGCAGTTGCGCGAATTCCGCACCGAGGCCGAGCTCGTCCAAAAGCCTGATCGTCGAAGGGTGCACGGTATCGCCGCGGAAATCGCGCAGGAAGTCGGCATGTTTTTCGCAAACAATGACTTCCACCCCGCCGCGCGCCAGCAGCAGGCCGAGCATTATGCCGGCGGGACCGCCCCCGGCGACGAGGCAAGTCGTGCGTTTCATGCGAGCTCTCCCCCTTGGCTATTGTGCCAAATGCCGGAGATCGTGTCGCGGGGAAAACGCAAATTCCCGGCGATCGTGAGGAGCCCGATTATGGGGGTGGTAACCATTGCGACGATAGGCATAGTGTTTTGAGTACGCGCATGGAATTCGCCTCCCAACCTGCCCCGAGGACTGCCCGAAAGATGAAGCTAACCTATTTCATTCTCGATGTTTTCACCCGTGATCGGCTGAGCGGCAATCCGCTGGCGGTCGTGCTCAAGGCCGATGAACTTTCGACCACGCGGATGCAGGCGATCGCGCGCGAGTTCAATCTTTCCGAGACGGTTTTCGTCAACGCTCCCAAGGGCGAGCGGCACACGGCCGCCTTGCGGATTTTTACACCGACGAGCGAGTTGCCGTTTGCCGGCCACCCCACGGTGGGTGCGGCGGTGCTTTTGGGCCTGCAGCATAAGCAGAGCGCCGTGCGGCTGGAGCTGGGTGTGGGCAATGTCACGGCTGTCATGGAGCGAATCGACAGGCGAACCGGCGAGGCCAAGTTCGCTCTGCCACAGCTCCCTGCGAGGATCGAAGACCCTGTGGTGATCGCTGATGTTGCGCGGCGTTTGGGGCTGACCGAAAGCGACATCGGATGCGATGGCATGACGCCGGCGCTCTATTCGGCCGGGCTGCCGTTCTATCTCGTGCCGGTGCGTGACGCGCGGGCGCTCGAGGCGATAACGCTGGAGCGTCGCGGGTGGACCGACACGTTTCCGGGCGAACGCAATTCGGTCTATGTCTTCACCAAGACACCAAAGGAACGCGGCAACGACTATGCAGCGCGCATGTTTCATGTCGCCCATGGTGCGGGCGAAGACGCGGCCACCGGTTCGGCAGCGGCGGCGCTGGTCGGCATGCTGGCCGAACATGGCGGCTATGGCGACGGGCATCACGCGATCAAGATTCGTCAGGGTCGCGAAATGGGGCGGCCAAGCGAAATCGGCGTGCAGTTCAACATCGAAGGTGGCCAGCTCAAGCATGCCGGGATTGGCGGTGCCGCGGTCATTCTGGCCGAAGGGGTGCTTGATCTGGACGACTAGTCTTGGGGAGCAGGGTATCGCTGCCGCGCTAGGCGGGGCGTTTGGCCGCGCCGGCGAGCATTTGGTGCAGAGCCTTGCGCGCCGCGGCATCTGGGCGGCGACGTTCGGCGACGGCGCGAAGCGCGGTCCCTTCGATGAGATCGAGAACCATTTCGGCATAGAGATCGCGGTTCGGTGTCTCAAGACCGAGCGTGCTGCCGAGCGCTGCGATCAACCTTGATCGGTTGGCCTGAAAAATCGCCGCGATCTGCGGCTCGCGGAAGGACTCGGCGGTCAACTCGAGCGTCAGCAATGCATTTTCGGGCGCGGCCATATAGTCGAGATAGGCATTTGCGAAGGCGGACAGGGAGTCCTGGGGACGCTTCGCGGCGTCTAGAAGTGCTATGAAGGGTTCCAGTTCTGCGCCTTCGATTGCGGCCAACTCCATCAGAATGGCCTGCTTGCCCGGGAAATGATTGTATAAATTGCCGAGGCTGACACCCGCAGCCTCTGCGATGTCGCGCATACCGGCCTGATGATATCCTTTTTCCAGAATGCAGACGACAGTTGCTTCGATGATCTTTTGTTTCCGGAAGCCGGCTTTTTCCATCCTGGACATGGGCTTGCAATTTTCCTCTACAGCGTCTAGAAAATGAACGAACGTTCGTTTTTTTAACGACGAATGAAGGCGTTTTCAAGGACGCTTCCGGTTTGGGAAAGGGCCGTTGGCCGAAGGCGAGGAGATGGGACAAATGCACGCACAGTCCACGCCCGGTTCCCCGGGCCGGCTCGAAGGGCTCGATCTGGCGCGCTTTTTTGCGTTTGCGGGAATGGTTCTGGTGAACTTCAAGATCGTCATGGGCGCCGAGGGTGGCGAAGGGCTGCTCCACTGGTTGAGCTTACTCGTTGAGGGCAAGGCGGCGGCCAGCTTTGTTGTTCTTGCGGGACTGGGGGCCGGGCTGGCCTGTGCGCGCTTCGGGGACAATTCAATCGGCACCACGCTCAAGCGCGGCGCCTTTCTGTTGGTGCTAGGACTGGTGAACATGCTGATATTCCCCGCTGATATCCTGCATTATTACGCCTTCTATTTTCTGTTTGGCGCGGTGGTGCTCTCGCAATCCACAGCGCTCCTCGTGTCGGCCATGGTGGCTCTCAATATCGGCTTTGTCGCGCTGGTTTTCGTTTTGAACTATGACGCGGGGTGGAACTGGCTCGACTATTCCTATGTCGACTTCTGGACGCCAGCCGGGTTCGTGCGCAATCTGATGTTTAATGGATGGCATCCTGTCATTCCCTGGTTCGGTTTTTTCCTCTTTGGAGTGGTGCTGAGCCGGATCGAGTTGAGTGCACGCCGGGTTCAGCTGTTGATGATCGGGACCGGGATTGCGCTGGTCGCAACGATGACTTTGGTCAGCGGGGTGCTGGCGGAAATTCTCGCAGGCCTTCATCCCGAGTTGTCTCCGCTCGCAACGACATTGCCAGTGCCGCCTGGCCCGCTTTTCTCGATAACAGGCATGGCATCGGCTTCCGTTCTCATCGGCTTGTGCGTTTGGGTTGCGGATCATCTCGGCAGCGGCGGTTTTCTTGGCGTTCTGATGGCAACAGGGCGACAGACGCTTACGCTCTATGTTGCGCATATCGTCGTCGGGATGGGGCTGCTGGAGGCCTTCGGCTTGGCTGGAGGGCAGACGGCCGCCGGCGCGACACTTGCAGCATTTGCCTTCTGCGTTGTTGCCTGCATCTATGCTGCAGGGTGGGCGCGGCTCCGGCCGCGTGGCCCGCTGGAAGCGTTGATGCGCAAAGTGGCGGGGTGATGGAACTGGAAGGGCCAGTTTTTGCTATACAGGGTGGCGTTGGTCGGGCTTCCAAAGGGTGAGGGCGGTCGAGTCAAACACGTGTGCATCAGTGGCGCGGCGGCGGTGATGATCGAAGGTGTGATTGACCACGATGACCGGACAGTGCTGCCGCAACGCAATCGTCCGACCAAAGTATCGGCTCTAAAGCTCTATTATTGTTGCGCGAAGTCTTGCGCTTGGCGCTCAATTGGACCATTGTCCGCTTGTCGATTTATCAGGAAGGGCAAGGCCGTACCGATGCGCCGCAGTGCAAACCGCGCAATCGCCATAGCCGCCAGCAGGCAAAAAGCCTTGCAGGCCCGTATCCTTGTGGGTTCGGCGCTGCTGCTTTCGGCCGCCCTCCTACTTCTCCTTATCAGCCCCTGATAACCGGCAGTCTGCAATATGCGGACGGGTCGTCAGGGGATTTTGCCATAACGCCGAACATCAATGTCCGGCCATAACCTGCTGCATACGCAAAGCGATCTCGCGCAGGTGGCCGATCAAGGAAGACCAAAATGACCAACCAAGCCAATACCGACCGCGTCTATATTTTCGACACCACGCTGCGCGACGGAGAGCAGAGCCCCGGCGCCACCATGACGCTGGAAGAAAAGCTCCAGGTGGCCGAAATCCTCGACACCATGGGCGTCGATATCATCGAAGCGGGGTTTCCCATTGCCTCGAACGGCGACTTTGAAGCGGTGGCAACCGTTGCCAAGCGCGCCAAGAACTCAGTGATCTGCGGCTTGGCCCGTGCCATTCCAGCCGATATCGACCGGGCCGGAGAGGCGGTGCGGTTCGCCAAGCGCGGGCGCATCCACACTTTCGTTTCGACCTCGCCCATCCATCTGGCCCACCAGATGAAAAAGACCGAGGACGAGGTGCTCGAGATCGTCACCAAGACGGTGACGCAGGCCCGAAACCTCATCGACGACGTCGAATGGTCGGGAATGGACGCGACCCGCACGCCGATAGAATTTCTGGCCCGCTGCACCGAAGCGGCAATCAAGGCCGGGGCGACGACGATCAATATTCCCGACACTGTGGGGTATTCGACGCCCGAAGATTATTACCAGTTGATCCACGATCTGATCGAAATGGTGCCCAATTCGGACAAGGCGATCTTTTCCACCCATTGCCATAACGATCTGGGCATGGCGGTGGCCAATTCGCTGGCGGGTGTCCGCGCGGGTGCGCGGCAGGTGGAGTGCACCATCAACGGGATCGGGGAGAGGGCCGGCAACGCGGCGCTCGAAGAGGTGGTGATGGCATTGCGCACCCGCGCCGATGCATTGCCCTATCACACCGAAATCGAAACCACGCACCTTTCGCGGGCCTCACGGGCGGTATCGGCGGCGGCGAATTTCCCGGTTCAGTACAACAAGGCCATCGTGGGCAAGAATGCCTTTGCCCATGAGAGCGGCATCCATCAGGACGGCATGCTCAAGAACGCTTCGACCTACGAGATCATGACCCCCGAAAGCGTGGGAATCAAATCGACCTCGTTGGTGATGGGCAAACATTCGGGCCGCCACGCCTTCAAGGAAAAGCTGAAGGATCTGGGGTACGAACTGGCCGATAACCAGTTCCAGGAGGCCTTCCAGCGTTTCAAGGATCTGGCCGACCGCAAAAAGCACGTCTATGACGACGACATCATCGCCCTGGTGGACGACGAAATCGGCTCGGGGGCCGATCGTATCAAGCTGGTGGATATGAGCGTGACGTCCAAGACCGGCGGCGTGCATCGGTGCGAACTCAAGGTGGCCGTGGACGGCGCGCCGGTTGAAGTCTCTTTCGACGGCACGGGTTCGGTCGACGCGATCTTTTCGGCGATCAAGAAGGCGGTCAATGCCAGCCCGCATCTGGTGCTCTATGCCGTGGATGGTGTGACCGGTGGAACCGACGCTCAGGCCAACGCGCATGTACGGCTGGAATTGAACGGGCGTATCGCGTCGGGCAACGCAACCGAACCCGATACGCTGGTTGCTTCGGCCCGTGCCTATCTCAATGCCTATAACCGGTTGCTGGTGGAGCGCGGGGCTCCGGCACAGGGCGCGCTGGCGGGCTGATTGGTATTTGGTGTTTCCAGGCGCGTTTTGGAAACACTCCAGGGGACGACGATATAGTGGCAATGATGGCCGAGATCCGTGGCGTGCTCACAGGCTTTGGCCTGGTTGCCGCCGGCATTCTGGTGCTGACACGAATCGACCTCGGCCTGCCCGGCCAGTCCCTGCTGCAATCGCTGCAACTCCATATCGGGGCAAGCCTTGTCGGGCTTGCCCTTTTGCTTGCGCTGGCCGGCGCGCCGTGGCGGGCGGGGCTCGTTGTGGCGATGGCGCTTTTTGCTGCAGGGCATGTGATCTGGCGCGTGGCGGCGCAATATGAGGCGCGGGCGCCCTTGCAAGGGCTCGAGCGGGCGGCCGAATTTACGCTGCTGAGTTTCAATGTCCTCGAATCCAACGAAAGGCACGCCGACGTTGCGGCCTTCATCGCCGGGTCGGGGGCCGATATCGTCTTTGTTCTTGAAGCGGCGCGGATGCGGCAGCATTTGCCTGAGCTTGAAGCTGTTTATCCTTATCGCGCCGGCTGTGTGGCCGAGAATGAATGCGATCTGATGATGCTTTCAAAGCTGCCGCTGCAAGATACCGAAATTCGGTCGTTGGGTAACATCTATCCCAACCGCATGGTCGTGGCGCGCACCGTGATTGGCGGGGAGCCGGTCACGCTGGTTGCCGCGCATCTGACCAAACCTTATTTCGACGATGCGGGGCTGCTCGAAATGCGGCGTCTGACGCGGCAGGTGTCACGGATGGAAGGGGCGCTTGTGTTGGCCGGCGACTTCAATTCCGCTCCCTGGGCCGATGCCGTCGATGACCTGGTGAAAGGGGCCGATCTGTTGCCGCCATCGCGCTACAATGCGACCTGGCCGACCGAACTGGGCCCTCTTGGTGTTCCCATCGACCATGTCTTTTCGCGCGCGCCGATTATTGTCGACCAGATCGAAGCGATGGCGGACCCTCTCGGGTCGAACCATCGTGGGCTGATTGCGCGTCTGGGGATCGTGGCCCAGTAATTAGGCCGTTTCCGGTGACCAGCCCGCGGTGTCGGCGAGGCTGAACTTGGCTTGCCATTGGCCGGTGCCGAGCGTGGTCTGTGCCGGGCGGGTGAGGAGGGCCTCATATTCGCCGCGCTGGAGGACGGTGCCGCCGAGCGCTTCGACCCAGGGTGACATGATCTGGTGATCGACCGTGGTAAAGCCCGCATCGGCCAGATGATGGTAAAGGCTGACGATAGCGAATTTCGATGCATTGTCAGCAATGTGGAACATCGATAGCGCTGAAAATACCGGCCCGATGGTTACGCCGAACAAGCCGCCAACGAGTTTGCCTTCGGCGTCAAAAACTTCCACCGAATGGGCGTGGCCCTCGGCGTGCAGCCGCATATACAGGGCCCGGGCTTTTGGGGTGATCCAGGTGAGATGGGGGCGTGAAGGGGCGCGCGGGGCGGCACAACCATCGATCACACCGGCAAAATCGGTGTCGAACGCGATGCGCATGTCCGATCCGCGCATGGTGCGGCGGAACCGTTTGGCGATATGAACCGACGCAAGATCCATGATGGCCCGCTCGGGGGGCGACCACCATTTCATGGCGCCCCAATGGCCCTGGGGGTAAAATCCGCGCGCCATCGCTTCGAGCACGACCGGGGTCGACAAATCGTTGGCCAGACCCGCAAATCCCGGTGGAGAGGTTCGGATTCGCGAGGCGTCGGGGATCGGGGCAGGACGCACCAGGCGATCTCCCACAAGCCCGGCCACAAGTCCCGGAAAGTGCTTAACGCGCTGGGGTTTGAGCCAGTAAGCTGTTGCGAGTGCCAGCCGGCCAAGACTGTAATTGCCCTGCCGGGAAGGGCCGGGTTGGGAAAAGCTGGTCGTGCAATGAGCTCCGGGGGCGAACTGGCGGCGACATTAGGCTGAAACCATTGCCGGGCGCTTACCGTAATTGCTTAAAATACGAAGAATTGCGTACGCTCACGCGGCTTTGACTTGCTGTTGAGGTCGTAGGCGTTCCAACTGACGCAAACGAGGAGGTGCAGCATGCATCGCACACTGATTGCCCTGGCAACCGCTGCGAGCGCGTTTGCCGCAAGCCCCGCACTGGCCGATACCGCGCTTTTTGCCGGCGGGTGTTTCTGGAGCGTTGAATCCAATTTCGAGAAGGTGGAAGGCGTTTCCGAGGCCGTATCTGGCTTTGCTGGCGGTCATGTCGAAAATCCCACCTACAACCAGGTCGCCTATGGCGGCGACACTGGCCATTACGAGTCGGTCCAAATTACTTTCGACCCGGAAGTCGTGAGCTATGAGGAACTTCTCACGGTCTATTGGCACACCACCGACCCGACCGATGCGGAGGGACAGTTCTGCGACTATGGCCCGATGTACAAGCCGGCCATCTTTGCGCTCAATGATGAGCAGGCCGCTATTGCCGAGGCGAGCAAGGCCGCCATTGCCGAATCGAGCGGTTATACGATCGTGACCGAGATCAAGCCGGCCGCCACATTCTATCCTGCGGGGCCCGAGCATCAGGATTTCTACAAGACCAATCCGGACCATTATGAACGCTACCGGATCGGTTGTGGACGCGATGTTGTGATTCGCGAGTTGTGGGGCGATCAGGCGTTCCTCGGGACAAGCGAGAATCCTTTTCCTTAGAGCATTCGGCGCTTCTTTGAATCGCTTCAACTGCTCCGAGAGTTCGGAAGCACTCCAAGCATAACGAAAAAGCACGGATGTGGGTGGACAGCTTGAATGGCGTTTGCTAGAGAGGCGCCACTCTGGCGGTGCGGAGACGCGCTGCCCGATGGATCGGGTGTATAGCTCAGTTGGTAGAGCAGCTGACTCTTAATCAGCGGGTCCGAGGTTCGAGCCCTCGTACACCCACCATATTTCCGGCAGTTGCCTGGAAAACTTCATGTAATGATTGAACGTTGCGCTTCGCGGCGATTTGCGCCGCCGCTGGCCGAGTTTCGGCCAGAGGTCCTCAGCTGGTCAACGGCGCACTCTCCCAATTTTGCAGATATTGCTCGACCGCACGCTATTGCCCGGCAGGGGCAGGCATGGTGTGTTCGGCGCCGTCTGTTGTGGGAGGATTCGATGAAGTGGATAAGGGGTATCGTTGGCATTGTGAGCGTTCTGGCCATCCTGCTGGGTGGCCTCTGGTTCTTGCAGGGCACGGGGCTGGTTGTGATCGAGCCCGTTGCCTGCGTGGGGGAATGCGAACCGCTCGAAGGACCGTCAAGCGGTTGGGCCATTATGGGTTTTGCGACAATGCTCCTGGCCACCGCCGCGCTTTGGTGGGCGGTCAAACGCCGGTAACCGCTATGCAAAAGTGCAAGCCTTGATTTACCACGCCAGCAATTGACGGGCTTTATCGGCTTTGCGGAAAGCATTCCCTAGGGGGTGCTGGCTAAGTTGGGGTCAAATTGATCTAACCCCGGTGACGCCGATGTCTCTGACCAGCCATTCGCCAGCTTTGACCACGCACGCTCCCACCGCGGCAGGCGCGGTGCGAAAGGATAGAGCGCTTCTCGACTGCCGGTTGGTGGAGGGGGCGGTCTGGGACAAGCTCGTCTCGACATTCGACGGAGTCTGCCAGGAGCAGCTCCATGCCTATGCGAGCCTTCGTTGGCCTGGGGTGGCGCTCGAGCCGGTTCTGTTTTCCGATGACAACGAGCCTGTAGGCGGCGCGCTGGTGATGTTGCAGCGCTTGCCACTGGGCGTGGCGACCGTGGCACTCGTCAAATGGGGACCGTTTCTTGCCAATGCCGAGGGGCGCGATCGCGACGCCCTCATGGGCCGGATGATCGATACGCTGGTGGCTGAATACGCCCGGAAGCGCTCCATGATGGTTTCGATCATGCCCCATGCGGAGGCCGGCGAAACCAATCGCATGGCCGTAATGCTCGGCTCGCGCGGGTTCAAGTCCGGGGTTGGTGTGAAATTTCCCATGCGTTACGTGGTCGATGTCTCGCTCGACGATGAGGCGCGGCTGGCCGCGTTCGGTCAGAAATGGCGCTACAATCTGCGCAAGGCGATGAAGGCCGGGCTGGAGTTTACCGTTGGCGCTCCAGGCGACATCGGCCGGTTCATGACGCTTTATCAGGCGATGAGCGAGCGTAAGTTGTTCCCCGATTATTCTGGCATCGATACGCTCGAAGGTCTCATGGCCATGCCCGATGGAACGGCGCGGCCGGAGCTGTTTTTCGTCTCGCAGGGCGAAAAAACCATCGCCGGGGCGGCGATCTTCACGGCCGGCACAACGGCTTGCTATCTTTATGGCGCGACCGACGATGCGGCGCTCGATTTGCGGGCCGGCTATCTGCTGCACTGGCACATCATCAGATGGCTGCGCGACAATACCAGGGCCAGGCTCTACGATCTGGGCGGCACTGATGGCTTTGCCGGGCTGCACCAGTTCAAGAGCGGCATGGTGGGCGATGCGGGCCATATCAGCCCCTTGCCGCCAACCATGAATTTTGCCTCGCATTTGCCGGCCTATGTGGCAGGAACCGCTGCCTACAAGGCGCGCGAGATCCTGACACGCAGCCGCGATGCGGCGCTGGCGACGCGGCTCGAACTGCAAAAGCGCTTCAGGCGCGGCGCGCGAACCCAGGGGTAATACCAGCAATGTCGATAGCCGGCAGGCTCGCCTCGAAATCGGTGATGATCTTTGCCCTGCGCATCTTTGGCGCGGGGTTCATCTTTCTTGTACAGGCCGCAATCTCGCGCGTTTGGGGCGCCCAGTCGCTCGGCGATTTCCTTCTGGTCATCGCGGCGGCCAATCTGATCGCCGTTGTACTGCCGCTCGGGTTTCAGACGGTTTCAACCTATTTTTCAGCGGAGTACGGCTCGCGGGGCGAAGGCAATCATCTGCGGCGTTTCGTGGGCCGAGCCTACATCCAGATGGCGGTCATGGGGGTGGCCATTGTTGCGCTGGGCTGGCCGCTGACCTTCGTTCTGGGCGAAGCGGGCGAGCATTTGCGCCCGATCTGGGTGCAGACGGCGCTGATCGGGATTGCGACGGCCATCACCTATATCAGTACCACCACGTTGGTGGGCCTCAAGCAGCCCATGGCGGGCTATCTGCCCGATATGATCTTCAGGCCGGCACTGACGCTGGCCGCTTTCGCGGCAGTGGCCTTGATGAGCCCGGTTGCCGATCTTGGCCGCATGTTGTGGCTTCTGGCCGCCGCACTGCTGGTACTGTTCGGGTTCCAAAGCATCTGGGTGCGCCGGGCCGTAATAGCCGTGCCGCGCGCTGACGCGGTGCGTCAGGGTGAGCCCATACGCTGGTGGCGTTTTGCGGCGCCCTGGGTGCTCATTACGCTCGCTTCGGACTATTTCTTTGACATCAATCTGATCCTGCTCGCCGGGCTGCTCGACCGCACCGATCTGGCCATCTTCGGTGTGAGCACGCGGATTTTCGCGCTCGCTTCGTTCGGGGTGGTCGCGGTTTATGCCCTGACGCTGCCCAACATGTTCGATGCCGAACGCGATGCGGACAGCGGCGCTTTCGGCAGGCGGGTGGGGGAGGCCAATCTTGTGGCGACGGGGCTGGCGCTGGCGCTGTTCCTCGGCGTTCTGCTGGTGGGGCGATATGCGCTGATGCTGTTCGGCGATGAATTTGCGGACGGGGCCCTGCCGGTGGCCATCTTGTGCCTCGGGCTGGTGGTGCGGGCGGCGTTCGGACCGGCCTCACTGGTGCTTTCGATGCATGACCGGCCCTGGGCCAGCCTGCCGTCGGTGGGCCTGGGACTGGCCGCGCTCATCGTCGGTAATTTCACCCTCGTGCCGCCCTATGGGCTGATGGGTGCGGCGATTTCGGCGTTTATCGCGATTTCGCTTTGGTCGGTCTCGCTGTGGGCGACGGCGCTCTATCGGGCCAAGATCGATGTTTCGATCTTCGGCCGGTTTCGCGCGGCGGTCGCCTAGCGGTCGAGGAGCGCCCGTGCCTTGAGCTTGAGCCTGGTCGCGAGCGGCAGAGATATGCCGTTATCATAACCGTCCACCGCCTTGGTGAACTTGCGTTCCATGACGAAGTAATCTTCCCCGAAGATATGGTCTTCGAGATGGGCGACCTGGCTGTAGCCGTAGCGCTTGAGCAGGACGAGCGCGGGCCGGTTGTCAGGGCGGGTGTAGGTCGACGCCTTATGGAAGCGCGAATTGTCCCAGTGGGAAATGAAGGCATCCATGCCGAAACGGCCCAGCGGCGTGCCGCGATAATCGGGATAGATGGCCGACCAGAACTGGAAGATCGTCCCGTTGGCCGGTCCGGAAATCAGAAAGCCGCCGGTCACGCCGTCCATTTCAAGCAGCAGGATGTGCCAGGGATCGATTTCGAGCAGTGTGCGCAGGAATGTGCGGTTGAACCGCGCCTTTTCAAAGGCTTTGAAGCGCTCGCCGTAATAGGGCATGGAATCGATCAGGTCCATCAGCTCGCGATGGACATCGGCGATATCGGCGTGGGTGGCCGCTCGCGAGGTCATCTGTGCGTCGGTCATCATCTTTCCCCCGGTTTGCGGGCCAGATTAGCCGAAGGTCCGCTAAAAAAGGGTTTGCGGAGCGGTGGAGCAAAATCGCTCATATCGAAACTTGCGCGATTTGCCATCCGGCCGTGCCTTGCGGCTGGCTGAATCGGCGGGTTAAGACAGGGATAGCGAGCCAATAAGGTGGAGGAGTTGTCATGAGTTCGGAAGTGTTTGCACCCTCGGAAGAGGTGGTCGCCAAAACCAGGGTCACCGCTGAGCAGTATGACCAGATGTACAAGCGCTCGGTCTCGGACCCCGACGGGTTCTGGGGCGAGCAGGCGCAGCGCATCGACTGGATCAAACCCTTTACCAAGGTCAAGAATACCAGCTTTGAATGGCCCGATATCTCGATCAAATGGTTCGAGGACGGCGAGCTCAATGTTGCCGCCAACTGCATCGACCGGCATCTCAAAGAGCACGGCGATACAGTCGCCATCATCTTCGAGCCAGACGATCCCGAGGCGGAAACCCGGCATATCACCTATCGTCTGCTCCATGGCGAAGTGTGCCGGTTTGCCAATGTGCTCAAAGACCTCGGCGTTCAAAAAGGCGAGCGGGTTACGATCTATATGCCGATGATCCCCGAGGCCGCCTACGCCATGCTGGCCTGCGCGCGGATTGGCGCGGTGCATTCGGTGGTGTTCGGCGGGTTCTCTCCCGACGCACTCGCCGGGCGAGTCAACGATTGCGATTCCCGCGTCATCATCACCGCCGATGAAGGTTGCCGCGGCGGCAAGAAAGTGCCGCTCAAGGTCAATGTCGACAAGGCCATCGAGGACTGCCCAGGGGTGGAAAAGGTGCTGGTCGTCAGAAACACCGGCGGCGACATCGCCATGCAGGCAGGTCGCGATGTCTGGCTGCATGAGGCGGAGGCCGGAGTTGAGGCAACATGCGACCCCGAGCCGATGAATGCGGAAGATCCGCTGTTCATCCTTTACACGTCCGGTTCGACCGGGAAGCCCAAAGGTGTGCTGCACACGACGGGGGGCTATCTGGTTTATGCGTCGCTCACCCACGAATTGACCTTCGACTACCGCCAGGGCGAGGTTTTCTGGTGCACCGCCGATGTGGGCTGGGTGACCGGGCACAGCTATATCGTCTATGGCCCGCTGGCCAATGGTGCGACGACGCTGATGTTTGAGGGCGTGCCCAATTATCCCGATGCCGGGCGGTTCTGGGATGTTGTGGACAAGCACAAGGTCAACATCTTTTATACCGCGCCCACGGCCATCCGAGCGCTTATGGGGGCAGGCAACCAGTTCGTCGAACGGGCCGACCTGTCCAGCCTGCGCCTTTTGGGCTCGGTCGGTGAGCCGATCAATCCCGAAGCCTGGATGTGGTATCACAAGCAGGTGGGCCGCGAGCGGTGCATTGTCGTCGACACCTGGTGGCAGACGGAAACCGGTGGGTTCATGATTACCCCGCTCCCTGGCGCCATTCCGACCAAGCCCGGTTCGGCAACCAAGCCGTTCTTTGGCGTGCAGCCGGTGGTGCTGGAGCCTGAAAGCGGCAAGGTGATCGAGGAGACCGAAGCGGCAGGCGTCCTGGCCATTGCCGATAGCTGGCCGGGGCAGATGCGCACCGTTTATGGCGATCACCAGCGGTTCAAGGAAACCTATTTCCAGCAATACAAAGGCTATTATTTCACCGGCGATGGCTGCCGCCGGGACGAAGATGGCTACTATTGGATCACCGGGCGCGTGGACGATGTGCTCAACGTGTCCGGACACCGGCTTGGCACGGCGGAAGTGGAGAGCGCGCTGGTCGCGCATCCAAAAGTGTCCGAGGCCGCGGTTGTTGGCTTCCCACACGACGTCAAAGGGCAGGGCATTTATTGCTATGTGACGCTGATGGCAGGGGATGCGGCATCGGATGATCTGGCGGTCGAGCTGCGCAACTGGGTGCGCAAGGAGATCGGGCCGATCGCCTCGCCTGACCATATCCAGTTTGCGCCGGGATTGCCCAAGACGCGTTCGGGCAAGATCATGCGCCGGATTCTGCGCAAGGTGGCCGAGAACGACTATGGTGCGCTTGGAGACACGTCCACGCTGGCCGATCCGGGCGTGGTCGACGATCTGATCGCCAATCGCAAGAACCGGTAGGGTTATCCTGCTTTTTGCTCAGCGCCGGGCTCCGCAATCGCGGCGCCCGGCGCCCTGCATTTACGGGTTGTTCAACTGCTTGGGAGATAAAGGAAAAAGTGCTCACGACATGAATTGTGGGCGAAAGCAGGGGGCGATATTTTCAGGGTGGCGCGGGTTCGGCATCTTTTGGTTACGGCGATCGTGTGCGCGGCTGTGCTGGTGGCCGTGGCGATGGGCTGGTTTTCAGCTTTCGATTTCGCGCTGCGCGACATGCGGTTTTCCATGGCCTCCCGCCCCGCCAGTGGCGACATCGTATTTGTTGAGGGCGATGCTGCGGCCATGGCGCGGGCAGGCAGCCAATCGCGCGCGCGCAGCGTTTATGCCGATGCCCTCGACAGCCTGATCGATGCCGGTGCGCGTACGGTAGTGCTCGACGTCGGGCTCCAAGGCGCACTCGACTATTTCGACGACAACGCGCTTATCGGAGCGATGACAAGGGCCGCCGGCCGCGTGCGGACGGTTGCCACCGAGGTTCGTTCATCGAATGCCTCACGCGTTCTGAATATGCCTCTGGACAGGTTTGCAGCCCATGCGCCGCCAGTCTATGTGGATGCGGTTGGCGGCAGCCAGCGATCGGGGATATATCGCGCCCGGATCGTCAATGATGGCTGGGTCATCGAATCCTTGGCGACGGCGCTCTCGCCAGATCATTCGATATCGCGTCCGTCCTTCTTGATCGATTTTTCCATAGACCTCGCAACCGTGCCGCGGCTCAGGCTTTCGGACGTGATCGGCGGCAGCTTTGAGACCGGCCTGTTCGCGGGGCGGCAGGTGATTGTGGGGCAGGCGAGCTATTCGCAGCAATCGAGCCATTCGGTGCCTCGTTACGGACTGCTCTCCACGTCAGCGCTTCAACTTCTGGCGGCCGAAACCGTACGTCAGGACAGGGCGCTGTCCGATATGGGACGTCTGCCGGCCATCATTATCGTTTTTGGCATGGCGTTGCTCTTTGCCTTTCTGCGGCCGCGCATGACATTGGGTTCTGCCATAGCCGGGTCGCTGGCCTATGCGGGGATGCTGGAATTTACGGCTCTGGCCATGCAGGTCCATGCGGGCATGCTTCTCGATACGGCGGGCATTCATATCGCCCAGATCGGATTTCTGGCCACCGCGTTCTGGCACGAACTCGAGGCGCGCGGCCGCTCGCTGTCCCATGCGGCGCGCGAGCGCGATTCCATGCGGGGCATCCTGGCCCGCGTGGTTGCAGACAATTTTGACGGCGTGGTTGTCGTCGATCACAACAAATCCATCCGCGCAGCCAGCCGCCTGGCCGAGGAATTGATATCGCCGGGGTTGCGCGGCGCCAATATCGGCGACGTGCTTCCGGCGCCGTTCCGGGATGCGCTGGAAGCGGCTCTCGATAGCGGACGGATGATGGAAGCGGTTTCCGAAGTCGCGATCGTGTGCAATGGCGAGAGCCGGACGGTGGAATTCGTGGTGACACTGTCGGACGTCGATGCGGGCGAGGTGAGCGCGGAGTCGGCTGGACGGGTTGCATGCCTTACCTTCCGGGATGTGACTGAGCGACGGCAGGTCGAACATCGGCTGACCTATCTTGCACAGCACGACCCGCTGACCGGCGCCGCTTCGCGGGTCAAGTTCGTCGAAACGATCGGCGCACTGCTCGCGACGCCCACTGGCCGTGGGCGCGGCGCCAGTGTCTATCTCGTCGGGCTTTCGCGGCTCAAGACCGTGAATGATACGCTCGGGCACGCCTATGGCGATGCTCTGCTCAAACAGGTGGTGGCGCGGCTCGAACTCTTGGGGCCGATCAGCGTGGCGCGGCTGGAGGGCAATGGATTTGCGGTGTTGCGTGAGGGATTGCTGGGCGACGACGGTGGTATGGCATTTGCCGAAACGCTGATTGCCGAGATTATTCGGCCCTATACGTTGGATGAGCACAGGGCCATCGTCGGCGCGCGCGTGGGCATGACCGATTCCAACCTCTCGGGCAGCGCACCCGATGCGCTGGTCAGCCATGCGGGTATCGCGCTCTCGCTTGCATCGGATCAATCCGGCAACCGCGCCCTTGCCTTTACCAAGGAAATGGACACGCGCATCAAGTCCAAGCAGGACATGGAAATCGCGCTGCGCGCCGCCCTGGCGCGCGAGGAATTTTCCGTCCACTACCAGCCTCAGGTAGACCTTGAAACCGGGGAGGTCACCGGCGTGGAGGCGCTGGCGCGCTGGACGCATCCCGAACTGGGGTCGGTTTCGCCGGGGCAATTTATCCCGGCGGCCGAAGAAACAGGGCTCATCATCGAACTCGGCCGCTGGATACTCCATGTCGCGGCAAAGGAAGTGGCAGGCTGGCCACGGCCGGTGCGGCTTTCGGTCAACGTTTCCCCCCTGCAGTTCGAACACGGGGACATCGTCGCCGATGTCCGGTCCGCGCTGGACATATCGGGCCTGCCGGCCGAGCGGTTGCAGGTGGAAATCACTGAAAGCCTTTTGGTGACAGAAACCTCTCACGTCACAGAAAAGCTCAAGGTCCTTAGGGCGCAAGGGGTCGGGGTCGCGCTTGACGATTTCGGCACGGGCTATTCCTCGTTGAGTTATCTGGGCCGGTTGCCCGTCGATACCATCAAGATCGACCAGAGCTTCGTGCGTGGGCTTCCGGGCGATGCGGAGGCTTCGGCCATTATTCGGGCGGTGCTCATGCTTTCGGAATCCCTGGGCAAGCATGTGGTGGCCGAGGGCATCGAGAACCAGGATCAGGCGTGGTTGCTGCGCCTTGCCGGGTGCAAGACCGGGCAGGGTTATTTCTTCTCGCGTCCCGGCCCGGCCGAAGACATACTCGCCCAAATGCTCGCCGCCGAACACGACAAGCTGTCCTCGGTGATGCGCTTGGGCTGATTTGTGCCCTAAAGTTGCGAAAGGTTGGCCCACTTGGTTGGGAATCGGGCACATTTGCCGTTCCCGCCGCCCACCGAAAGCAGGTCATGCGCGTTCTTTTCTCACTTTGTATCGCCCTTTGGCTCATTGTATCGGGCGGCTCGTCCGGCTGGGCGCAGAGCCTTGAGGATATGGCCGGTCAGATGGTGATGGTGGGTTTTCGGGGCGATGCTGCCGATGCCGCCGGCGTGCGGGCGGTGCGCGAACAAATCGCGCGCGGAGAAATCGGCGGCGTGATGTTCCTGCGCATCAATGTGGACAGCCTGGCGGCGGTGCGGGGGATCAATCGCAGCCTGATAGCCGCGCGTCCATGGCTGCCTCCGTTCATCGCACTGGACCAGGAGGGCGGGCAGATCGAGCGGCTGACGGCCGCCGTGGGATTTGACGAAATTCCCTCAGCGCGCGCTGTTGCCGCCCAGGCGCCCGATCGCGCCAGGGTGATCTATGCCGGTCTGGCGGACGATCTGGCGCGGCTGGGGTTCAACGTCAATTTCGGGCCGGTGGTCGATCTCGACCTCAATCCCGATAATCCGATTATCGCGCGCTATGATCGTGCTTTCGGCTCCGATCCGGCCGAAGTGACCGCGCGGGCCTCGGCATTCGTGGAAGCGCATCACGATGCGGGAATAGCGACGGCGCTCAAGCATTTTCCGGGGCATGGTTCGAGCGCCGAAGATACCCATGAGGGTTTCGTGGATGTCACCGGGGTGTGGCAGCCGGTCGAGCTCGAACCCTATCGCGAAATGATCGATGCCGGTCTGGCCGACATGGTGATGGTGGCCCATCTCTATAATGCCGATATCCAGGGCGAGGATGGGCGGCAGCTTCCGGCCAGTCTTTCACGCACCTGGATCGAGGGCGTGCTGCGCGACGAGTTGGGATTTGCCGGCGTTGTGATCAGCGACGATCTGGAGATGGGTGCCATCCGCTCACGGTTCGACCTGCACGACACGGTGGTGACAGCGGTGGAGGCGGGGGTCGATATCCTGTTGTTTTCCAATACCGCCGACTATGATCGGGGGCTGGGCACCGCAATCCATCAGGTGCTGGTCGGTGAAGCACGGGCTGACCCGCAGTTTGCCGATCGGATAGCGCAAAGCTATGGGCGCATCATCGCTCTCAAGCGCCGGATCGCGATCGTTCCGTGACACGCTTTGTGGGCCTGCTGTATTCCATTATCCTGCCGGAGGGGAAACGTGTTCTCAACGCGCCGCTGCGCGAGTTGCTCGAGAGATTGGGCCATAGCGAGGTGACGACATTGCTGGCCACCGGCAATGTGGTGTTCACGGCCAGAGATAATGACCCGCGCGCCATCGAAAAAGCGTTCGAGCCGGCCTTCGCGGCGGCGTTCGGACGTCATATCGATTTCATTGTGCGTGAGGGCGCGCGTTGGGAAAAACTGGTCGCGGGCAATCCCTTTCCCGAGCAATCGGCCAGAGACGGCTCCCATGTGACGGTGCGCGTGATGCGCGATCCGGCCACTGCAGACGCGAAGAAATTGATCGAGGATAGGGCCGGCGCCGCCGAGATCGTGCGCGTGGTCGACGGCGACCCGTGGATCTATTTCGGGAACGGAACTGCCAAATCGAAGCTGGCGGGCGTGCTCACATCCAGGCGCACCGGCATCGGCACCTCGCGAAACTGGAATACAGTCAAAAAGATCGCCGATGCGCTGTGATGCAAAGTCGATTGGCAAGGCCGCGAAAGCCTGTTATTAGGTCAGCATTGCTGACATTATGAGCTTTTCCATGACGTCCACCCTCTTTGTCGCCTTCCTTCTGGCCGGCGCGACTGCTTCGTTTTCGCCAGGGCCGAACAATCTGATGGTGATGACATCGAGTGCAAAATTCGGTCTGGGCCGGACGGTTCCGCATTGCGTCGGCATTACCCTGGGCTTTCCGATCCTGGTGTTTGTGGTGGGATTGGGTTTGGGGGAGCTCGTTGTCGCCTATCCGCAGATCAGCACCGTCATGCGCTATGGCGCCGCCGCCTATTTTCTCTGGATGGCCTATCATATGCTGGGCATCACCATGGGCGCGGCAACGGGCCGGGAACGCCCGATGCGCAGCTATGAGGCCGCGCTGTTTCAGTGGATCAATCCCAAGGCGTGGGCGATGGCGGTCAGCTTCGTCGCGTTGTTCGTACCGGCGGGACCGAACCGGATCGCCAATCTGGCGTTGCTTGCGCTGGGCTGCGGTGTCTTCGGGGCGCTGTCCTCGAGTACCTGGATGATTTTCGGACTGGGCCTGACTGTTTTCCTCGAGCGTTCGGGACTGGAGAAATATCTGGGCATGATCCTGGCCGGTCTTATGCTCTGCGCCGTCGTCCTGTTCCTCATCTGACACACACTTCACCCGAAACGGTTTTGCCATCGGGGGCTGCTCGTCTAAAGTACCCGCCGCGCCGATCGGGAATCAGGAAGCGCGCTAGATAGGTGCTTTGGGCATGGAAGAAACGGGGACCGTCCGGCACGTCAGGGCGCTCTTTATAAGCGACGTCCATCTTGGGATGCAGGCGATTCAGGTTGAGGAACTGCTCAAGTTTCTCGCTGTTCATGATGCCGATACGATCTATATCGTGGGTGATCTGATCGATGGATGGCGGCTGCAGAAGGAATGGAACTGGCCGCCCGAATATGACGCACTGGCCAATGCGCTGCTTGCCAAGGCGCGGGCGGGCGCGCGCATCGTTTATCTTGCGGGCAATCACGACGAGTTCCTGCGCGATTATCTAGGCACCTATTTCGGTGGTGTCGAAATCGTCGACCGCATGGTCCACATCACCGCCGACGGCAAGCGCTATCTGGTGATCCATGGCGATCAGTTCGACGTTGTCGTCGCCAATGCCAAATGGCTCGCCCATATCGGGGACTGGGCCTATAATTTCGCGCTGACCATCAACGCGCCCATCAACTGGGTGCGCCGCCGGATGGGGCTTAGCTACTGGTCGCTTTCGGCCTGGGCCAAGCAGAAGGTCAAGAGCGCTGTGTCGGTCATGGGGCGGTTCGAGGAAGCCCTCTCGCTCGAAGCGCGCAATTCCAAGGTCGAGGGGGTGATCTGTGGCCACATCCATCAGGCCGCCATGCACCACAAATTCGGCATCCACTACATCAATTCAGGCGATTGGGTGGAAAGCTGCACGGCGATCGTGGAGGACCACGACGGAGCGTTCGAGTTGATCCGCTGGAAGGACATTTCCGCGCCACCGCGCAAGCGCCGCGGACTGGGCCGGCTGCGCGCGGGCTGAATTCTTACGAAATTGACGGTACTTGGCGCTTGCCAGGGTGAGCGGCGCGGCGCATGGTCGCTCTCTTCAATCCTGCCTTGCGGAACCTTCTTCAATGTTGCCGAGACTGCCCGAGCGGCTGACCACGCCCGAAATGCGCACGGGTCTGTTCTACGCTGCCATGTATCTGCCGATCGGCGTCTCCACGCTGCTTTTGCCCGTATGGCTGGACGGCAGGGGTATAGGCGAGGAAGAAATCGGCATCATCAGCGCGACGCCGATCTTTATCATGATCGTGCTCAATCTGCTTGTCGGGCGTGTGGCGGACAAGGCGAGCGACTGGCGCGGGGTGATCGTCGCCGGCTCGCTCATCAGTGCTGTGGTGTCGTTGGGGTTCGTTTTTGTCGACGCGTTCTGGGGCATTCTGCTCTTTAACACTCTGCTCGTTATCCCTGTCATGGCCATAGAGCCGGTGATTGATGCCGCGACCATAAGAATGACGCGTCGCCGCGGCACCGATTTTGCGCGGGTGAGGATCTGGGGCACATTCGGCTATATCGGGGCGACGGCACTGGCCGGGTGGACGTTCGGCTGGCTGGGAATCGCGGTGTTCGTGCCGCTGCTGATCGCCACGGCGCTACTGCGCGGGCTGTCGGCACTGCCGCTGCCATATTTCCGGTCGCAGAACGGGAGCGGACTGGCGGGCGCGCCGCTGGTGAGCGCCCCCGGTGCGGGCCAGACCCTGCGGCAGGTCGCGCGGCCATGGTTCGTCCTCACGCTTCTTGGGGCGGCCATATTGCAGGCCAGCCATATGCTGCTCATCAGTTTTGGCGCGCTCTTGTGGCTCAGAGCGGGGGTGCCGGACGCTGCGGTAGGCATATTGTGGATCGTGGCGCCGGTCTGCGAGATCGTCACCATGCTGTTTTTTTCCCATTTCGCACGGCGGTTTTCGGCCCGGCATCTGCTCCTGGCGGCCTGCGCCAGTGGGGTTCTGCGCTGGGTCGGCATGGTTTACGCAACGGAAGTGTGGCAATTGGGTCTGCTGCAAGCCCTGCACATGATGACGTTCGGCCTGGCCTATATGGGCATCGTCACCTTCATCGCAAATTGGACCAGCGAAGAGATCGCGGCTCAGGCTCAGAGCTTTTATGTGGTCATGAAGCAGATCTGCTCGGTTATCGCGCTGCTGTTTTTCGGCATGCTGGTGGCCCATTTCGGATTGCAAAGCTTCTGGGCAGCGGGGCTGCTGTCGGCGATCGGGGCGGGGATGATTCTGATTTCACTCTCGATCTGGTCCACCAAGGCACAGAACGAATCGCGCCCGCTGTCACAATAGAGTTGCGCAAATCAGGCATTCGGACAGTCGCGAGCCAACAGCCTTGCGGTACATCCGATGCATTCCGCACAAAAGCCACGTCAGTTGCGCGCTCTGTTTATCAGCGATACGCATCTGGGTATGCGCGGCGCCCAGGCGGGCGCTTTGCTCGATTTTCTCCAATCGGTCGAGGCCGAATGCATCTATCTGGTCGGCGATTTTGTCGACGGGTGGAAGCTTAGAAAAAGCTGGCACTGGCCGCCGGCCTGCAACCGGGTGATCCAGCATCTGCTCGATTGCACGCGCAAGGGCGCGCGCATCGTTTATGTGCCGGGCAATCACGATGAGTTTCTGCGTGAGTTCGCGGCGCTCCGGTTCGGCGGCATAGACGTGCGCGAACGGGCAATTCATACCGGCGCGGACGGGCGGCGCTATTTGGTCATCCATGGGGACCAGTTCGACGTTGTCGTCCGGCATGCCCGCTGGGTGTCCTGGCTTGGGGATATTTCCTACAATCTGGCGCTGCGCGGTGCCATGCTCATCAATCGGGTGCGGCAGCGGCTCGGTCGCCCGCGCTGGTCGCTTTCGGGCTGGGCGCGGGCCAATGTGGGCCGGGCCGCCGCGCTGATCGAGCGGTTCGAAACCGCGCTGGTGCGCGAGGCGGACGAGCAGGGCTTTGATGGTGTGGTCTGCGGCCATATCCATGCCGCCGCAATCGCCAGCCACGGAAGCGTCACCTATCTCAATTGCGGCGACTGGGTGGAGAACTGCACAGCCATCGTGGAGACACGGGAAGGGCGGTTCGAACTGATCCGCTGGGTCGAGGAGACTGTGCCCATTCGCCAAGCGGTCCTGCCTCCGATGCAGGAGGCCACCCCATGACGCGTCTGCTCATCGTTTCGGACGCCTGGCACCCGCAGGTGAACGGGGTCGTCCGCTCGCTCGAAAATGTGGGCAACACATTGAAGCGGCGCGGCTATGAGGTGAGATACCTTACGCCCGAGCCGTTCTGGACGCTGCCCCTGCCGACCTATCCCGACATCCGGGTGCCCTTGCCATCGCTCAGGGTGGTTCAGGACATGATCGCCGGCTTTGCGCCCGACCATATCCACATTGCCACCGAAGGCCCGCTGGGGCTGGCGGCGCGGACGCTTTGCGTGGCGCAAAGCCTTGCCTTTACGACCAGCTATCATACCCGCTTTCCCGAATACCTTGCCGCACGCCTGCCGGTGCCGGTCGAGTGGAGTTATGGCTATCTGCGCTGGTTCCATGCTGCGGCATCGGCAACCATGGTGCCCACACCCTCGGTCCTCAAATATCTGCGGCGGCGGTTTTTCCGCCATCTTGCCGTCTGGTCGCGCGGGGTGGATCTGTCTGCGTTCAGCCCCGGGCCCAAGGCGATGTTTTCGGGCCTGCCAGGGCCGCACCTCCTCTATGTGGGGCGAGTCGCTGTTGAAAAGAACATCGAGGCGTTTCTCGAGATTGACCATCCGGGCACCAAGATTGTGGTCGGCGACGGCCCGGAACGCGGCGCGCTCATGCAGCGGTTTCCCAATGTCGTCTTTACGGGCCAATTGACGGGCGCGGCCTTGCGGGATGCCTATCGCAGCGCTGATGTTTTCGTCTTTCCCTCGCGCACCGATACGTTCGGCAACGTGATGCTTGAATCCATGGCGTGCGGCACTCCGGTTGCCGCCTATCCGGTGATGGGGCCGGTCGACGTGATCGGAGCGGGCAAGGGTGGGGCGCTGGAAGAGGATCTTGCCCTCGCCGTGCGGCGCGCGCTTTCCATTCCGCGATCCGAGGCGATTGAAAGATCCAGGGGCTTTACCTGGGAGGCAGCGGCGGATCAGTTCGCACGGCGCCTGGCACCGATCCGTTTGCAAGCCATGGCCGCGGCATGAGGCGGAAACAAAAACGCACCCCGAGGGGTGCGCTTTTTCAATTCAAGGTTGGGCGGGCTTAGTTCAACCGGCCGCTTGCATGGGCGAGCATCGTATAGACCTTGCCCCGATTGCTCACGAGCTGATTGAAGGTCTGCTGCATGCCGTTAGGGCCGTTGGCCGCCTCTCCAAGCAACTGCTCGAACTCGTTCATATAAGCGCTCGCGGTGCGCGAGAATTCGGGATCGCGCTGGAGCTTGCGGCGCACTTCGTCGAATGTCGACTGCCCGGTGATGGTGTAGAGCCGGCGATTGAAGGCGCCCGACTCCCCATCCTGATAGCGGTTCCAGGCCGCTGTGAGCGCATCACTGTCGATGGCGCGGGCGATGTCTTCGGTCAGGCTCGAAAGGTTCAGCGGGCGCTGCGTGCCGGCCTGCTGGCTTGCCGAAGCGTTGCGCAGGACGTCGCGGAGCCATCCCCCCTCCTGCGGAGCAGCAGGAGCAGCGGCGGGCGCCGGTTGCGGCTGGTTGCTACGGGATTGGGTCAGCGCTTCATTGAGGCGCTCGGACGGTGATTTCTGCGTCTCTGCGGGACGGGCCTGAGTGGCAACCGGGGCCTGCTGGCGCGTCGGCTCGGGCTGACGCACCTCAGGCTGACGCACCTCAGGCTGACGCACCTCAGGCTGGCGCACAGGCTGAGGCGCCGGTTCGGCGCGACGGGTCGGCTCGGCAGCGGCAAGCCGTGCCGAAGGCGTCCGCGGCGTGGTACGGCTCGACACTTCGTGGGTGCCCGGCTGGGCCCGCACGATGGCGTTGAGTTCCGACAGCGCTTCGATCTGTTCGGCGACGACGCGACGCATTGCAGCCGCGCTGGCCCGGGTTTCCTCCGGCAGATCCAGCACCGAGCGCTGCAATTCGTTGCGGGTCGCTTCGAGTTCCTGGCCGAGCTGGGAAGCGGTCATGCGCATGGCGTCGGCAGTATCGCCGAACCGGCGGGTCGCGTCGGCGTAAGCGCGCTCGATATCGGCGAGCAGATCGGCCTGGGTCTGGCGCAAGGCGTCGCTGGCGCGCTGGCCTTCGCCCGAGGCGAGATCGCCAATGGTCGAAATCTGGCCGGTCACGGCATCCGATGTCGAGGCGAGCGCGTCTTCCATCGCCTTGCGGGCAGCGATCAGGCGACGCTCGGTCTGGTTGACGGTTTCGGCGATCGACTGGGCGAAGCCGCGCAGGCGGTTGTCGATTTCATCGGTGCGCGCGGCAAAGCCTTCGGCGAGCGACTCCATGGCCCCACGGCGATTTTCCAGCGTATCCATGGTGGAGTTGGAGACTTCGGCCAGATTGGCCGCGGCCGTGGTGAACCCGTCAGTCTCGGAGTTGAGTTTACCCGACAGCTGGCCGAACTGCTCGAGCATTGCAGACATGGTGTTCTGCAGCGCTTCGACGTGCTGGCTCATCATGGTGCCGGCCTGTTCGGTGCCCGTCATCGCATCGCGGACGGCGGCGGTGTAGGCCTGGGTCTGTTCGCCGACATTGCCCTGCAGGCGGGCAAGGTTGCCGGTCGAGGCTTCCAGAACCCTCTGGAGCAGCAGATTGGCATCGTTGAGCTTGCGCAGCGAGTCGGTGATTTCGTGCTGAATACGGTTGGACGATTCCGACATGATGTCTTCGGCGTCGCGGGCGTTTGCTTCAAGCGCGGCGCGCAGCAGATTTGTCTGGCTGCCCAGAGCGTTGGTCAACTGGTTCTGCTTGGTGTCGATGAGTTCGGCGAACCTGTCGGTATGCTCGGACACGATTCGGTTGATCTCGGACGCCTTGCGGCCAAGCTCGTCTGCGGTATGGACGGCGCGCACTTCCACCAGATCCTCGATATGGACAGTGGCCACCTTGAGCTCTTCCATGGCCTTGCGAACCACGGCGTCCATGCGCATTGCCGTCTGTTCGACGTCGGCGGAAATGTTGGCCGTGACGTTGGCGAGCTTGTCGTTGAGAACGGTCTCGATGCGGCTGGCGCCGGATTCGAGGTCGGCCATCGATTGGCCGATGGCGCTGTGGATCGAACCGGTGAGGGTGGATTCGATCCGGTCGGCGCCGCTCTCGAGGTCACGCATGGAATCGGTGATCGTGCCGTGGATGGCCTCATTGAGACCGGCCAACCGTTCGGCGGTGATTTCGGCGCGGGTGGTGATCGCCTCGGGCAGGGTGCCCAGACGATCGTCGACCATCTCGGTAATGGCGCTGCGCGCTTCGGTGAGACGCGCTTCGACCAGGTCCGCAGCGTCGCGGGCGCTCTGGCCGACCGAGGATGCGGCTTCGCCGATCCTGGCGGTGACGCCGGATTCCGCGCCGCTGATCTTTTCGACAGCGACGTCGATCTCGCGGCCGATATTGGAATTGAGCTCGGCCACCTTGCTTTCGATGAGCTCGGACACCTGGTTGGACCGGGTTTCCATCGTTTCGGTGACGTTGACAAGGCTGCCATCGATCGTGGCGCGGATGCGCTCGCCCGAGGCGTCGACAGCGGTGGTGAGTTCGCTTGTCCGGTCGGCGATCGACTCCGCCATGTGGCGGGATTTTTCATCCAGTGATTCTTCGAGCCCGCGAGCCCGATCGCCGATCGAGCGTTCGAGGCGCTCGGCGGATTCGTCGATGATGCCACCCATGTAGCGGGTGCGCTCGGTCAGCGTTTCCGAGAGCTGGCTCGAGGTGATGTCGAGCATCGAATTCATGGCGTTGGCGCGCTCGGCCAGCGTGTCATCGAGCTGTGTGGTGCGGGCCGCCAGCGCTGTATCGAGCTGGGTGGTGCGTGCATCGAGAGCGGAGGTAAGCTGCTCGGAGCGGCTGTCGAGCGCCGAGGTGAACTGTTCGGTCCGGCCATCCAGCGCAGAGGTAAAGGTCTCGGTCCGTCCATCGAGCGCGCTGTTGAACTGCTCGGTGCGGCTGTCGAGCGCCGCGGTCAGCTGTTCGGTCCGGCTGTCGATTGCCGATGTCAGATTGCCAGTGCGGCTTTCGATGACCGAAGCGATTTCTTCGGCGCGGCCATCGAGGGCGGAACCGATCTGCTCTGCACGGCCATCAAAGGCCGATGTGAGCGCCTCGGTGCGGATATCGAGGCTCGAATTGAGCGCGTCTGCGCGGGCGTCGAGGGCCGAAGAGAGCGCCTCGGTGCGCAGGTCCACGGCCGACGTGATGGCTTGCGCGCGCGCGTCGAGGGCTTCGGTGAGGGCGGAGGTCTTGGCGTCCGCCATGGCGCCAAAGCTCTCGCCGCCGGTTTCCAGCGCGCTGGCAAGGGCGCGGCCCTTGTCGTCGAGCAGTGTTTCCAGACGGTTTGACCGGTCTGCGATTTCGGTGGTGTGCGCATCGAGCGAGGAAACGAGCTTTTCGCCCTTTTCACCAACGATTGTGTCGACCTGACCGATGCGGTTATCGAGAATGACCGAAATCTCATCGACCCGGGCATTGAGCTGGGCCAGCGTATCGGTGCCGGCCTTGGTGAGGGTCTCGCGCGTGCGCTCGGTCGATTCCTCGAGCGCACCGTCGAGGCGCAGGCTCATGGATTCGATCTGGCTCTGGAGGGCGTTGGACTGGATAGAGAAGGTTTCGTCGAGCCGATTGGTGATCCGGCTCAGGGTTGCCTCTGCTTCCTCGGCGCGGCTTGCGATGCCATTGGAGACGGTCTCGCCCATCGCGGCAAAGCTCGATCCGAGCGCTTCGGAACGCCGCGAGAAATCCACGAGAATGGATTCGGTCGAGCCCTTGAGAACCTCGCCGATGGTAGCCGACTTTTCTTCGATGGCTGCCGAAAGCGAGATGGTGTGGGAATCGAGCGAATTCACCAGCGAGTTGATGCGCGCATCGACATTCTCGGTGACCTCGCGGGCCCGCTGATCGAGCGCCTCTGTCAAGGCATCGGTCCGGCGTCCGAAGGCGGCCTCGATGCTTTCCACGCCAACGCCCAGGGCGTCTGCGAGAGCTTCGGCCCGGCCCTCGAATGCTGCCCGGACTTCTGCCACGCCGGTTCCCAGCGCTGCCGCCAGCGCGTCGGCTCGGCCCGCAAACGCGGCTTCGACATCCTCGACGCCGCTGCCGAGAACCTTGGCAATCGCTTCGGCGCGACCCTCGAATGCGGTTTCAATGCGCGAAACCCCAGAGCCCAGAGTGTCTTCGAGAATCTGGTTGCGGCTGTCGAGCGCGTTGGTGAGATCGGCGGTTCGGGTTTCAAACAGGGCGTTGAGCTGGCCGGTCGTTTCGCCCAATGCAGCTTCAACCATGCTCGAATGGCCCTCGAGGGCGATCTGAACGCTGGAAGCGCTGGAGGTCAGCACCGTATCGAGGCGATCGGTCGATGTATCGATGGCGGTGGCGAGCGCTTCGGCCTTGTCGGTCAGCGTGCCATCGAGGCGGCTGGAGCTGTCGTCGAGTGCCATGATGAGGTCGGCGGTGCGGCCCTCAATGGTTTCGGCGAAGCTCTGCGAGCGGCGTTCGAACGTGGTTTCGATTGTCGTGCCGGCCGTTTCGATCGATTCGGTCATGGCCGTTGCGCGGTCGGAAATCGCCTGAGTGACTTCGCTGCCGGTCGTCTTGAGCCTCTCGGTGATCGACGAGCCGATCTCGTTAAGGTCATTGGTGACGTTTCCATGCACGGCCGCGATGGCTTCGCGCATGCGCTCGGAATTGGTGATCACCGCGTCGCGCTGGCTGGCCAGTTCTTCGATGAGCTGGCGCATGCGCGTTTCGTTGTCCGAATAGGTGCGCTCGAGTGCGGTCACTTCATTGTGGACCATCACTTCAAGCTCGCCGGCGCGCGAGAGGGCGCGTTCGAGCCCGTCGCCGATGGCGTTCACCTCGCGGCGCACGGCCTGTCCGACGGTGGCGATCTTGTGTGCGGCAGCCGATTCGGGCTCGGTCAGACGCATGGCGGCCTGGGTCATCGAGGCGGCGGCAAGGCGCAGATCCTGGGCACGGCGCACAAGGAAGGCGATGGAAATCATCGCGAGAATGGGCAGGGCGGTGATCGCTGCGAGCGCTGCAAAATCAAGGCTTTGCACAAATTCGGCGATCGAGAGCCCTTCAGTGAAACGCGGGCCGTAGCGCAGGGCGGCGATCAGGCCAACGCCGATCAGCCAGAGAAGGGACGTGGTGATGGCGAACCAGATCGGCGCATTGGATGCACGAGACTGGAGGGCATACAGCGCGGAGGCGGCGGTGGTACGATCGTCATTGGCGACCGAGGAGGCCTGAGCGGCGATCTTGTCGGCGGCGCGCAAACGCTCGGTGTTGGTGGGCGCCTCACGGCGCTGTTCGCGCCTGGGTTCGCGGCTTGCCGGCTGGCTCTCTACTTTGCGGGCTGGCTTGTCATCCATTGAAAAGACCGAGTCCTTGAGTGCGTTTTCGACAGCAGAAAACGCCAGCGCTGCCGGATCGTCCTTGGGTGGGGTCGACTTGTTCGCCATACTCTAAATACTCTTTACTCATGCGCCGCATTTTAGAAAAATGACTTTTGCGGCAATACCTTGGCGGGAGCTAACCGCTTCGGTCACATTGCCTGCCAGGATATCGAACGCGCGGAAACATGCCCCGCAATCACCCCAACAGCCATTTCTCTATCCTGAGTTATACACGGTTTGGGGCCATTGCTGAAATCTTTATTAAAAGACCGTTAACGACTTTTTTCGTGCACCCTCTGGAGCCGAAAATATAGCAGATATCAGCGATTAAGGGTCTTTTTATCCAATCAGGGTTAAGCTGGCGGTAGTGATTGTGACAGTTGCGTAACGGGGT